>CAIVKC010000053.1 GCA_903906365.1 uncultured Bacteroidota bacterium | reverse complement strand
ACCCTGATTCATAAACTCGCTGATTTTCAGAAAGTTATGATTTTGGCAATTTCAAATCGTCACGCACCTAAAATCGCCTGAAATACAAGCACATCAAGACTTTCAAAGAACTGCTTATTGTTTTAACGAGACACTAATGATCTGTATTATATTAACAGGCTGAACAGAAAGTAAAGATCAAAATAACAAAATCGCCGATAGCTGTCAAACAAGCCATAAGGGCAGTTCAATCGCTAACAGGGAAGGCACCTATTACCCATTTAATTGGCGGCTCGCTTCCCTGGCGGAGCACTTCCCCTTCAACTTTATCCCCGCCTGACCCGCCCGTTTAAGCCCAATCCAGACAGCGTTATATAATACAATGGGCCATGCATATCGGTTAATTACAAAACCGTTCTCCCCCTGCCCACCGGGACCCCCGATGGTAATTTTTTTTCCCAGATACCTTCCCCACTTAAATGAAATCAAACCTTACTCAGGGAGTCTTTACCATAAATCTGTTAAGGGAATTTCCAGCAGGCAATTAAATTCCCGGGCGAAGTCTACAGATACCCGGGCATGCACAGCGCCCTGGCGGTCCAGAAAACGCCGTTTTCCGTTGATGGCAAAAACACCTTCGTGCCATATATTAGCATGAATGTATAATCCCTGAAGTCCATTGCACAAAAAGCAGATGAATTGTTCGGGGCGTATATCATCACCGGGAAGCGCAACGGGAACCAGATATGGTTTGTTTTCCAATGGAAAAAACAACTGACCGCCATCGGGATGATAATTGGCGTGCCACATCAATATTTTTTTGGGTTTGGATTCGTGATGCACTGTAGCTAGCTCCGGTTCTTTGGCATAACCCAATATGTAATGCCCACCTACCGCTTCGTTGCTGCCATAAAGGATATCCCCTTTCCATTCGCTTGAAAATATGCCTTCTGTTGTGCCCCCTTCATCCCCACTATCTGTGTCGACAGGCCTATATCCCTGGGCAGGCCATCTTGTTATTTCAATCTGGCAGGCTGCAGGATCATCTACCAGCCACCCGTATCCGCGTACACTTTCTGGAGTTGCCTGTACAACGGGGATTTTGAAATGCTGTAACCCTATGGGCAATTGGGGGTTTAAATAATCGGGCGCAGTTCCTGTCATGAGTCATTTTTTAGGTTTAATATTAAATAATAATAATCATTTACAATCGGGAACTCCGTTTTATTAAGAAAATAAATTCCCTTTATCCAAACCGCTGATCCCTCCGGGAGTATTCCACCTGGTGTCCGTTTTTAAAAATGATCTGGCAGGCCGTGTTAATCATTGGTTAGGGTTGAATGCCCTACCCTCCCCCCATGAGCCTTGATGATATCATAGCTCAGACCCAATCCAGAATCTGTGCCCTGACTGGTTGGCTTTGTTGAGATAAAGGGCCGGAATAGGCTCTCTGTGATCTGAGGGCTAATCCCCAAGCCATTATCCTCTGTATTAACACATAGCTTACTACCTTACCGTTCGCATAAGAATTTGACGGTTGGGAAGTAGATCGTCTTTTTATACAGCGAATTTCGCTCTGCGACAGTATAGAATACATTTTCCAATAAATTCAAACCTATCCTGTCAATTAAATGTCGTTTCAGGGTAGATTGCCCTGCCAGCTGACTAAATTCTGTCAGGACAATCCTGTTGACGGATTTATCCTTATCCTGGAATCCGTGCCCTCTGGGTGGCCCGTATTTTACCGCCAGCGCAATTATATCGGTTCATTCTTTTAATTCCTTTGTGGTAGGGAATGCGCTACCCTGCCCTTTATAATGGCATCATCAGGTCCGCCATGATGATCTGTCCTTTCTTGCCTTGAAAGCAGGTTATCTGCCATTGTCCTTACTTCCGCCGGATTTCCCCGGTCCTTTTTCGTCCTTTAATTTCAGCAATATGATCCTGTTTGCTTCTGAAACAATATGGATAAATTTTAGGGGATTTGCAGCTCATGGGCCGTGGGATCCCTATATTCATGCAGGGAAGCCATCTTTTCGGTCGGAACCGGCTGCTGTTGGTACTCATGGGAAAATTTATATACATGATGGGGCTCTCGGGGATATGCGCTCTTTAGAAGTCCCCTAAGGGAGCAGAAAACTGCTCTCAGTAGCCTATTCATTCAAAACCAGGTAGACCCCTTGCCTGGGGATGGAAACCTGAGCTCATCGGCCCTGTAAAAAAAACAAGCATACCCTGCCCCCCCGGGTCTTTTTATTACTGAGGTCCAGCAAGTTCATAGCAATAGATCCTCTGACAAAACAGGCATTACGCAGCGCAATTCGTATTGGGGAAAGTCCCCCTGGCATGATCTGCTGATTCCTGGAGCCGGACCTGTTCCTGGGCAGGGCCTCCTGGAAGCTTTTCTAAATAACGCAGGATGCATGGCTGGTTTGGGCCCTTCCAATTAAGCTTTTCCGGATCCAAAAGGAACAGTACCTGCCGGTATGAAACTGCCTTAAATAAGGAAATATCCCTAATCTATCTTGGTTCCGTCAGCACGCCAGCCCCATACTAATTAATGGCGACCTTCCCGAAGGAAAGTATCCAGGAATTCAAAGGTGCCTACCCCGTGGATCCCATGGGGTCCGTTGAAATGTTCAATCCTGGTTCTTTGGGGAATGCCGAGGGCATCATAATGCCTTCTGACTCTGGCAAATTCAAAGTCAACCAGTTCATCAATGGAAACCCCATCCATATGACCACGCTCCACCATAAAAGGACGTGGAGCAATGAGCGCGGCCATTTCGGCATAACTAAAAGTATGTCCAAGATCCCATTCGGGCATATCGTATTCTTCCGTATACAGGTAGCCAAAAGGATAATCCACGGTGGTATTTTTTACTATCCATTCATTAAAATCGGCTGAACAGATCGAAAGCGCATATCCTTCCACCAGGGCCGGCACACGCATGGCTGTTTTCCCTCCATAGGATAACCCATAAAATCCAATTTTGGATGCGTCCACAAAGGACTGCTGGCCCAGCCATTCCACGATGCGACGATGCTGGGCCGTGATCACGGAAAAAAGGGTCAGACCGATCGGGTTGGCCTTTCGCTGCAGTACCCTGAACTTATTGCCCCCTTTGTAAAAATTATGAGGTATAAAAACTATATATCCTTTTGAAGCCAGTTTCAGCCCCAGGCTTTTATAAAAATAATAAGCCTCCGAGGCCGTGTCCGTGGAAAGCAGGTCCTCAGGAAGCCCCTCCAGCCCATGCTGACAGACAACTACTGGTCTTTTTTCACCCGGTTGCATCCCCTTTGGAATCATCAGTATCCCCCAGGCAAAAACATCCGGCGCATATACATCCAGCGTTAGTTCATAACTGGTCCACCGGTCAGTTTCAGCGATCTGTCTGGCTTTTGGATTAGCGGGTATACTGGGTATTGGCAGGGAGCCCAGTACTTCCCCCAATTGTTTACGCAGTGCCGCCTTAACCGGCTGCTGGGACAGGGAGTCCCCAGTGAGCAACTCCCAGAAATTCTTATCCCGGGTGCGGTGGCACAAAGCAGCCACCCGCTGTATATGGGCTTCCATTTCACGGACGCTCCGCTCCTGCCGCTGTTCGGGATCCAGCCACTGGTTCGCTTTCAGCGGCGGATGAACAATGGGGACCTTGGACCTGTTCGGTATGGTTGCATGCAGGGCCTGGCAAAAAGCCTGGATTGCCTGTTCGGCAAAAGGGCCGTTTCTGCTGGAAACCCATTGCAGGTGGTTCCTGCCGGCAGGAACCATTTCTTTGGCCCTGATCCATTCCGCCCTGGCATGTTCCATGAGGGGCGTTGTCAATTGGCCGGGGGCCGCACCGCTGCGCCCCGGAGCAAGCTCTCCGCTGGAATTTTTTTCCGGCGGCGGACCTTTGAGCTCAGGCCCCCGGGCGTATTCCACAATAAGGACCCGAGGCCAGGACATCACGGCTATTTCAGCGTCTCCGAATTGTTTGAGCATACCAAATACATTGCGGTAAATGGGCTCCTTCCAAACCTGCTCCCTGCCGTCAAAATATCCGCTGACCAGTGTGCAGGAAATCCGGGTGTCCAGGGCTGATGCATACATGGCAAGTAGTCCCCCCTCCCCATGGCCAGCTACCCCAATGGGCAAGGCTTTCCGCTCCAGCTTGTTTTGCGCCTCCATCCAGTCAATGGCTGAAAATACTTTTTGAAGTTCATAACCGATTACATGCCTGCCCACTTCATAAGCCTGGCGGTATATCCATTCCCGGTGGGGCTGGTTGGTGTAAAGTCCCAGTGATTTATTACCCGAATACCTGTCATCCCGGCTGATTAATACAGGAACCAGGACTTCATATCCGGCATTGGCGAGTCGCTGGGCCACCCCGTATCTGGCATCCGGCATTTGTTTCAGCCCCGCCAGCACTTCCGGAACCACATCGGCGTCAGGTATCAGTACCACCCGGGCCCTGGTCTGCCCCCTGGGTTGCAGCAGCAGCCCTTCTGCAGATAGCCCATCCAGCACCTTCCAACGAACCGCGCTGATGGTACATCCTGTCATTTCCAGCCTAAACGGCCCGAGCCCCCTTGTCTCAAAGTTGGTAAGGATATCCATTTGCGGTGAAACACGCTCCTCTGCGACCCCTGTGCGAAGGGATAGCAATGTTCGGGACGCTGAAATGGATCGCCCGAAAGATTCGGGGGAGGAAAAATCGCGTTTCCAAAACGAAGGGATCCCTGTTATGCACCGATCGGTTTCCCTGGTTAGGAAACGGTCCACTCCGGCGACCATCTTGGAGGAAAAATCAGTCTGCTCGGTAAGCGGGGAGCAGACAAAAGGAATCCTTTCCTGTGCGTGCCCTGACAAGGCCATTATAAAAGCCAGGCAGAGAGCTCCGTGCACGGCGCGTAACCGGGAAACATTCATAAAGGGATGATTTACTGATTCAAAAATGTTGTTTGTAAAAAGCAATAGGAATTCCGTATTTGCGAGTACCCCGTTTTCCGGAACGGATGTTCCAAAGTTTATCCGGAAGGCCTATTTATGGTTCGACTATTTTTTTTAAGACTCCCTATTTTTCGTCAACATGGGTGTTCACCTGTTGAAAGTGGCTGGTTATTCCCATCAGTTTCCCGCTAAGTCCGGTCATTTTCCTTGCTTTCATAGTAATCAAAGTGATTTCCCATTATGTCTCTGAGACCCGCGGTCAACCGGTTAAGTCTGTCAATGGTTAACGGCGAAAGCCGGCCCTCGGCAGCCAGCACATTTTCCCTAAGTTTATTGACGCTGCGCGCTCCGATCAAAGCACAGGTAATCGCCGGATGGGAAATGACCCAGCGGGTGGCCAGTGCGGCCAGGCTCAGGCCTTCCTGGGCTGCCACCAGACGGAGGCTGTCCAGTGTCTTTTGGGTTGGTTGTTCGTGGCCTGTTTCCCCGTGGCGGGAAAGGGTGGATCCGGAGGCATTAAAATGTCTGGTTCTCCGCTGCCAGGCCGGCACTTCCTGAAGTTCCTTAAACCGGTTGGTCAATATTCCCTGCATCAGGGTCATATATCCTATTACCCCCATGCCCTGCTGTATACAGTAGGGTAAAGTATCCAGTTCAATGGCCCGGCAGAGCAGGTTATAGGGAAGTTCATTGACCACCACACCGGTGCCTGCAGGAATCTCCATGAGCCGCTGGCGGCTAAAATTACTGACACCGGTTTGGCGGACCTTGCCCTTTGCCCGGAGCAATTCCATAGCGGCCAGGGCATCCTCCAGCAAAGGCGGGTGATTGATGACCGATTCATCTTGGGTAAAATGCCGGATGGAATGGGCATGGATGGGCCAATGTATCATGTAAAGGTCCAGGTAATCGGTCCCGAGTCTTTTCAGGGAAGCCTCGCAATGCTGCTCGAGCATCGCGGGGTAACAATGGCAGGGTGAGATCTTGGAGCCAATGTACACCTGATCGCGCCCTATCGGTGCAATGGCTTTTCCCAGGGCAATTTCGCTGCGCCCTTCATTGTAGGCTTCTGCCGTATCAAAATAATTGATGCCTGCCTCAAAGGCAGCCCTTACCACCGAATGGGTATCCGGCTGGCTATCGGGTCCCCAGTAATCTCCCCCGCCAAAAGCCCAGCAGCCCATACCAATGACCGAAAATTTGAATTCCGATTTGCCGCATTGTCTGTATTCCATAGATTACCCGTTGTTGATGGATGATAATTTGTTAGTGGGATGGCTGCCCGCCAAGGCCATCAGTTGCCGATCGGGGACCAGGGGTCCCATCAGGAAAACCACTATGGCCAGGCCGACCAGGGCAATCAACCCATAAGCGGCAAAAACAGTATTATAAGCCGATGCATACCCTGCTTGCGCTGCGATCCTGTGGACTGCAATACCGGAGACCGCCTGGAAAAAAGCCCCGCCGAGTCCGGCACCGACACTGACCAGTCCCCATACGGAGGCTGTGGCATTGGCGGGAACCACATCGGCCGGAAAGGACATCGTGTTGGATGTATAGGCTGCGTGACCAAACCCGGCAATGGCCAGTATCAGGATGGCTGCAGGCGCGCCGTGAATCAACAGCGGGCCAAGCAGCAAAGAAAAAGCCAGCAAAAGACCCGAGACCGTGGCCGTAATTTTACGGGCACGGGAAACCGCAATGCCGGTGCGTATCATAAACTGGGTACATAGGCCCCCGGTAATATTCCCCAAATCCGACATCACAAAAGGGATTAGCGAAAACCAACCGATTCGGGTAAGATTCCATCCATATACGTCTACCAGGTAGCGCCCTATCCAGAAGGTGATAAAATACCAGATGGGATCCATGAAAAACTTGGAAACAAAAAGCCAGCAGACAAACCGGGTTTTCAGCAGTTTCAACGGGGGAATGGCCCGCTCCGCTTTTTTTTCTGCCGGCTTACCGGGTGTAAAATACAGGAACCAGAAAACGGCCAGCCAGGCATAGCCAAGCAAACCGACCAGCACAAAGCTCGCCTGCCAGCCATAGGAAGTGCCCAGCCAGGCTATCAGGGGCGGGGCAATCATGGCCCCCATGGCCGCCCCGCTGTTAAACAGGCCGGTGGCCGTGGAGCGCTCTTCGGGGGTAAACCATTCATCGGTAAGTTTTATGGCGGCAGGCCAGTTTCCGGCTTCTCCAAAGCCCAGCAGGAAACGAAACATGCCGAACTGAAAAGGACTGACGGCCAGGGCATGCAGCATGGCTGCCGTGGTCCAGCAGGCCATGTAGATCGCGTAACCCAGGCGGGTTCCCAGCCGGTCAATCACAAAACCAGACATGGCATTGGAGATCATATAGCCGATAAAGAAGGCCGTTGCAATGTATCCGAATGCCTGGTCGGAGATGATATGTCGTAGATCGGCACCTGCCGACAGGTAGGTGAATGAAAGGCGGTGAATGTAATTGAGCACCGTGGCCAGAAACGCCATGGATATCATGACCCAGCGTATCGGGGGCAGTTTTTCCCTTGTTAAAGGGTCTCCGGGATGCGGGCGGGTTGGGAACATATGATTTTTCGGGGATGACATCCAATTTATTTAACAGCCATTGGGCTGCCTGACCGGGCAACCCCCTCCTGTAATCGAAATCCCCAAGCCGACTGGCAGGGGCGGCGGCTGACCTGCTGGAGGGCTTCCGGCAGGTAAAGGGTCAGATGTCCCTCACTGTATGTCCAGGGGATCGGGGCACCATATCCCAGCATCCTGATTTCTGATCCCGCCAACGGTTTTATGGTATGAAGGATCAGTTTCCGGCCCGGCCACCTGGTGACAAAGGCATAGGTATATTTCCTATCCTTGGTAACGGTGTAGCGCACAAAATCACCCTCCTTCCAGGTTTTCCGAAAGCGGGTGGCGTAGATGCCTTCCCCATTGACCTTCAGCCATTGGCCGGTTTGTTTCAACTGTTCGATCGCCCGGGGGTGGAAACGGCCATTGCCATCAGGCCCGATCCCGACCATGAAATTCCCTCCTTTGGAAACGGCATCTACCAGGTTGTCTATGATCCAGGTACTTCCCTTGTAGTTGCTGTCGGCCCTGTCATAGGAGAAACCGCTGGCCAGCGGATAGATCACCATCCAGGGCATATTCGTATTTTCTTTTTTTCCGGGCACAAACCCTTCCGGCGTATAGTAGTCACCGTAATTTCCGATACCGCGGCAGCGAAGCATTACATCCGGCTGCCATGTCCGGGCCAATTTGATGGTTTTTTTCAATTCGGGCCATACGGTGGGACCAAACCATTGGTCCAGGCATATCATATCGATTTTTCCGTATTGGGTGAGGAGTTCCTTTAATTGTTCCCGGTGACGTTCAATCATTCTTTCCCTTTGGGAGGGAGTAGGATCCGTCACCATAGCGGGATGCCTGCCATCCACATAGCTATCTGTAAAACTGTTCTTGTCCCCGTAATTCAGCGGGTTATTCCTGCCATCGGGGGTTTGGAGAGGATGGTAATTATAGGGCCTGAAATCGGCGTCATACCAGTCGGGGTGGGAAAAATACAGGTCGATCTTGATATCGTGACGTCTGGCGGATTCACATAGTTCCTTTACGATGTCGCGGTGGAAGGGTGTTTCCATAATGCTGTAAGACAGGTCGCAATCCTCAAGGGCCGGTCCGCCGGGGGCCAGGTAGTTGGCTCGTTGCTTTACCCTGGTTTTGGTATCAAACATCGAAAAACCTTCATGATGTTTGGTGGTGAAGGCAAAGCATTTGAGACCGGCTTCCCGGAATAAGTCCATCCATTCATCGGCGTTGAATCCGGTAGGATTCCAGGTTTTATAGGATTGCTGGTATCGCTGTTTGTCTTCGTTGGAAAGTTCCAAAAAGTCCCAGGATTCATGCGGCATATTCCAAATGGAATAAATTCCCCAATGTATGCGAACCCCGAATTTCATATCCTGGAATGATTCGTAGCTTTCCTGGGAGGCATGGAAATAATCGGAATCGGGCTGTTCCTCCACATAGGCTCTGGTTTGCTGGTAATGAACATCTGAAGCCGGCAGGCGGATATTCCTGGCGCGTTCTTTTTTCAGCCTTTCTTGTATTTGATTTCCCCCCAGGGGTTCCTGGGCCCGCAGACTTGGCAATAACAGGATGAAACACAGACAAATGAAAATCGGACGGGTATGGGCCATATAAAATAAATTAAATATT
>CAIVKC010000052.1 GCA_903906365.1 uncultured Bacteroidota bacterium | reverse complement strand
TATAATTATACATATGTTTAATAACCTAATTTAAAATTAATTACCCTAATCAAAAGACCCGTACATGTATTGTCGATGATTTCGGTCATTTATTTATCATATAAATTATATCTTTATTTTATCATTATTCCATTACAATGAGCCATCAAGGAGATGCTTTTCACAAAATTGGTTCGGAGAACCTGCTTAGCCGGCGGATTGAAAGATCCATTGAACTGTCGATCAAAAACAAACAGTATGTGGCCGGACAGAAACTGCCCACGGAAGGGGAATTTTGCAAATTATTTTCGGTCAGCCGCACGGCCGTCAGGGAGGCTTTTCGGAGTCTCAGTGCCAGGGGACTGGTGGTGATCCGGCAGGGAAGCGGTGCCTTTGTCAATGAAATCAGTTCAGACTGGGCCATCGACTCCATCAACCTTTACCTGGAACTGAGCGATGATGGCAATATGATCTTCGATATCATTCGGGCCAGGCAGCTTTTTGAACCGGAGATTGCCGGCCAGGCGGCGCTGCACCGCACTGAAGCGGAGCTCGAAGAACTGGAAAAAAACCTGTCTGCCCTTCGCCATTGCACTACCGGGGACCTGGACGCCGAAACCGAAATTGACAGCCAGTTTCATATCCTTATTTCAAGGGCCTCCCGCAACCCGGTCGTTTCCCTACTGATGAGACCGATTTTCGATTCCATGCCCCGCTTTAAGCAGGCCATTTTTGCCAAGAACCAGGTGGGTGACATGGCCGCAGAAAAAGACAGGCTGGTTCAGTTCCACCAGGACATCCTGGATGCCATCAGAAAAGGGGATCCGGGGGAAGCTTCCTACAATATGCGGGCACATATCCGCAGAAGTGAAAAAAACTTCCTGGAATCACTTAAACAAAGATGATACACCTTAACCCATTTCCATGATACTGACCTTTGGAGAAACACTCCTGAGACTGACTCCTTCCCAACCCCACCAAAGGCTCGCCGCTACCAGCCAGCTTCAGATGGGCTTTGCGGGGGCTGAATCCAATACCGCAGCTGCACTTGCCCAGTTGGGCCATACCGTATACCATGTAACAGCCTTCCCCGATAATCCGATCGGAGATGCCGCCTTACAGGCACTTCGTCAAGGGGGCATCCAAACCGAGTTTGTGATACGCTCCGGAGACCGGATGGGCACCTACTTCATCGAATCGGGGGCTTCCATTCGCCCTACCCGGATCGTATATGACCGGGCGCATTCCTCCTTTTCAGCCATCACAGAAAACAGCTTTGACTGGGACAATATCCTGAAATACAAAAATTGGCTCCACGTGTCCGGCATCACGCCCGCCTTGTCGGAAAGCTGCCGGAAGGAGACCCTGCACGCAGTAAAAAAAGCCAAACAGGCGGGCGCTGCGGTTAGTTTCGACCTGAACTACCGGCGCACCCTGTGGAAGGATAGCCGGCAGGCAGCACAGGCATTCGGTGAACTGATGGAACATACCGATTATGTTTTTGCCAATGAAGGATCGGTGAACGATGTCTTTGGCATAGGTAGCTTCCGGGGCCAGGATAATCCTTCGAATGCCCGTGCTGCTATGGCAGTATTGCAGGAACGCTTTCCCCAGAAAGGCATCGCATTTACCCTTCGCGGGCACGCCTCCGCTTCTCTCAATGAATGGTCTGGGCTCAGCCTCGTCAAGGGCCAATTCCAGGAAGCACCCGTATATCCCATCGAGGTGGTGGAGCGGCTGGGAGGAGGAGACCAGTTTGCAGCCGGTTTCATACATGGCATCCTGTCGGGATGGGACCCGCTTAAGACACTGAATTTTGCCACGGCCGCCTCAGCCCTTAAGCATACCATCCCGGGTGATATGGGATTTATTAGTGAAAAGGAAGTCTTTCCCATAATGGAAGGAAACATACAGGGTAGGATCATCCGGTAGCGGTGGTTCAAACCCTTCAGGTCATTCAACAACAGGCTATGAGAAAACAAATGGTTCAGCAAATGATCGGGGCAGGTGCCATGGCCATCATCCGGCTGCAGCATACCGACCGGATAATGCAGCTCGTGGAAGCCCTGCTCCGGGGCGGGGTTACCCTCATTGAAGTGTCGCTCAATACACCCCATGCCTGTGAGCTTATCCGGCAGATGAACCTCTCCTTCCGGGAGGAGGCCATGATCGGGGCTGGTACGGTGACCTCCCGGGAGGAAGGCCTGCTGGCCCTGGAAGCAGGAGCCCGGTACCTGGTATCCCCGGTCACCGATCCGGAAATCATACGTACTGCCCATGAAGGGGGTATTCCGGTATGCATGGGGGCCTACACGCCCACCGAAATATTCCTGGCCCACAAAAATCAGGCGGACATCATCAAAGTATTTCCTGCCGCTACCCTGGGGCCCGCCTTCATAAAGGCCGTCAAGGAGCCCTTTCCCATGATCAGGCTCATGCCTACCGGTGGTATCAGCCCCCAAAACGCAGGAGAGTGGATCCGGTCTGGAGCGGATCTGCTGGGAATCGGCGGATCGCTGGTAGATAAGGCCTTACTGGAGGCGGGCGACTTCAGATCGATCACCGGCAGAGCCATACTGTTGAAGCAAAACATATCACTGGCCCAAAAAGGATGAATATTGCTTAGGAGCGCCAGGTTTCTTAAAACCCTTAAACATCAGATCCCATGATGAGTTTCCCCAAAGATCAGTCCTATGAAGATACGGCTGCCTACCGGCAGGCAGCCCAGCCCGGCTTTACAATCAGGGTGGAAAAAATCGAGCTGTTCAAGGTGCCGCCACGTTGGGTTTTTCTCAAAGTATATACCAACCAGCCCGGTCTTTTCGGGTGGGGGGAACCGGTTATAGAAGGAAGGAGCGATTCGGTCATCGCCGCCGTCAAAGAGCTTTCCGCATACGTTATTGGCCAGCCTGCCTCTTCCATTGAACATATCTGGCAATTACTTTACCGCGGGGGCTTTTACAGGGGAGGACCCATTTTGATGAGCGCCATTTCCGGATTTGACCAGGCCTTGTGGGATATCAAAGGCAAGGCATTGAACCTTCCGGTATATGACCTGATGGGAGGCCCCGTGCGCGACAGGATGAAAGTCTATGGCTGGATTGGCGGAGACAGACCCGAAAATATGGCCGAAGCGGCCAGACAGCGGGTGAAGGCAGGCTTCCAGGCGGTAAAAATGAATGCCACCGCCGATATGGCATGGATTGATTCCCCGGACAAGATTGCAGAGGCGGTGGCCCGCGCCGCCGCAGTCAGGGAGGCTGTAGGCCCCTCCGTCGGGATCGCGCTGGATTTTCATGGCCGCCTGCACCGCGGAATGGCCAAAGTACTGGCCAGGGCCCTGGAGCCCATGTCCCTGATGTTTATCGAAGAACCTGTACTGCCCGAAAACAATGAGATATTACCCGTGATCCAGTCGCTGACCTCCACCCCCATCGCCACCGGGGAGCGTATGTACAGCCGGTGGGATTTTAAAAGACTCTTATGTGCCAACTGTGTTGATATCGTCCAGCCGGACATTTCTCATGCGGGCGGTATTTCCGAAGTTCGGAGAATAGCTGCCATGGCCGAGGCCTTCGATGTGGCGCTGGCCCCGCACTGTCCCCTGGGCCCGATTGCCTTTGCCGCTGCATTGCAGGTGGACTTCAACGCCATCAATGCCTTTATCCAGGAAAGCAGTATAGGGATTCATTACAATGAACAGGCGGACCTGCTGGATTATCTTGGAAATCCCGGCGATTTTGACATCAGGGACGGATATATTGCGATCAACGAGCGGCCCGGACTGGGCGTGGAAATCAATGAAGAATTGGTCCGGGAAATGAGCGCTGCCCCCAATGACTGGAAAAATCCGCTCTGGTACAATGCGGACGGGTCCTTGGCCGAATGGTAAGGCTCCCTGTGCTGCTGAAAGCCAGGAACAAGTGTTTCCCTGGCCCGGAGTGACTGGCAGTGGGCAGCCTTCAAAACCATGCAGCCCGGTGGTTGGACCATTTTACTGGCACCCGCATTTTTAGCATGGAACCGCTCCCTAAAAACCGGAATCGGGCAGTAGGGAGGGGATTGGATAGCCAGTTCCTTTGAATCCCATGGGAGATTACCCCTTTGGGACATTGTTGACTTGAAAGGTCCTTATAAAAAAAAATAACTTAAACAATTGACCGGTTATGAAAAGAAGAAATTTTTTAAAGGCCAGCACCCTCCTACCCTTCCTGCCGGTGCCTGCCCTGGGAAAGGCGCTCGATCAGCAGGCCAGGACGGATCAATCCAAGCGAACTGCGGCCCTGCAAGGGGGGCAGCGGGATTTTTTTTATAAACCGGAAAACGCCTGGGCTGCTGATTTCATCCCCATGTATGCGCAGGGAGCATTTCAGCTTTTTTTCCTGCTGGACTTCAGAAACAGGGAAACCCAAGGGGAAGGAACCCCCTGGTACCGGGTAAGCACCAGGGATTTTGTCCATTTCACAGAACACGGCGAGATGCTTCCCCGGGGGACAAAGGACCAGCAGGATCTGTATGTGTTTACGGGGTCGGCCATACAGGCCAGGGGGCAATACCATATTTTCTATACAGGCCACAATCCCTATAAAAGGGAGCTCGGGTTGCCCGAGCAGGGAATCATGCATGCCGTGAGCGATGATATGAAAAAATGGGAAAAACATCCCGATCAGGTATTTTTTGCACCCGAACAGGACTATGAAAAACATGACTGGCGGGACCCTTTCGTGTTTTGGAACGAAGAGGAAAACGCTTATAATATGCTGCTGGCGGCGAGGTTCAAAAAAGGCATTCCCCGCCGCAGGGGCCTGACCGCCCGCTGTTCATCCACGGACCTTGTCAACTGGAAGGTAATGGAACCGTTTTATACCCCCGATCTGTATTATACCCATGAATGTCCCGATCTTTTTAAAATGGGGGACTGGTGGTATTTATTATTCTCTGAATTTACCGACGAGGTAAGAACCCGCTACCGCATGAGCCGTTCCCTGAAGGGCCCCTGGATCGCTCCGGAGTCCGATGATTTTGATGGCCATGCCTTCTATGCGGCCAAGACCGCTTCGGATGGCCATCAACGATATCTGTTTGGCTGGAACCCCACCCGGGACGGATCCACCGACCATGGTTCCTGGGAATGGGGAGGAAACCTCGTGGTCCATGAGGTCATTCAGGATGAAAACGGCCTGCTCAAAGTCCGGGTTCCGCAGTCCGTCAAATCAGCTTTTGACAAGCCCCTGCAGCAGGAATTTACCACCACCTTCGGATCGGTAGACATAATAAAGGATGGCTTAGTACTGAATGCCCCGGGTACCTATTGCGCCGCGCTCTCGGGTGTCATGCCCCCGGTATGTAAAATCGAAGCGACCATCAGGGCAGAAAAAGGAACCAGGGAGTGCGGATTGATTCTGCGTGGAAGCGATGACCTGGAAAAGGCCTATTTTATAAGACTCGAACCCGATAAAGGCAGGGTGGTATTTGATATGCTGCCCAGGAACCGGGATGAAGTAACCCAGATGGTTGAACTCGAACGCCCATGTAGTATACCGGTGGACACCCCGGTGCATATCCAGGTTTTTATGGATGGCAACAAAGGAGTGGTATATTTCAACGACCAGCTGGCCATGAATTTTCGGGCCTATGATCTACCCGAAGGAAGATGGGGCATTTTTGCTTCCGGGGGGCAAGCTGCCTTTAGCAGATTGCAGATATCTACCAGGTAAATTAGGAGGCGCTTTCCGCCCCCCGGGCATCCACCCGGGAACCTGGATACATAATAGCCCCGGCGCCCTATGGGCAACCGGTAATGGGGCGGCCCTGCATGAGCGGGATTTCGGTGATCTCTTTTGATGGTAATCGAGCCCCTCATTTAAAATCAATCCAATGGCAGACCCATGAAAAGAACAAGTATCATTTTGATTGTCCTGCTGATTGGCCATTTTCTGCTGCCTGCACAGCAGGCCTATTTTATAGATGGTTACCATGGCGGTATATATGGTCATCTGCCCGGCTGGCAAACCCGCTTTATGGTGGATAAACTCCGGCAGTTCCCTGCATGGAAAATTAACCTGGAATTGGAACCGGAATCCTGGGATTCCATCGCGGAAAGGGACCCGGAAGCCTATCATGAATTTGCAAAAATATTCGAAGACCAGTCCTCCCGCGGACGGGTGGAATATATCAATCCCACCTATGGGCAGAGTTATCTATACAATATCAGCGGGGAAAGCATAATCCGCCAATTCAGTGAAGGCATGGCCAAACTGAAGCACCATTTCCCCCAAGCCGTTTTCACTACTTATTCTTCTGAGGAGCCCTGCTTTACCAGTGCCCTTCCCCAGATCCTGAAATCCTTTGGCTTCATCTATGCATCCCTGAAAAACCCCGAGACCTGCTGGGGCGGATATACCAGGGCCTATGGCGGGGAACTTGTTAACTGGATCGGCCCGGATGGCAGCAGCCTGGTTACCGTTCCGCGTTATGAAGTAGAGTCCCTCAAACCCGGCTCTACCTGGGAAACCATTGCCTGTAATAATTCCGTCTCCTACATACAACGATCCTTTCAATACGGAATCCTGCATCCGGTGGGCATGTGTCTCCAGGATGCCGGCTGGACCCTCGGACCCGACAGGAACGGCCCCTGGATAAGACCAGCCTACGACAGCCTTCCGGCCTATATGAAGGCACTGGCCAGAAACGGACTTACCAGCCCTGGTCAGCCCGGGGATGACATCAACAACCCCTATATGCAGACTGCTTTTGAAACCTGGAGGGGTTATATAGAAAACAGGTCGATCCGGCACGCTGCCGTCAACTGGCATTTTACCCAGGAGGATGTCCTGGTAAGCCTGGAATGGGGAGGACAAATCCTCCAGCGGATTGCCCAGCAGGTGCGGGCGGCGGAAAATAAAATAATTACAGCCGAAAAGATGGCCTCCCTTGCTGCGGTGTTTGGAGGACGATCCTGGCCGGGCAGTTCCCTGCAGGAGGCCTGGAGGACCCTGCTGCTTTCACAGCATCACGATTGCTGGATTGTACCCTATAACCCGGTGGCAGACAGGCCCGGGGATGCAATGACCTGGGCTGCCAAAGTAGCGCAGTGGACAGCGCATACCACCCGGATTTGCGACAGCATTATTAACCGGTCCCTATCCGCATGGTCACGCCCGTCCCTGCCTGCTGCAGGGCTCCGGCAGATCAGCATTCGCCTGTTCAATACAAACGCCAGAACCAGAATTGGGGTGACTACCGTAAAATTGCCTGCCGGCTGGAAGGGTGCCGTGGTCAGGAACAGTCAAAACAAAGTGGTTGCGGGTCAGCTGGGCTCCGGGAGCGGCACAACCGGGGAGGACCAGGAAAGGACCTGGGTGTTTCAGGCAAAAATACCCGGCCTGGGCTATGCCGACTACCTGCTGGAACAAAGGGACGCGCCGGACCCGGTTGCAGGGTCGGAGCCGCCAGGCATCCCTCGCCGAAACGCAGCCTCCGTTTACCTTAGGGATGATCAAAAGTATCAGCTGCAAACAGACCTCTATACCCTCATCATAGACCCGGCGCATGGGGGAGCGATCATAAGTCTTATAGCCAGGAAACTTCATGGCCTTGAATTTGTCAACCCAAAGAGCCCTGTCCTGTTCGGGGAGTTAAGGGGTAATTTTTACCAGGAAGGAGGCTTTCACAGCAGCACCGAATCCCCGGCACAAATAACCGTCCTGGAAAACGGTCCTGTCAGGTTGAAGCTGGAGATCCGGGGTAAAATAGCCGGCACGGGATTCACCGAAATGTTAACCGTTGCCGAGGGCCAATCCATTATTGACATGGACCTCTCCATTGACTGGAAGCACAATACCGGCCTGGGCAGATCCCCGGAGTCCCTGGCAGGTCACCCCAGGGAAAAATCCTTCTACAATGACAGCTTTAAACTGCAGGCACGCTTCCCGCTGAATCTCAAAGACCAGCGGGTTTACCGAAACGCACCCTATGACGTATTCCGCAGCAGGATGTCCCATACTTTTTTCGACCGCTGGGACTCGATTAAAAACGTAGTCCTGTTAAACTGGGTGGACGTAGAAGACCATGGGGGGCAGGCAGGCATGGCCCTGTTTACGGATCATACCACCTCCTATTCCCACGGCGCTGGTTATCCCCTGGGGCTAACCCTTCAATATGCGGGTACCGGTATTTTCTGGCATAATTATGAGCTCAACGGCCCTTCCCAAATCCATTACGCTTTGTTGCCCCATGGCGGCAAATGGGATCAAGCGGGCATATGGTCAGCCTCCTGCAACTGGAACGAACCCATGGTCTCCCTGGTGGGGCCTCCTGCCCCCGGGGTGTTTCCCAACTCCCAGGCTATACCAGCCGCCAGCCGGTCGCTGCTGGAATTGAACCAGGCTGACTGGGAGGTTTCCGCCATCTACCTAACCGGCCAGGATCTTTGCGTCCGGCTCTTTAACGCCGAAGGCAGCCAGGGGATCCACAGAATCTATCCGGGATTTTCTGCCGACGGCGCTTTATTAATAGCCCTGGATGGCCATGTGTTGAAAAGACTTGAGCTGAAAAAAGACAAACGAGGGAAAACGTATACGGAATTAAGGATCCCCCGGTTCGGTATCAGGACCCTCCGGTTTCTGCAAGCACGTGGCCGCTGGTAGGCCCAGGGTAGGGTTTCATAAAGGAGATTACAGGAAATGACCCCTGGCTACTGTCCTTTTCCGCTCACTTCAAAAAATATCCGGTTGCTTCCGGGTGTTCCCGACGCATCCAGTCCCTGGAGCAATACCATATACCTTCCAGGCAGGTCTGAGGTATAAAAATCGGTTTTGAGTCTTCCATCCTCTCCAGGTGAAAGCCGGGGGCACCAGAACAACAGACTTCTGAAATCAGGCATATGACCGGATGCCTGTTGGGGGGTATCATAGCGGGGCGCATAAAAAGTCCTTTGCAATTTCAACCCCTCATAATCCAGCGCCAGGGCATGAGGATCCAGTTCATAACCTCCGAGGTCCCCTTTATAGGAAGAAAAATTCAGGATACCGTCAAAATGGGAATATCCCAGGAAATAATTTCTTTCCACTACTTCCAGCCGATTTAGTTTAAGCGGATCCACTGTGGTAACAAACCGGTCAATATCAAAAACCGGAACCCCGTCCAGGAGCACCAGCGGATCGCTTGAGAATCTTTCCCGGGTCATCTTATTGGTCACCACCAGGTGAAATTGACCGGAACGCCGGGTAATATTGACGGCAAGCACATATTCCCGTATAATTTCTTCCAGGGTGGTAAAACGGGTGTAATCGTCCAGCCTGTATTTTTCGTCCGGTTCAGCGTAAAAAACAGCGGTATCGGGCAATACCAGACTGCCCGGCAGTTGATTGTCTTCGTTAAAGAGGCGCTGCACCTGTCCGTTGATGGAGGCATACAGCAGGCTCCGCGGGCTTTTTAGCGGCCATTCCAAACCGGGCATGGACCCGCCGGAATATTTGTCTGAAAAAGGACTGTTGATATCAAACCTGCTGTTGCTGTCCTGTAGGGGATTGGTCTGCAAAATGATTTCGGAAGAACCGCTGAACCTTTTTAATTCAAATTTCAGGTTACCCTGATCATCGCTGAGGGCATTCCTGAATTGCCCGTTGGTTCCCGGGACGGAAAGAAACGCTTCCACATTTCTGAGTGGAAGCCCTGAGCGGCTATCGGTTAACTTTCCTGTGATGATATGTCCGTTGTATTCTGGCACAAACTGAAAAGCAGGCTTCCTGTCCTGAATTATATCCTCCCACCTGAATCTTCTCCATCCCTGGGTAAGCATCAGGTTATCCATGGCCTCCATGGTTTGGGGGCCCGGATGGTCAAAATAATAGCCCGGCGATTCAATGTTTCCGACCAGGTCGGAGGAAAGCCAGAGGTAATTGTCAATGGTCAATTCATCGGCAGGCTGCAGGGAATCCAGCCGGTATACGGCCATAGATAAGTCAGATCGCCTACCCACCCCCCTGCCATCACTGGACAGGATGTCCAGGCTTACTTTCTTTCTGCACGCATAACCAGGAAGGTCTGCCTGTATGGAAAGCCGAAGTTGCCTGGAAGGATAGGTAAAATATAGCCGTTCGCAGACAGGCTGTTTATGCCCGTTGAAAAGCGTAAACTGGGAAATACCCTCCCCCAGTCTGGCACTGTCAACCAGGAACAAGGCCTTTCCCTGTTCCATCACCTGGCTGGCCGCCCAATGTACCACCCCGCGGGTCTGGGCCAAAAGATACACCCGCTCCCCGGACTGCGGGGATCCGGAAGAGAGCTCTCCGATGCTGACAGAGACCATTCCGCCCCTGGCGGGATCGAGCTGCATGACAAAACCGGCATCGTAGGCCGGTGGCAGTGCCTGTTGCATCCTGCTGCCATCCGCAAAGCGTACCACGGCCATGTAGTGGTGATTGGCCCGCGGGGTAAACCCAAAAGAGCCCAAACCAAATCGAAGGGGCCGGAAAGAAACTATCGTATCCGTGTTATTATCAATGACCCAACCCAGGCCGTCCAATCCCCTGCCGTATTGATCGGCCAACCGGAAGGCCACCCTGCTTGAAAGGCCGTTGACCAGGTTTCCGCCCTCCGGGAAAAAATCGATATCATACCTGGACGCTTCTCTATGAATTTCCGCGGGCGGGGCCTTTTGGGGATTTATGATGGAAAGGGTTTTTTCGAAAAAATAGTCAGGGCTGAAGTTTTTCATCCAGCTGGTATAGGCCCTGATCTTATAGGGGGCAGTACCCAGGCTGGCAGGCAGGTACAAGGACCCCTGTCCTGCCCCTTGGCTGAGGGCGATTTTCGCCTGCAGTACCGGTTTATTATTGATGTCCAGCAATTCAATATAGGCGACCTTACTGATATTCAGAGGCCTGTGAAAACATCCGTCGACATCATACAGGCTAAACCAGAGCGTTTCTCCGGCGAGGTATGCGGATTTGTCGGAATGCAAAAACAGCTTTTCCTGCAAGACCTGGCTGCTCCGCCGGGTAAGCTTTTCTGCCAGGTCTTGCCCGGGTGACTGCTGCCCAAAGGCAGAAGCCAGCAACAGGGAGGCCAGGCAAAGCAGGGTCCAGGGGCGCCAACAGTCCATGGATACCCGCAGGCGGTTTGCGCAATTGAATAGGTGGGGTTTACAACTAATCATGGCCAGTAGGAGGGTTTAATGTTTGTACCACTTAAAGTGCAGTCAACGCAGAATGGAGGAGCAGCCAGAAAACGCGTCACTTCTCCGGTAGCAAAATTCACATGCAGCGCTGTGGTGGGTATCAAACCCCTGCCAAAAGCAGCATTGATCTGTTCATAGGGGTCGGGGGATCCCTCGACCCTGGTTAATATGGAATCCTGCATGCAATCAAAATTATGATAGTCCCATCCGGATAGCTGGAGGCTGTTGATGAATATTCGTTTACTTTCCATGGAGGCAAAACCCACATAGCCGATCACGGTTTCCGAAGGGTTGGAAACGCAGTGAATATTGCCTCTGAGCTGGGAGGGCTGCGATCCGAAAATGGAGCCGGTCTCCTCCGTATTTTTCTGCATGATGGCCAGGTAATTGTACTGATCGGTGGTCAGGGCAAACTGGTGTAGTTCTATACTGTATAATACGGAAAGTTTTATCGAAGAGGGTGGCACATTGGCAATGGGGAATGCGGTGATTACATCACTGCTTAATTTGGCAGAGGACGCCAGTAAAATCTGCGTAGAATAATCAGACTGCCAGCAGGTGAAAATGGAAATATCCGCATCGTTCAGGCTTTGAACCCCCAACTGCGGTTTGCCATTGGCGTCAATAACGGTATCATAGGCTAACTCCTTTATAAACGGAGAGTGAAATTCCCAGGTCTCGGCATAATCCCATTTATAATAATGGGTGCTGTTGGCGGGATCATGGGTATTGGCATAGATCTGCACCCCGCCATTTTCCTGCTGCCAGTGGACGCTGTCAATGGCCGGCGTGATTTTGACACCGGAGAAGTCCGAAAGATATTCCGTACCTGCCGCCGTCCTGATATAGAGCCGGTACTGCATGGCGGCATTGAGGGCAAGCTGGTCAGTTCCATAGAGACCATGGCCCTTTTCGGATAAAGTATACAGGCTGTTGTCACTTCCTTTGACCTGCACGGTGGCGCCGGTTTCGTTTAAGATGGACGAGTCCGTCAACGGGGTGGTCCTGGACAGGTGAACGGTGGCGGGCCCGCCCCCGCTGTTGATGATCCCATCCACCACCAGGTAGCCCGTGGAAGGTGAAACCAGGTTTGGCTGGAATTTCTGAATACAGCCCGTTGCAAAAACCAGCCAGACAAGAGGATGTACTAACTTTTTCATTTTTATATATTAAAACCTGATATTAAAATTGATATAGGGAATGGCACTCCCGAATACGGAGAGCTTGTAACCGCTCACCGCGCCATTTTCCGAAATAAAATAAACTGAATAGGGGTTCTTGCGACCCGTCAGGTTATACACCCCAAGGGTCCAGGAATTATGTGTTTTCTGGTGGACTTTGTGGTTTCCATCAATGTTCAGGGATGCATCCGACCTGAAATAATAGGGAATCCTGTACCCGTTTCTGTCACCATAGAGTGTACGCTCAGACCCGGAATAATAAAAATTGGCTATCGGAATGGTGATGGGCCTTCCGGTATTATAGGTGGCATTAAAGGAAAAGCTGTACCGGTGGGTAAACCGGTAATTGCCCACCAGGGTCGCCTCATGGGGTATGTCATAGCTGGTGGGGTAATACTGCCCCCCGTTGATTATTTCCCCGGCCAGGGGGTCATCCATTTTGGAGAAAGTGCGGGAATAGGCATAACTGATCCATCCGTTTAGCTTACCGGTCATTTTTTTGATCAGCAGTTCGGCCCCGTAGGCCTTGCCCCTGGTGTTGAAAACATCCGTTTCAATGTTGTGATTCATCACCAGGTTGGCTCCGCTTTTATAGTCCAGATAATCGCGGATATTTCGGTAATACACCTCCACGGAGACTTCGATCGTATTGGATTTTAAATTCTTATAGAAGCCCAGGGAGAACTGGTCCCCGTGTTGTGGCTTCACATAGGGATCTGAGAGTTTCCAGATGTCGGTCGGCGCCATGGCTGCCGTATTAGAAAGGAGGTGTATGTACTGGCGCTGGGTATTGAAACCGGCTTTGACCGAGAAACTGTCAGAGAAAGAGTACCTGGCAGAAATGCGGTATTCGGGACCTGAGTAGGTATTGATGATGGCTCCCGGTGAATAGGACCTGGTTGTGGTCACGTTATCGGTTGTTCGGGGCAATCCCGGAGCGTATATATTGAGGGTCTGCGGGCCGAGGTAGTCATATAAGGAAAAACGGATCCCGCCTTCCAGGGATAAGGCTGGTGAAATGGCATAACGGTCACTGATAAACAGGGCACTTTCCAGGGCCTTTTCCGGATTGACCCGGTCTGAAATGACCAGGGAACTGCTGCCTTTGGGGAGATAGGATCCGGGGAGCAGTTTATAATAAATGGAACTGAGGCCGAATTCAAGGGTATGTTTGCTGGAGAGGAAATAATTAAATTTGGCTTTCAGGTTGGACTGGTTCACCGAAAAGGAAAGATCGTATGCCTTCAGCGGGTTCTTTGTGCTGGCAATGTCATAGTTGTAGCGGTCAAATCCGGTGGTCAGCACCAGGTTCAGTTTATTGCTGAAACCATGCTTCCATTTCAGGGATATATTCTGGTTGCCATATCCATAAAGGGTATCACTGTTCAGATTAAACCGGTCCCGGCTCATATACCCGGTTACATACAGGCTGTTTTTGCGATCAATTTCATGGCTGATGTTCAAGTTGAAATCATAAAAGGAAGCCCGGCTGTTCTTATATTGCTCGGGCAGGGCATTGAGCAGCCAGTTGGCATAGGTGGTCCGCCCTCCCAGGATAAAGGATGATTTATCTTTTTTCAGGGGTCCTTCCAACTCCAGCCGGCTGGTCAGCAGACCGATTCCCGCGGAACCGGAATACTCCTTTTTATTGCCCTCCCTGCCGGTGATATCCAGCACCGATGAAAGCCTACCGCCATAACTTGCCGGGATGCTGCTCTTATACAATTGAACATCCTTGACCACCTCCGGATTAAAGGCAGAAAACAGGCCAAAAAAATGGGAGGGATTATAAATAGTGGCATCGTTAAACAAAATCAGGTTCTGGTCGGTGGATCCCCCCCGCACATTGAGACCGGTGGAGGATTCTCCCACCGATTTAACACCGGGTAAGGTAAGCATCACTTTGATCAGGTCAGCTTCCCCGAAGGCTACAGGCACCTGCCTGATCGTTTTGATATCAATCTTTTGAACACCCATCTGGGTGGAGCGAACATTATTTAATTTCTGGGCCGATACGATCACCCGTTTAAGGGTCATCACCTGGCCTTGCAAATCAATATTCATCTTGCCTTCCCCGTATATGGCAATCTGCCGCCGGGTGTCCCTCATACCGATGCTCTGAATGCCCAGTATATGCCTGCCCCTGGGTACGGAGATGGCATAATATCCGTACTGGTCGGTAACGGTACCAATCCCAAGCTTTTCAACGTAAACGGAAGCCCCCGCCACAGGCTCCCCCGATTTGGCGTCCAGCACATTACCCGCTAAAATGAAACTGGACTGTGTGCTGGGCGATGATTTATCCCCGATTTCATATAATTTATGCTCAAGTGTTGCCTGCTGGACAGACACCGCCGGCTTTTCTTCCTCCGTTGTCCCGGAGGCCGTCAGCTGGGGCTTTTGGGTTAGGGAGGGCGCAAGGCCCAGCCACCCGGCGGACAGGGAAGTAACCACCGGCTTTTTTCGGGTGATAAATACGCGGCCCCATGGGTCCAGTGAATAGTATATGCCATGTCCTTGAAAGGCCAGACCGAGCAGACTGTCCAGGGGTACCCCCGATGCCGACAGGTTGATCCGGGCCGTGTCTGCCTCTGAGAGGTCGTAGTAAAACCGGTAATCAAGTTCCTTTTCCAGCTTCTCTATAAAAGCAGATACGCTGATATCCCTGAATTCCCCGGACACCAGGGGCAACGCGGCCGTCTGGGCATGGAGCAGGTTGGAGCAAAAAAGCAATACAACGGGAATCAACCGGGTGAAGGGGACTTTCATGTTTATTTGCTTATTTGTTCGTAATAGGCCGCCAACTCCGAGAGTGTATTTTCCTTTTCTTCGCGGAATTTGACCTTGTTTTTCCGCATGAATTGCCGCACTTCGGTTTTCCGGTCGCTTAGAATATCACCTATCCCGCCCCTTCCCTCCACCAAAAAACAGGTCCCCGCCTTGCAGAGGTAATAAAAATCCTCCTGTTGAATGAGCTTTTCCACCAATTCCCCGCCGGAAAGGTCATCTACCACAGTCTTGGCTATGCGCTTGAGCAGTCTGATATGGCTGCCGGAAAAGAGCACTTCATAAAAGCCGGTGATGACATCTTTATTGCTGCTGTCATTTTTTTCCAGCCGGATGAACAGATGCCCGGCAATGGAAAAGGCCCCGATGCTTTTGCTGTTTAATTCAATCATATAGCCGTTGTCTTCTACCAGCACTACCCCGCTGAGGTTATCGTATTTCAAAGGCATCCGCTCATAAACGATCCCGTCATAACAAACCCAGCCCGTGTCCATTCT
The DNA here is from genome assembly GCA_903906365.1 of uncultured Bacteroidota bacterium. Classification (GTDB taxonomy): domain Bacteria; phylum Bacteroidota; class Bacteroidia; order Chitinophagales; family Chitinophagaceae; genus Puia. The sequence continues at coordinate 14,653 of CAIVKC010000052.1, read as the reverse complement.
GTTTGCTGAAAAAAAAGCGCTTCCCTTTTTAAACGGAAAAGGATATCCGGGGTAAAGCGATCCATTGAAGATGCCCAGCTGATCGGAAGCCCGGCTAAAATACAGGTGTAAGGCGGCTGATAGCGAGGACTGCAGGATGACGGTATCGGCACCCGTTTGTTGCGCCCCGGCCGCTGAAGGCAGCAATGGGAAAAATCCCGCCGCCAGCAGACAGGCCAGTAAAAGCTTTTTTTGAATGCTACATATCATGATCAACAGGTAAGGTCAGAAAATAGGAATGCCCGGATGAAATGGCCGATTCATCGCTAGTCAGCCAGCAGGTTGCTCAAAAAGGCAATTTGCTGATTGGGTTTTGGTGTAATTCAGGTTGGAAGGCTGGCCCGGGAAGTCTCGGTTCTTCGATTGCTCCTGCCAGATCCCGGTTCGTTTCAGAACAGGTTATGAACCAAACCGGTGTTTTTTTTACCAAACAAATATATCAGTTACCCGCCAACGTTCCAAAACAAAACGCGGGTGAGCCGTTTTCGGTTCAGGTCCTCCTCCTGCTGGCATGATATCCCCGTACAACCCGCCCGTTTTTTAAGGGATTATTATTTTTTCCATGCTTTTTTGTCTGCACAGCGCGTTGAAATCCGCAACGTCTTTGTCAAGGAGCCGGTTCATTTCAAGTTTCAGATGCTGCCAGTCGGCACCCAGCTTTTCAAATTGCTGTTTTTGTCCCTGGGTAACATAGGGAATGTTATTATCCATTTCACCGTGCAGGAAGATATAGTCAGCGGTTAGTTTATTTACAAAGTTTATGACATCGTCATTGCTCTGGGCCTTATTTTGGACAATCTCCTCTTCCCAGGCACCCAGTTTCTCGCTGAGTTTCTTTCCAGCATCCGCCATCGCCTTCCAGGTCATATTCCCTTCGGCAAGAGCTGCCAGGTCGTCCACCTGCTTTTTTACTTTTCGGATGCGAAGGACTGAACCATGTATCTCTTCAACGGCGTCTTCGGTCTTTGCCATCCAGGTCTGCTGCTCTTCATAGTCGGCCAGTGGGGCTTTGATACGGGGATCAGCCAGTATCTTCAGGTCAACGCTCTTTTGGGTGGTTCCATAACTGAAGCGGGCCGTATAATTTCCGGGGGCGGCCTTCCTGCCACTGAAGCTCCCTTCAATGAATACGGAGGGGACACCCGTCATGGTGGGATAGCGCATATCCCAGAAAAACCGGTTGAGCCCGTTTTTGGCAGGCAGCACCGGGTCGGGCGAAGGGCCTCCCGGATAAGACTGGAACCCGGCGGCTTCCCTGCTGGAAAAATGCCGGACCAGTTTGCCGCTTTCTGTTAAAATATCCAGTTGAACAACAGCGGCGGAATCCATTTTATCGGGCAACTGGTAGTAGAAAACCACCCCTGTGGAAGGGTTGGTTCCCGAGGTGGCTGCCAGGTGGGCATTACCTTCCTCCCCGGATGAATTCCTGTCCAGGGCGCTATAGCCTGAAACCCGGTAGGAAGCCGTGGGCTTGAATACCACAAAGTCCCTGCTGGAAAGGCCAGGCTGGTATTGCTGAAGCAGACTGAGGTCATCCAGAATCCAAAAACCCCTTCCCATCGTGGATGCAATGAGATTTCCCTGGTGGATAAGCAGATCTGTAACCGGGGTGACAGGCAGGTTTAGCTGAAGGGGCTGCCATTGATTGCCGTCGTCATAGGAAATATAAAGGCCCGTTTCGGTGCCCGCATAAAGCAAACCCTTGCGGGTATCATCTTCGCGAACCACCCGCGTATAGGCCCCCTCCGGTATTCCCTTATTGATACGGGTCCAGGTGTTGCCGTAATCCGTGGTCCTGTACAGGGCGGGGCTAAGGTCATTGAATTTAAAGCGGGTGGTAGCGATATAGGCTTTGGCGGGGTCATGCGGGGAAACTTCAATACTGTTGATCAGGCACTCCTCCAACCCCTGGGGCGTCACATTACTCCAGTTCTTGCCGCCGTCCCGGGTAAGGCTGACGACACCATCATCGCTTCCGGTCCAGATTACCCCCTTTTGGTGAGGGGATTCCAGGATATAACTCAGCGTGCAGTAGTTTTCACCCCCTGCTCCCTCATTGGTAAAGGGTACCCCGCTCACACCCATTTTTGAAGTGTCATGTCTGGTGAGGTCAGGAGAAACCACTTCCCAGGTCCTGCCCATGTCAGCGGTTTTAAACAACCGGTTCCCCCCGTGGTAGTAGGTATTGGGTTCGTGTTTGGAATAAATAATCGGGGCATTCCAGTTGAAGCGGTATTTCATATCCTTGGGCTGCAGGGACTGGTACTGAATCGGGGCCACCATGATGGCCTTGCTTTCCCCGCTCAGCCGGTCCTGCACTTCTATGGTACCCTGGTAGCTTCCGCCCATCACATACCTGGGGTCATCGGGATCAAAGGCCAGAAAAGCACTCTCCCCCCCGGCTGAATAGAACCAGTTTTTTTCGCCAATGGAATAACCGGCCGTATTGCGGCTTGCAATCACCACCGAGGTGTTATCCTGCTGGCCGCCGTAGAGGTTATAGGGAAACAGGTTATCCGCGTTGATCCGGTAGATCTGTCCGGTCGGCTGGTTGTTCTGGGTGCTCCAGACTCCGCCACCGTTAAAGCTGATGGCCGCACCTCCGTCATTGGAGATGATCATATTCCGGTTGTTTTTGGGGTTGATCCATAGCTGGTGGTAGTCTCCATGGGTTCCTGATATATTGGACCAGGTCTTTCCCCCGTCTATGGATTTCAAAGCCGGGGAATTCAGCACGTAGACCTGGTTTTCATCCTGCGGGTCTGCAAATACTTCCAGGTAATACCAGGCGCGCTGTACAAGGCGGTGGTCTTTGCTGACGCGGCTCCAGTTGTCGCCGCCATCGAGTGAAACAAACAAACCGCCTTCTTCCTTTTGGGAATCACCTTCCACCAAAGCATATACCCTGCTGGAATTAGCGCCGGAAACGGAGATGCTCATTTTTCCCATGTCCTTAGGCAGCCCTTTTTCCATTCGGGTCCAGTTCTGTCCTCCGTCCACCGACTTATATAAGCCACTGCCCTTTCCTCCACTGCGCATCTGCCAGGGCAGCCTCCGGTAGTCCCACATAGCGGCATACAGGATCCTGGGGTTGTTCATATCCATGCTCAGGTCAGCACATCCGGTATTGTTATCCACAAAAAGGACCTTTTTCCAGCTTAGTCCGCCATCAGCAGATTTATAAACCCCGCGTTCTTCTGTGGCACCATACATGGCGCCCTGGGCAGCCACATAGACCAATTCCGGGTTTTTGGGATCAATGCGTATGGCGGAAATATGTCTGGTTAATTCAAGGCCCATCTTCTTCCAGCTTTTGCCGGCATCGGTGGATTTGTAAACCCCGTCCCCATAAGAACTCATGACACCCCTCGGGGCATGTTCACCCATACCCACGTATACCACATTGGGATCGCTCTCGGCCACCGCCACCGCTCCTACCGATCCGGTTTTAAAATATCCGTCAGAAATATTAAACCAGCTCCAGCCTGCATTTTCCGTCTTCCAGACTCCGCCGCCCGTGGTCCCCATATAATAAACCTGGGGATTGTCCGGGACGCCGCAGGAGGTCACGGAGCGACCACCCCTGAAAGGCCCTATATTACGCCATTTCAAGGGCTTTAAATAACCGTCCGTTGGCCCTGATTCACTCAAGGCGGCGGGCAGGGGTGCGGGCTTTTTGGAAGCGCTCTTTTGGGAGTAACCGAACACCGATAACAACAGCACCGGTATCGCCAGGCAGATATTTCTCATAATTTTTTAGTATTTGGGAACAAGGACTGAAGATACACAAATTTGGAACTCATTAAGGGGAGGATGGAACTTCCTTTTATTTACGAAGTGCTCCCCGGTTACTTGAAATTGATTTACATTTAAGCAATCATTTTTTTGAGCGGTCATCGCAGCTTTTTTTGGATGACCGGTCATCATTAACTTAAAACAACCCCATCGATGAACCTGCGCCACTGCCTGAAACTGCCTGTTTTTCTGTTGTTCTTTCATTCCCTGGAAGCCCAGGTGGACAAGGCCCCGGCCTATCCGCTCATTACCCACAGCCCCTACTTCAGTATCTGGTCCTTCTCTGACCAGCTCAACCAATCCACCACCAGGCACTGGACGGGCGCAGACCAGTCCCTGATAGGCCTGGTAAAAGTGGATGGCATCACCTATCGTTTCCTGGGCATGCCCGAAAATCAGTATCATACCATCCTTCCCACTGCGGAGGAAAAGCCATACAGTTGCAAATACACAGAAGATCAGCCATCAGAGGCCTGGCTGCAGCCCTCCTTTAACGATGCGGGCTGGAAGCAGGGCAAGGCGCCTTTCTCTGACGACAAGGATATGGCCGGCACCCCCTGGAAGAGCCGGAACCTCTGGAAGAGCCGGAACCTCTGGATCAGGAGGACCTTTACCCTGGAAGATACCGCTTTCAGTGACCTGTACCTGCAAATGCACCATGATGATAACGTGGAAGTCTATCTCAACGGGGCCCTGGTTTATGAGTGTACCTGCTGGAACGGAAAGATCCAGCCTTTCCCCATCGGTGACCTTGTCCGGAAAAGACTGGTGAAAGGCCGCAACCTGCTGGCCATACATTGCGCCAATACGGAAGGAGGCGCCTGGCTGGATGCAGGCCTGGCCGAGGTCCGAAAAAAAGACCAGCCATCCGGACTGATCATCCCTGCCACCCAAGTCGGCCTGGACATGAACGCATGCCAGACCATATATAGGTTTCGTTGCGGAAAGGTGGACCTGACCCTGACATTTACCTCCCCCCTTGTGCTGGACGACCTGGATCTGATGACCAAACCGGTTTCCTATATTTCCTTTCTGAGCCAGTCCAATGACCAGGAGCTGCATGATGTCCAACTCTATTTCGGGGCCTCTTCCAATCTGGCTGTCAATATACCCTCCCAGGAGGTAGAAGCCAGCAGTTACCTATCCGGAAAATTATCCATGCTCAAAGTGGGCACGACCTCCCAGCCTGTCCTTCAAAAAAAGGGGGACGACCTGAGAATAGACTGGGGATACCTCCATGTGGCAGCCCCGGCTGAACCCGGGACCTCCCAAAGCCTGTCGGCTGGTCCAGGCGGTATCAACAGCTTTGTCAAGGGATCTCCGCTTGCCCCCGGGGCGTCCCGGGGCAAAGAGCTGATGCTGAATACCGTCTTTAAGCTCGGCCGCATCGGTAAACAACCGCGTGAAAACCTGATCCTGCTTGGCTACGATGACCGCTATGCCATCCAGTTTTTCCACCATAACCTGAAAGGTTACTGGAAATTGAAGGAGGGCACCACCATGGTAAAAGTACTCCAGTCTGCCTATGCACAGCGCAGTGCCGTAATGGCCAAATGCGGGGCCTGGAACCGGAAGGTATACCAGGATGCCTTGCAGGCAGGCGGGGAAACCTATGCGAAACTATGCCTGACAGCCTACCGGCAGAGTATTGCAGCCCATAGCCTGGTCCGAAGCCCGGAGGGTGAACTGCTTTTTTTGAGCAAGGAAAACTTCAGTAACGGCTGTATCTCCACTGTGGACGTCACCTACCCTTCCGCCCCCCTGTACCTGGCATATGCCCCCGAGTTGATGGAAGGCATGCTCAATGGTATCTTTTATTTTTGCGAAAAAAGCGGTATGTATAACCGGCCCTATGCCGCGCATGACCTGGGAACCTATCCGCTGGCCAATGGCGAAATATATGGCGGCAACGGGATGCCCGTGGAAGAATCGGGGAATATGATCATTCTATGTGCGGCCATCGCCAGGGCAGAAGGAAATGCCGGCTATGCAAAAAAGCACTGGAAGATACTGACCCAATGGGTCGATTACCTCCGCCGGGAAGGCCTGGATCCGGCCGAACAATTATGTACCGATGATTTTGCCGGCCACCTCGCACGCAACGCCAACCTCTCCATCAAGGCCACCATCGGAGTGGGTTGCTATGCCATGCTCGCAGATATGCTGGGAGATAAGACGACGGCTGCCCATTACCGTGATACGGCCCTTCAAATGGCTGCCAAATGGCAGGAGCTGGGTGCAGCCGGCGACCATTATGCCCTGACTTTTAATGACAAAAATACCTGGAGTCAAAAATACAACCTGGTCTGGGACCGGGTCCTCGGACTGCACCTGTTTCCACAGGAGGTGTACAGCCAGGAGGTCGCTTATTACCTGACCAAACAAAATGCCTTCGGGCTGCCGCTGGACAGCAGGAAAACCTATACCAAATCCGACTGGATCACCTGGACCGCGACCCTGGCCTCCAGCCGGGGAGATTTTGAAAGACTCATAGCACCGGTTTATAAATTTGCCACCCAGACGCCCACCCGGGTGCCCTTAAGTGACTGGCATGAAACTACCGACGGAAGCCAGGTAGGTTTTCAGGCCAGAAGCGTGGTAGGTGGCTATTTTATGAAGTTGCTCGACAGCAAATGGAATCCCTGATGGCACCCACCCTGCAGGGAAAGCCCAGCCCGGCCTAAGGCGGGGGATGCTTTATATTTGAATAAAAAAAAACAGACAGCCATGAGATGGTTATCAGCATTGCTCGTTGTATCATTATGGACCCTTTCCGCTCACGCACAGCAACGGATAGTGGCCATCAAATGTGGAAAGCTGCTGGACGTCAGAAGCGGCAGACTACTGAGCAACCAGGTCATTTTGGTAAGGGGCAATAAGATAGAGCGCATAGCGCAGGGCGGCAGCTTAGGGAAGGAAACCCCGGATACTACCATCGACCTGTCAGCCTATTATGTACTGCCCGGGCTCATAGACTGCCATACCCATGTCTTTTTACAGGGAGACATTACCGGGGATGATTATGCCGAGCAGCTCCTCAAGCAATCCATCCCCTACCGTACCCTGGGTGCTTCCCGGAGCGCGCGCATGGCCCTGGAAAACGGTTTCACCACCATCAGGGACCTGGAAACGGAAGGGGCGCTCTACGGAGACGTGGACGTCAAAAAAGCCATCAACAACCATATCATTGCGGGCCCCAGAATGCAGGTAGCCACCCGGGCCATCAATACAACGGGCCATTACCCCTTAAGTCCAAATGCATTCAACTGGGAACTGGACCTGCCCAAAGGGATCCAGGAAATTACCGGGGCCGATGAGGCCCGCCGGGCTGTGCGCGAGCAAATCGCCCATGGCGCAGACTGGATCAAAATTTATGCAGACCGGGGCTATTACCGCCTGGCTGACAGCAGTTACCGGAGCCTGCCCAATTTTACCCATGACGAAATCACGGCCATTGGAGAGGAAACCCTCAGTTCGCGCAAAAAAATGGCTGCGCACGCCGTCACGCGCGATGGAATCCTGGCAGCCATCCAGGCAGGGGCCTCCAGCATAGAACATGGTTTTGGCATGGATAACGAATGCATAGCGCTCATGGTTAAAAAAGGGACCTTCTGGTGCCCCACCATTTATGTCTGCGATTATGTCGCCGAAGGAAGGGCCAGGGAAGGAAGCCCGATTAATAAGTACTTTATGGAAACCATGCCGGCTGTTTTCAACCGGGCCTGGAAGGCAGGCGTTAAAATCGCCTATGGAACCGATATTGGCGGTTATAGCTGGGACCAGCCGGAGGCTAAAGACTTTGAATACATGGTCCGTTACGGAATGAGTCCCCTGCAGGCCATTCAGACGGCGACCATCACAGCTGCCCAACTACTGGACATGGAAGGAAAAATTGGCGAACTCAAAGCAGAAGCCTTCGCCGATATCATTGCCCTCAAAGAGGATCCAACCATCCAGGTCAAGTCCCTGCAGCAGGTCAGCTGGGTCATGAAAGACGGTGTTGTTTACAAAAGCCATTGATCTCTATTTATATTTAAAGGGGGCTGGGGTAAGCGTTTTTTATTGGCCTGGTCCAAACCGCTGAAATCAACCGCGCCGGCCCGCCTCCAAAGCGGATTTCACCCGTCCCCACAGTGCGCAGGTTCCCGTTTTCTGCCGCTGTCCATTGGCCGGGCACCCTGGCGGTTTTCTTTTTGTAAAAAACCTTTCCTGTCCGTCCCCAGGTCCTTGCCTGACCATTAAGATATGCCTTCTGCATGTACCGAGAGGGAGCTGCCCATGACCCGGGGAAATTATCCTCCTCAGTCTTTCGGGTAAAACAGGCTCCAAAGCGGTGTTGACATCAAAAAAGGGCACATTAAAAGGGGATCTCCTGTAGAATACTTGGTAATTTTAAGAGCGGTAAATGACCAAAAAAAAATGCCCGCCCATGGCCCCGATGGTTTTCAGGAAAAACACTGTGCTAATCATGCTGCTGGCCCTGGTGTCCGTATGCATCTTGAAATACAAATCCTTGAAAAACAGGTATCACCAGCGGCAGGTTCTCTCCGGTCATCTCGGGGAATTTTTTCCCATTACCGGATTTACAGACAGCTCCGGAAAACAGGCCCTATTGGATCTTTCCCGTTCCCCCATCACCATCATTGATTTTTGGTTCAGCACCTGTCCCTATTGCCTGGAGGAAATGAAACAATTCGGTCCGCTGTTGAAAGGCAGGGAAAAACAAGTCACCCTTATCAGCGTTTCTGTCAACAACCAGCAGGTTTGGAAGAACACCCTGGTGGGCAGGGAGCCTGGGTTCGCGTTTCTGAAAAACCATTCCCCCGGCTGGATCCATCTGAATTTGGCAAGCAGGGAGGATACCTCCCTGCATCACCTCCTGTCTACGGACCGGGTGGAAGAGCTTGCCCGAAAGCTGCAGGTGGAAACCTACCCTTCCTGTTTTGTGCTGGATACTGCAGGCAGGATTTTGGCCAGACCTCAAAGCGCCGTTGCTTTCCTTAAGGGGCTACCGTAAGCGAGCTTTTTGTTTGGGAGCCCGGAAATCCCGGCCGGTTGCCCGGGATGGAACCAAACCTGTCTTATCTTTAAGCCTTCAAAGTCATTGACCACCTAACCATTGCCCAGCATGCCTTCCGATCAAACCATTACCCTTTCGGAAGCCTCCGCGCTTCTCTACAAACAGGTCAGCAGGTTCAGCAACCTGGATGAATATGAATGGCAGATGCTTGAACCCCACCTTAGCATCAGACAGCTCAAACGGCATGAATATTTTATCCGGGAAGGAAAGAAGGGAAACGAAGTGGGCATGGTACTCCAGGGAACCCTGCGCCAGTTCTATACCAAGGATGGGGTGGAGAGAACCACCTATTTTTTTTTCGAAGGTCACCTCATGAGTGCCTATATCAGCTGCCTGTCTGCAACGCCCTCCCTGGTTTCCATCGAAGCGCTCTCCGATACGACCTATATATCCTTCCCCTATGATGTCCTGGTCCGACTTTATCAACGCAGCATGGGCTGGCAACAATTTGGAAGGCGCATCGCCGAGTATATTGCCACCGGCCTGGAACAAAGGATGGCAGGTCTGCTGCTGTTGAGCCCGGAAGAAAGGTACCGGGAGCTTCTCAGTGGATCTAAAAGCCTTATCCTGGAGCGTGTACCCCAGCAATATGTTGCCAATTACCTGGGTATTACCCCCGTCAGCATGAGCCGCATCCGTAACAGGCTGCTCAAAAAACCTCCCCGCTGATGGATTTTTGCCTCCTTTGGGTTTTGCCGGTATATCCCAGGTGGGTGTGATGGGGAGAATCAGGGAATTTGAGGCCGTATCCGAGCATACGGTCAAAGCTGCTGTGTGCATACAGGACCAGACCCGTGAACACACAGAAGTCGGCATGCCACCCTATTCCGGCCAGGACAACCAGCAGGCCTGTGAACTTAAAGTGTGCCAGGTTATACAGGAATGCCCCTGTTTTATTATTCAACAGGTAACCGGCAGCAAAAAGGTCGGGCATGAAAAAATAAATCAGCAACCAGGCGTGCAGGCCTGTTTTTGTCATTTGGATGGCCAGCAGGCATATCCCCCACTGGGCGGCTTCTTCCAGGAAAATGATCCTTTTCATGTTAAACATGGCTATCGATTTGGTGGAAGCAAAGCTCCCCCGGTTCTTTTCATTTTCTCTTAACAATGGATAATAAACAGGCAGAGGGTCCTTGCTTTTTTCTTAACAATTGTTATCGTCTCGCAGATACGGCCGTTGCAATTTTGGGGTAACAAATCAATTTTTATGACACAGATCAATGCCCGCCCAACAGCTCCCGTATTTTGTACCCGCACCCTGGTAATCCATGCAAGGCCCGGCCTGGTATGGTCCATCCTGACAGATGTTAACAGCTGGCCTTCCTGGCATCCCCTCATCAGCAGGGCTCATATGAATGCGCCCCTGCCTGCACCTGGCGGCCGCTTTACCTGGAAGGTAAATGGAGCCTCCATCAATTCGGTTTTTCACACAGTGGAACCCTGTCGCCTGCTTGGATGGACCGGGACCACCCTGGGAGGTTCCGCTATTCATAACTGGTTTATGGCAGAACATGGAGAGGGCACCCAGATCAGGGTCGAAGAAAGCATGGAAGGCTGGCTGGTAAGGCTGTTTAAAAAAAAGATGAATGCCAGCCTGGCTGCTGACATGGAAGCATGGCTTGGAAACCTGAAAAGAAAGGCAGAGCAAATGGAAGTACCCGCCCGCTGATCAGCCTTTCTATGGGGGCACCCGGTCAGCAAAACACGGAGCCTTCCATATGGTCGAGCAAGCGGTGGCCAAAGGAAGCATTTCGAAAACCGATGGATATGTACAGTACATACCCTTTATAGACAGTATGGTAAATGTAGAGCCAGGACAGGATACGCCCCGGTATCCGGGTTATGACCTCGATGCGGTCAAAGGATATCTGCCCGATGGTACCGGAATGCAGGGAATCCTCAACGCGCACCCTTGAATAGGCAGCATGGCTTCTTTGTTGCTTTTCGGCAGCCAGTATCCGGAGTTTTTGAAACTCCTCCCTGATTTCCGCCGCGCAACGGTTGGCAGTGGGATACAGATGCACCAGCAGGTAGCTGCCTTCAAAATTCCTGGCCATGGCCACCTTTCCATGGTCTTTATCCGGGTTTTTCAGATCAAAGGGAGTATGGTGCTTTTTTGCGCTTTTGTTTACCAAACCCTGTACCTGCTTTTCACTGAGTATACGCAACTCCGGCGGTACGGTCATTGTCCATCCTATTTCTTCCAGATAAAGGGTCTTCTGTTCGCTCTTGTTTCTCCATAAACTCCTGAACATATCCGCCACAATGAATAATTGTCTTTTCATAGGCACCAATCAACGTTTAAATAGGGGTACTTAATTAAGTGTATTTACTTATATAAATGGTTATTCACGCTATAACCAATCGGAAAACTGCCGGATTATGCCGCTTCCCGTTTCACTCCGTGGTAAACGGGTAATTGAAGGTTTTATTCTTTGCATCTTCCAAATTCAACAACATGGGATCTCCCCCTTTTGATCAGGATCACTGCTGAAGATAACATGCATCATGCAAATCGGGGGATAGGATCCCTAATTTCCAAAATTGGGATCAACAAAATACAGATCCTGCGTTAAACCTATGACAGGCCAATCCGACAGAAGCTGCGCTGGCAGGAAGCAGAAGCTGCCCTTCCCCAGTCTCCTGTGCGGGTCCCCTGCAAAGGGTGCGGGCACCTAGGGGAGGGTTGGCCACCCATCCCGCACAAAAGAGTTATATGTTAGCCAACTTTCAATGGTTCATCCTGAATACTATTAACAAATACCGCACCGTCCCCCTGGGATTTGGCCTGTTTATACTGGCCTGCCTGCCTGTTATGTGCCGTGGCCAGCTCCGCGCCGATACCCTCCGGGAAAAGCGCTTGTTTTTTCCCTATCCCATGACCGAAAAAAATTGGTATTCCTCCCTGGGCCTGACTCTTACCAAGATGCCCCAGGAGATCACCGAGGAAGTGCAGATCCGGGTGCCGGCCATCGACTTTCATGTCCTGCGAAATCTGGGGCGGGGTTTTTATCTGGACGGCCGTATCAATTTTGAGCTCCTGCAAAACCACCTGTCCATCGGCCCGCGCTACAGCCAGGTCATAAACCAGCAATTTTCATTTTCTGTGGGCGATGATATCGCCTGGTGGTTTGGCTTCCTCAATATCAGTGAATTCCAGACCAGGGCCAACGGGTGGCTTAATTACCCTAATTTTTCCCTGGGTTACCGAATGCACCACCATATGCTGCTGACCCTGAAGTCAGAATGGATGCTCAACCTGTATTACCAGTCAAAGGTCGGATCCGATGTGACCTCCACGAGCCACCGCACCTATGCAGGCTGGACCCTGGGCATCTACCTGGAGCAGCCCCTTTACCGGAAGGCAAATTTCCTGCTTGGCCTGCGCGCCATTCACAGTAATTTCTTCTGGGAAACCTGGTCCCTGTTTGAGCCCTTTGAGCCAACTCTTTTTTTTCCGGAAATCATAATCGGAATACCACTATGAAAAACAGGATCCTGATCATATGGCTTTTTGCGATCTGGGGCAGTTCCTGCAGAAAAACCTATGAGGCTCCCTTGCCCGATACCAACTGGCCCCTGTTCAATGATTCGGCGGGACAAACCTTACCCGCCTCCGTACGCCATGCCATGGAAGGGGTTTACCGCATCCGTGACGGAGCCCCGATATTTGGCGAGGAGGCCATCTTAAAATGGAGTTACCTCGCCCATGGAAAGGATACCAGCTTTTATCTGTCTTTTTTTTGCAGCACGGACATTGCCTTTATCATCAGTGAGGCCAAAATTTTCGGCGACAGTATCCTGGTCAACGGATACTGGCGAAAAATGCTCAACACGCAAACCGGGATTGCCCGTTTTACCATTTCCTTTGCAGGCGGTACCAGGCAGTTACTCAGCCCTTCACCGGTTATCCTCCCGGACAGCATACTGCTGAATGGCCAGTTTGGCACAGGCAGCAGTTCCCCGTCCAGAAAAATGGTCCTCTCCTACCTGAGGCCCCTTTACAACGGAACTCCTTTTGAGATCATGGCCCACCGCGGCGGGGGGCGGACCTCAGACCTGCTGCCAGTAGCCGAAAACTCGGTGGGCATGATTGAATTCGCCGGCCGGCTGGGGGCAACCGGCGTGGAAGTGGATACCCAACTGACACTGGACAGTATACCCGTACTGTATCATGACAATACCCTCAACCTGAGGCTCATCCAAAAAGACGGACTGGTCGGGTCCGTTGGGGACTATACCTACCAGCAGCTAAACACCTTTGTCAGGCTCACCGACGGGGAGCCTATCCCGACCCTGCGTGAGGCGCTGGATGCCGTCGTCTATAACACGGCGCTGCGTTTCGTATGGCTGGATACCAAGGACGGGGAACCGCTGCAACAGATCCGGCAGATACAGGCCGAGTACATCCGGAAAGCCGCCGCCGCCGGGCGCTCCGTGGAAATATTGATCGGGATACCCAGCCAAACAGAAGAAAACCGTTTCCGGGAGCTTCCGGATTATGAAAATATCCCTTCCCTCTGTGAACTTTCTCCAGGGGATGCGCAGCTTATCAACAGCAGGGTCTGGGCGCCCAGATGGACGCTGGGCCTTCAAAATGAGGCAGTGGGCCAGGTGCATGCGGCGGGAAGAAAGGCATTCGCCTGGACCCTCGATGTGCCGGATTATATCAGTCAGTTCATCAGTAATGGAAATTTTGATGGCATTTTATCGGATTATTCACCCCTTGTAGCCTACTACTATTATGACCGCCAATAAAACCATGATTGCTCCTGTCTGGCTGGCTGTTGTCCTGCTTTTAACGCAGGCCCGGGTCTGCGGACAGCCCAAGGCTCCGGGAAGCGATTCGGTGCGGGTCAAAAAAAAATACGCATTGAATATAAGTCTGGGGGGAGGTGTATCCGTGTATACCGGCCTGGCAGGGGCCCCGCCTGACCTGCCCGTAAGGGTGAATACATTCTATGGCAATGGCAGCTTCCGGATTATGTGGCATCCCGATCACCTCCTGCGCATGGGCCTGGAAACAGGCCTGGCCGAATTTTACGCTTACCATATACAGGGTACGCCGGCAGGAGGGGTGTCCGTGAAAGGAATTCCCATGCTGCTGGTTTTTTCCATGCCCCTGGCCAACAGGATATCCCTGTTTGCCGGATCCGGAGCCTACCAGATAATCTCCCAACTGGACTATCAGGGATATCGCAAAGCGTCCTCCCTGAACCTGGGCTGGATGCTGGCCGGCTCCTACCAATATCCCATTGGAAAAAAACTGGGCCTGGCAGCGGAACTCAAATGGCTCAACGAATACGCGACAAAAGATGCTTTAATCACGCTTCAAATTCAATTAAGATGGAAATTCCTTCAATGGTAAAAAGAGCTGCCGGCATCCTTTGGCTGGCCGTAAACTCAATGGGTATGGCCCAGGCCCGGCAGGCCCCGTTCAAAGTCTTTTTGGTAGGAGACGCAGGAGAAGTCTCCGATAACCGGGCAAATATGGGCAGTCTGCAGCGGGAGCTCAGCGTCAGCCCCAACAGCGTGGTCCTTTTCCTGGGGGACAACTCCTATAAAAACGCACTCGGAGGACTCCTCCCCTATGGATACAGGGGATTCGACAGCGGCAGTCTTACCCAGAGTAATATTCTTTCCCAGCTCAACACCCTGGCCGGCTACCGGGGGTCTGCCTATTTTATCCCCGGCAACCATGACTGGTGGAATCTCGAAAGCTACCAGGAGGGTAAATCC
>CAIVKC010000051.1 GCA_903906365.1 uncultured Bacteroidota bacterium | reverse complement strand
TATTTGTTTTAAAAATATAAAAGGCTTTATTTTGTATCAGCAAGGGAGAAACGGGGATATAACCAATACCCTGATTTTGTTTCCGGATAGCGGTCAACTTATCTTCCTTGTCCAAATACGAATTATTCAGAACTCTTTCATATGGCAAGCAATCGTTAGACGGCCTTTTGTTTCTACAGAAGGCCCTTTTTTTGTACCTGCCCGAAAGCTTTTGGGCTCGATACATCCCTACAAACCTTGCTGAAGCCGCCAGCAGTTCCCTCCTGCCTAATTAACAGGGACATAATTCACTTTAATCCTGATTTGATTTCAACTTGTTGATGGATTTCTATATTTTTGCAGCCCGTTTGGCGAGGTAGCTCAGTTGGTTAGAGCATCGGATTCATAACCCGAAGGTCGGGAGTTCAAATCTCCTCTTCGCTACAGAGATTGATTTATAGGTCAATAGAAAATAGGTTATTCATTTGAATAGCCTATTTTTTTTTCGATCCCTCCCCCTGGAGCCATAAGGTTCAGGCCGCAGGCCTCAAATAAGGGAACCCTTTGTAAGCATGTTATGGTTCCCCCCCGCCTGCCTTAACCAAAAAGACGCTTTATACCAGAAGCAAACCAATCTGTCTAACGGGGGCAAGTCCCCCCAATTTCCCATAAAACAATCCTCCCCCGGTTGCGGCTGTCAGGCAGCCCCTCCATGACACGGGCATGATAAAATGGGGTACCATTCAATATCCTGGCAAAGAAATTAACCCCCGATATCTGACAAACAGGTGGAGGGGGTTTCAGCCCTCAAGCAGATGACGGATTGCCGGAGGGTTTCCCGGTGACAATGGACTCATAGAAAGAACGGTGCATCCTGGTAGGGGCATTCTCCTGAATTTAGTGAGAGATTGCTTAGCTGAACCCATGCGGGAAGATTTCGGGGCGCACGGGTTTTACCCGACAGGAATGGAGCGGTTTCATGGCTTTTTTAATTCCGCAGGTTCCAGGATAAAAGCGATGTCCTGCCCGATATAATTGGCATGCCCGTCCATATGAAGCACAGGTATGGTAAATGAAAGGGTCCCATGAACGCTGCTGACCGTCGTGGTGTCCAGAAACTGACCACGCCAGGTATGATAAACCTTCAGCCTGTAGGTTCCATCCGGTACCTGATCGATCCGCACTTTTTTTCCGGCCACATCGGTCTGGGGGTTGACCACCCAGCCATAAATCATTTCATGGGTACTGATGGCAAAACCATCCCCGCCGCTTACCTGGATGCTGGCCACTGCAGGATGGGTAAGACGGGCAAAAGGAATCTGGTCGGTAAATTTTCGGATACTACTGAGCTGGGAGGAAACCAGCACTTCGTTCAACTTGTTGGAATAGGCCCACCAAAAAGGCGTCATGGCCGCCCCGGAGGCCATGGAGACCCAGAGGGCATTGTGGTAAAGAGCCAGGTATCCAGGCATCCCCGGCTCATAAAAAGTGTGATCCCAACCGGATTCACCGATGATGGCCGGCTTGTCAAAACCATTCCAGAGTTTGTTGATCTGTCCGGCATAAATACCATAACTCTGGGCCAGCGGATGTACGCTTACCCCTTCCAGTGTTCCGGACTGATTCATCGGGTATCCCTGGGCCTCATAGATTTCCCTGGCGGCCAGGTCAAAGGTCTGATAGCCCTCCTGCCAGTATTCCCTTATTCCGCCGCTTCTGGTCCCGGTGGTCAGGTGACGATACGGATCATTTCTGCTGAAATAATCCTGAACTTTTGCAGCCCAGCGGTTGGCCATGGCACTGTCTCCGGTAACCCAGCCCTGGGTCCCGTTTACCTCATCAATTACAAACCAGTCTGCCAGGTACTGGCTATAAGCCCAGCGGGCAATAAAATAACGGTATAGTTTTTCCTGGAGTTTCCAGGCCTCCGGGCTTCGGTAGAAATCTTTTGCGGATGTGACCTGTTGATAGGGATTGGTATACCACCGGATATTACCTCCGCCCCAGACGGTATCAGACAAAAAAGCGTGGAACCAGAGATTCAGGCTCAGGTACATGTTTCGGTCTTCGCATAATGTCAACAGTTCATCCAAACGGCCGCAGATATTCTGATCATAACGGCCAAGACCACTGCCAATGGTTTCCAGTGGTGTAATAAAAGTTCCGATAAAATTGACACCCAGTTTTTTCAGGTTGTCAAGCACTTCGCCCTTTACCTGTCCGGAGTTAAAGCCTGTATAAGCGTCATTGTACCAAAAGCCCACCCCGTAGAAGGAGGATCCGTCCTGGTGCTGCAGAAACCGCCTGTTGGCGGCAATCTTCAAAATACCTTTGCCGGAAGAGGATGTGGTAAAAAACGACCCCGAAGGGCCGGTGGCCCGTCCGTTTTTATCCTTCAGTTCCAGCGAATAGGTCCAGTTTCCCAGCTCATTGGGGGAGAACCTCAATTTCCAGGCTGCCCCATGACTGTATTCATAAAAACCATTGATTGGCCATTTCTTTCCCGAAGGGGCGGTAAATACCGCCATCAGATCGATTTGATCGGGATCGAAGGGGTTGGTGTACTCGGCATTCAGATTCAGGCTGATTTCAAACTTTTCGTATAGTCCGACAGAATCGGAATTGCTTTTCATCCAGGTGATCTTCGGGGCGGAGGCATGGGCCAGCAAAGAGAACATGAACAGGGGCGCTATCAGGACTATTTTCATGGCATTTGAATTTAAAGAGAAAGAATTCGTGCCGGGTGGTGTATGATTGTTTGATATTTCCCCCGACCCTGTAAATATATCAAGGGAACCCAGTCTGAGTCCTCAGGGCCATGGGGAATTACTAAAAAAGTATTGCATTAAGCTGTAAAAGTATCAGAGCGCCCCTGAACCAATGCCTTAACTTGTAACATCACAGGTCTACCTTCAGACAGGCCGGTTTTGCTTTGCGACTTATGCCCGGATCGGGAGTAAGTAGGATTCCTGGCTGCATTTCAAATTAACCGGTTTTTTTCCGACGGTAAACCGCTCCATTATAAACTAAATACCCCACTGATGAAAAGCGTTGTGCTCCTGATTGCTTTGATGGAAACAATACTGATATGGCCTAACAGGCTCCCGGCGCAAAAGGGAATCCCGTTTTATACGGCTCCCCTGGGAGTGGAATCCTATACCTTCCGAAAAAGCTTCCCCCTGGATGTGGCAAAGACACTCGATACCATTCAACAAATGGGATTTACCGAAATAGAAGGCAGCAGCAATGGGGTACCGCCTGCGGAATTCCGTAAATTATGCGACCAGCGTGGCATCAGCATACCTTCCATCGGCGCTTCCTATGAGCAGATTACAGGCGCAACGGACTCGGTAATCCAGGCTGCCAGGGTATTGGGAGCCACCTACGTGATGTGCGCATGGATACCCCATAGTGGGGGTGCGCTGAGTTTTGAAAATGCGTCCAGGGCGGTCAGGGACTTTAACCGGGTTGGAAAAATCATGCGGGAATACGGAATTACCTTTTGTTATCATCCCCATGGTTATGAATTTCAACCCTACCAGCAGGGAACCCTCCTTGATTACCTCATAGAAAACACCCAACCTGAATACGTATCTTTTGAAATGGACATCATGTGGATACATTTTGGTGGCGGGGATCCGGTGGCGCTGCTTCAGCAATACGGCAGCCGCTGGAAACTCATGCATCTAAAAGACCTCAGGAAAGGAGCTCCCAAAAACCTGACCGGCCTCACAGGTCCTGAAAATGATGTGCCCCTCGGACAGGGCGAACTGGATATACCCGCCATATTGAAACAAGCAGCCAGGACCGGCATACGGCATTACTTTTTGGAAGATGAAAGCAACCAGGTGAACCGGCAGGTGCCTCAAAGCATTCTTTATCTAAAAAGCCTGCTTCAGTAAACCCCACCGGTTTATATGACGGGATCGGTGTTTGCGGGTCCCCTATTTTCCTTTTTGGTACGCTGCCAGCAACCGGAGGGTATGTTGCAGTGACTGGTTATTATCCCATGACAGGTGCCCGGGTATAACCCATGCCGGCTGTCCGAACTTTTTCAGGATATGTTTTATGGACTGTGACCAGGAAAGGGGATCTGCATCCGAGAGGTTGCCCAGATCAGTTGCCTGGGTACTTTTCACCAGGCATCCACCATACAAAATGCGTTGATCCGGAAACCAGACCACTATATTATCGGGACTGTGTCCAGGACCAGGATAATATATTTCAAAGCGGCAGGCCCCTACCCTATAAGAAGTGTCTTTGAGGATAAGATACCGGGCGCGCTTTTGGCCATGGGCCTCAGATAACTGGTCTGTCTGAAGGGTGGTAAAAGTCCGTATGCCATGGCGGGTGTAGTCTTCCAGCCCGCCGGTCCTGTCCTCATGAAAATGGGTTGCCACGCATATTATGACCTTCTTTTGGTGCCTGCAGGCGATACTGTCTAACAGGGGCTGAAACTGGGTACTGTCCCAGGGTGTGTCAAAGAGGACCACTCCCTGGGCAGTTACGACATAAAGGCCGTTGGCGGGATAAGGCTTATCCCCCAGCATATGCCAGGTGGTGTAGATGAAAAAATCACCCGTAAGAGGGGTGATGAGCAAATGACCGGGTTTTTCCTGGGCCTGGCCATAACGGGGGATCAGCGCCCAAAGCAGGAACACCATGGTTCGCAAGACAGGGCCATATATACGGGAAAAAGGGGTGTCCATGGGTTCATGTATTAGGCCCGATTGGCCCAGACCAAATCAGCCCGGATTAACCTGGCTATCCGCCAAAAAAAGATAGGGGCGGTCAGATCAAAATGCGCAGTCAACCGTTCCCTCTTATACCTAAATTCCAGGAATTGAAAGCCCCTTGGACTTAGCAGAATGCGAGCGGCTTGAAAGCATGTTCAACATTAACAAATTCCTTAATAAGATGCCCTTCTTCATAAATTACGATGACGGACTTTTTGGTATCATCGGTGAGCTTTTTGAGCTGCAAAATCTTGGAGACGATGTAGGAGCGATCCACCCATGAAAAGCGTTCTTCCACTTTCTGGTATTCGGCGAGTGAGGAGATGATTTCACCGGAATTCAAAATATGCATGGTGCTTACCATACCAAAATGTGACTGGTGAAAGGATGCTCCTGAGTCCATAGATAAGAATTTTATACAATTTACATCTACTGTAGCTTATAAATACTTCTAATTATCCACAACTAAAGTTTATGCCGTCCTTATCCCAGCAGGGGCAATAATTCGGTAAGATGGTCTATAATGCGGTCAGGGTTTGAGGTGGACAGTTGGGCGCGGCTATGGGCACCGGTTGTAATCCCCACCACCAGCCCGCAACCGGCATTCCGGCCTTCCTCTACATCTATCACAGAATCACCCACTTTAGCTACTTCGCTGCGCTCATGCAGGCCGAACTGATCCATCGCCAGCCATATCATATCCGGGTTAGGCCGGCTGTTAGGCACCTCCGATGCGGTAACCAGGGAATCAAACTCAACCCCTTTTTTCCATCCCAGTTTATTGGTCAAAGACCAGGCCGTCTCTTTATTATAACCTGTGTTCAGGACGACCCGGATACCTTTTGCCTTCAGCTGGCTGAAA
This sequence comes from uncultured Bacteroidota bacterium, assembly GCA_903906365.1. GTDB lineage: Bacteria > Bacteroidota > Bacteroidia > Chitinophagales > Chitinophagaceae > Puia. Next base: position 78,671 of record CAIVKC010000051.1, on the reverse strand, counting down.
ACCTCCAGGGCCCCCTCCTGTGGATAAATGTCGAGGTCCCGGTACGCAGTTTCCAGTTGGGCAATAAAATTTTTATATATATCATTCGAAAGGCCTTCATCCTGCTTTCCTGCAAAAACCTTCAGGATGGACTTAATGGCCTCCAGTTTCTCCTTACCGGCGCCTTCAGCCAGCACCTGATCCAGGGTTACCGGAAATCCTGCTTCCTGGATGGCTTTTTGAAGGGTCTTGTAAACCACATTATTTTCGTTTACCGTGGTGCCAGCCATGTCAAAAACAACCATTTTTATCATCTGAAAATTATTGAGGTTAAAAATAACCAGGAGAAATCCCCCTGTTTTAAAAGTCCGCCAATGTACAATAAAATTCGTCGTCGTCTTTTGAACAATTTCTTATGCTATTGTTACCAATGCGCTGTACGTCTTTCTTTGCCCCCTTTGTTTCCAAAAAGTATTTATGCTCGGCCTTTGATTTCAGGGGCGCGGAAAAAAAGAGTCCTGACCCAACAGGACAGGACATCGGGGATCAAACCAGGCTATAAGGGCTGGACCATTTATTGCAGATGAGGAAGGGGCGACGAGCAACAGCTACAATACAATGATATTAAATGAATTATAAAATACAAATTCGAAAAAGCACGGGTACGTGCAGGTCGAAAAAAGTGCAAAGGGCCTGCGGATAATTTTTCTTCCAAAAACAATAATTGTCGTATATTACAAAGCAGGTTATTCACTGAAAAAAAAGCTGTATGAAAAAAGTAGCAGACATCCTGATCCACAAGGGAAGCAAAATCACATCAGTCACTGCTGACACCACCGTGTTGGAAGCACTGAAAATCATGGCCGACCAGAATATCGGCTCCGTGATGGTCATGGATGGCAGCCGCTATCTGGGTATCATGACCGAAAGGGATTATTCCAGAAAAGTCATCCTCAAAGGCAAATCCTCGACGGCCACCCGGGTCTCAGAAATCATGTCAGATAACCTGCCCCGCGTCAGTCCCAGCGACAGCATTGAATTCTGCATGCAGATCATGTCAGACAAAAACATCCGCTATCTGCCTGTTTTTGACAACCATTTGCTTACCGGGATCATTTCCATCAATGACCTGGTCCGGGAAACCATATTGACTCAGCAGGAGACCATTTCCCATCTGAAGGATTATTTACATTCCAGTATGTAGCCATCCGCTTCATCGCTGCCAAGGCCACCGCCGCGTGCGCTGCAACTCCATGCCGGCATAGGTTATACGCGCTTGTCTGTGCCGCTCTTTTAAACTGGCCGGCCGGACCAGGCCTTTCTCAGAAAGCCCAGCCAGTTGCCGTGGGCAATATTACTCAAATCAGTCTGGTCGTAACCGCGGCGGCCCAACAGGGCCAGCAGGGTATGCACATCGCTGATGGTATCCACATCCAGGGGAGCCTGCTCGGTACCGAATCCTCCATCCAGGTCCGTTCCGATACCCACATGCAGGGCATTACCCGCAATCTGGCAGATATGATCGATGTGATCGGCCAGTTTTGCCAGGCTGCAGCCAGACTGCTGGGGCGTTGAAATACCCCTGACCCAATCCGGGACGATCATCCAGGCATCCATAGCCGCTCCGATCACAGCCCCCCTTTCAATGAGTGCGCGGATCTGTTCATCGCTGTATTGTCTGTTGTGGTTTACCAAAGCCCGGCAGTTATTGTGGCTGGCCCAGACGGGTCCGTGAAAATGATCCAGGGCCTGCCAAAAGGCGTCATCGCACAAATGGGTTGCATCCAGGATGATATTGAATTGCTCCATTTTCTTTAGCAGTTCCAGACCGTTGCGGTCCATGGGTCCGGTGGCATTGGTGCCGTTGGCATATCTCCCCGGGCCGTAATGGGCCGGTCCAAGCGCCCTTAAGCCGTCGTGGTAAGACCTTTCCACATATTCAGGGGTGATCATGGAATCGGCCCCTTCCAGGCTTAATATAAAGCCAACAGGCTTCTCCTCCGGAGATTCCCCATCCTGCCAAAGTGCTACGTGTTTTTCCAGTCCCGCCAGATCCCTGATCTGCACCATTTCACCTTCGGCTTCCATGGCCCGGTACCAGGCAAGCTGACCCTGGGTCTGGGCCCAGGCCTGTTGGGGAGAATGCCATCCGGGCAGGGTATTGCCCGGTGCCACATAACGGGCTATCTGGGTGGCAACCACCAGGCCGATCTGCGCTTTCCTTAGTTCGGGCAAACTGACCGTTCCTTTTCCGCGGTCCGGTTTATCGGTCATTTCCTTTTCCGAATCCCGGATCCGGGCTATGGATTGACGTAAGTCGCGGTTCCATTCCATGGCGTTCATGCTGAGGTCAAGGTGTGCATCAATTACAAACATGAGAAAAGGGTTTTGTCATTTAAAATGTTGAGGGATGCCGGTTTAACATCCGATTTTCCGGTCCCTTGCTGTATTTTTCCATTCTCCGGCAGCCAGGTGATTACAAACCAGTGTAGCCCTTTCATATAGGGCCACCGTGGGACAGATATGCATGGGCAACCCGTACAAAAAGTCCCCCGGGCGGTAGGGATGACCAGGCTGTGTCTCCACTACCAGGTGTTCTTCGCTCTGGCTGATGGGTTTCAACCCCTGCGTGCCCAGGAAAAAGACGCGCCTGTGCAGCTCATTTTCGGCTGCGATGGACTTATGGCCCAGGTCAAGACATATTTTGGTTGCATCCGGCAGGGAAATCACCCTGGTCACCACCAGGGCGGCAGGAACAAATGCCTGTTCAGGACAGAGGTCGGAATAACCCTTGTCCCAGTATATAAAGGTGCCGGGACTGCACTCAATACGCTCCCGTTTACAATGGATCGAATAGGTAGGGGAACCGCCTGCGACAATCACAGGCTCTTTGTGTCCCAGTTTTACTATTTCCTGCTGCAGTTGTTGCACCGCAGCAAAACCCTGGTCACATTTTAGTTTACGGGCCGAAAAATCCTGGTCCCGGATATGACCATCATAGGCATGGAGTCCGACAGCCCGTATTCCCTGCCGGGAACAGGCCCATTGGTAGAGATCCCTGGCCTGTGGGCCAGGCGCAATGCCCGTGCGGTTTTGTCCGATGTTCAGGTCCAGGTAAACATCCACGCAAAGGCCTCGGGCAGCAAAGACAGATTCGATATGGGCAGCCGCCGCAGGATGGTCCGTCAGGCAGCTGAATTTGGTGAGCGGATATTTGCGTATCACGCAGATAAAACGTTCCAGTTTGGGGCCCACGGGCTGGTAGGCAAAGAGGACATCCGGCGCCTGGCACATTCCCAGCATCTCTGCCTCAGCTATGGTGGCACATTTGAATTTTGTGATGCCGGCCTCCAGCATCAGCCGGGCGGCATCCGGCGATTTGGAGGTTTTGATATGCGGACGCAGCCTGCCCGGGCTGCCAATCATTCCCAGTGCTGTTGCGATATTTTGGCTGACCCGGTCCGGATAGATGACAAGTGCCGGCGAATCCAGTTCTCCCTTGTTATCTATACGGTACCAGTCTGTATTTGTTTCGGGCATGAGATCGTTTTAGATGAGTTCGAAGATAGCTTCTATTTCAACAGAAATATTATTTGGCAGTGATCCCATTCCCACTGCACTTCTGACCCCTACACCATTGTCCTCACCCCATAATTCCCTGAAAAGTTCACTGCAGCCATTGATGACATAGGGATGTTTTTCAAATTCGGGCACACAGTTAACCATGCCCAGTAATTTGACGACCCGCTTCACCTTGTCCAGGCTGCCCAGGTGCGCCCTGACCGAGGACAGAATAGACAGGCCAACCTGCCTGGCCGCCCCTTTGCCTGCTTCCAGATCCAGGTCCCTGCCCACTTTTCCTGTTATGGAACTGCCATCATTTTGCAGGGGCCCGTGCCCTGAGACATAAAGGAACCTGCCATCCACCACGAGGCAGGGCTTGTAAACCCCTGCCGGAGCCGGTGGGGCGGGCAAAGTAATGCGCTGCGTTGTCAAAACCAATTCTGCTGACATAATACTTATTTTTTGATGATTAAATTCAATAAGAACACGCCCGCCAGTCCGACCGTGGAAACTATGGATTCCATAACCGACCAGGACCTCAGGGTTTGTTTGACGGATAGGTTGAAATATTCCTTGAACAGCCAAAAACCGCCGTCATTGACATGGGAAAACATCAGGCTTCCGGCCCCGATGGAAAGAACCAGCAGGCTGGGATGCACCTGGATATGTCCCATCATGGGTGCCATGATGCCGGCCGTAGTAAGCCCGGCCACAGTAGCCGATCCGAGGCAGACCCTGATTATGGCTGCTATCAGCCAGCCCAGCAACAGGGGATGTATCTGCAATCCCTGCAGGGCCTGGGCGATTTCATTACTTACCCCGCTGGCAATAAGCACTTCCTTCAGGGCTCCCGACCCGGCAATGATCAGCAAGATCATGGCAATGTCCTTAACCGCATCCCCGAATATCGTCATGACCCGGCTGATTTTCAGGCCGGTGGCCTTTCCCAGGGTAAGGGTCGCTGAAAAAAGGGCGATGAGCATCACGATCGAAGGGTCTGAAATAAAGACCAGACCCGGTTGCAGCCGGCTGGATTTGCCCAGCAGCGGAAGCAGTACGCTGGTGGCAATCAACAACAAAACCGGAAGCAGGGCCGAAAAAAAACTATTGAACCTGCCCGGCAGTGCCGCTTCCGGCAAATGTTTTGACTGAAAAGCCTGCAAGGGGACAGCGTTGATATTTTTCAGCGTAAGGCTGTATACAGGACCCGCCAGTATTACTGAGGGTATGGCAAGCAATAAACCATACAGGAGGGTGATGCCCATATCGGCATGCAACTGGGTAATAAGTGCCACCGGGGAGGGATGCGGGGGCAGGAAGCCATGGGTCACTGACAAGGAGGCCAGCATAGGAAGTCCGATATAAACGGCAGGCAGTTTGTACTGGTAGACGACCGTAAATATCAGCGGAACCATCAGCACAAAACCCACATTATAAAACAGGGGGATGCCGATCACAAATCCGGTCACCATCAGCGCCCACTGGATATAACGGGGACCGAAAACCCCCATCATTACCGAAGCGATCCGCTGGGCCGCCCCGCTTTCAGCCACCAGCTTACCCAGCATGGCCCCCAGGGTAATGATGATCACCAGGGAACCGAGGGTATCCCCGATTCCTTTTTGCAGGGACCGGGACAGGCTGCCGGCGGGCATCCCAAGCAACAGGCCTGCCAGCACGGATACTACCAGCAGGGACAGGAAAGCATTGAGTTTTACCCAGGCAATCAACCCAACCAATATAAGCAGGCACAGGACAACGATGAGTATATTCATGTCGGAAATTCTAAAGCCAGCCAGAAATATTGTTGCCCAATGTAAGAAATAAATTTATCTGTCCAAGTAAAGCCAACCGTCAGCATAATCGGGTTTCATCCACATTTAGGGCATCAGATTCATGACTTTTTAAGACAAAAAACTTACCTTTTCCCTGAAAACGATTTAAATTATTGCCATAAATTTCTTCGCATGCAAAACTGGAAGATCAAACTGTCCCTGTTTCTGAATTATTTTGTCTTTGCCATTTTGCTAAACAGTGTGGGTACGGTAATTCTTCAGGTACAGAACAATTTTGGGGTGACCGAAGGTGCCGCCTCTATTTTGGAGGCGTTCAAGGACCTGAGCATCGCCATTGTCTCCTTCCTGATCTCTTCCTATATCACAAGGATAGGCTATAAAAACGCGATGTTGATTGCCCTGGCCTTTATCGCCGTCGTCTGTTTTGTCATGCCCTTTACCGCCAGTTTTTTCACGACCAAACTGTTGTTTGCGGCCGTAGGATCCTGTTTCGCCCTGATCAAGATGTCTGTATACAGCATCATCGGGCTGGTCACCAACGATGAAAAGGAGCACTTAAGTCTGATGAACTTCCTGGAATCCTTTTTCATGGTAGGCATCCTGTCGGGGTATTTTATTTTCGGGGCTTTTGTGGATGACGCCCATCCCGGATCCACTTCCTGGCTGAAAGTGTATTACCTGCTGGGGGCCATATCGGTGATCGCATTTTTGCTGCTGCTGAGTGCCCCCCTGGATGAATCCAGGGTCAGGCCCGAAGAGACGCGGTCCTTGTTGGAAGAATTCGGGGATATGATAAAACTTGCCATCACCCCGCTGGTACTGGTGTTTATAGCCAGTGCCTTCATTTACGTGATGATTGAGCAAAGCATCATGTCCTGGCTCCCCACATTCAATAAGAAAGTATTTAATTTTTCTACCAGCCTCAGCATACAAATGACCAGCATCCTGGCCGCCTCCACGGCGGTTGGAAGGTTCATTGCCGGGGTGGTATTGAGAAAGATGAGCTGGCTGGCCTTCTTGCTGATTTGCCTGCTCTCAGCGGGTTCCCTGCTTTTTTTGGTGGTCTCCAACATGCCGGCAACTCCCAGGGGCAGCAGCATCAGCCATTGGACCGAGGCCCCGGCCATCGCATTCATTCTACCGCTGATCGGGATACTGATCGCACCCATTTATCCGGCCATCAATTCCGTGATACTAAGCGCCCTGCCAGTAAAAAAACATGGTTTGATGTCCGGTTTGATCATCGTTTTTTCCGCCATCGGCGGAACAACGGGCTCCATCCTGACCGGACATATTTTCCAGGCCTATGGTGGTAAAACGGCATTTTATTTTGTGATTGTGCCCATTACCGTGCTGGTCTTTTTCCTTTTTCTTTTCAGCAGGCTGAGGACCAAATACCAGCGGCCAATGGCAGCCTGAAGTTAAACCTTGTTAATCCGATCGTTTTAGATGAATACGCAGTCCTATTTTTATATCGAAAGCCTTAGCCCGCTCTGGGAGGATGTCCAGTCCTCCGGCATTTTCCCGGATTCCAAATTCTTCGTGGATTGCGAGCCAAGGATCCAGCCCAAAGAGATTGTCAATCAATACCTGGCTTTACACAAAGGGCCGGGATTTGACCTGAAGGCTTTTGTAGCCGCACATTTTGATTATCCCCAGAATCATATGACGGGTTATCAATCCGATGGCAAGCCCATTGAAAAGCACTTGTCTGATCTGTGGGCTGTGCTCCGAAGGGACCCTGAACCCGGTATACGTGGTACCCTGCTGCCCATGCCCCACCCCTATATAGTTCCTGGAGGCAGGTTTAGGGAGGTATATTACTGGGATACGTATTTTACCATACTTGGGCTTCAGGTTTGCCGTCAAGGGGGTCTCATTGAAAATATGGTGGATAATTTCGCCTTCCTGATCCGAGAGCTGGGGTTCATACCCAACGGAAACAGGACCTATTACCTGGGCCGTTCCCAGCCTCCGTTTTTCTCGCTGATGACGGCAGTCCTGGCAGAGGAGAAAGGGGAAGCCTCCCTGCTGGGATACCTTCCGGAACTGGAAAGAGAATATGGCTTTTGGATGCAGGGGGCTGAGGGGCTGACAGAAAACAACCGCTCCCACCGCAGGGTTGTCCGACTAAAAGACGGAAGCATACTGAACCGATACTGGGACGACTTTGATACCCCGCGTCCGGAAGCCTACAGGGAAGACCTGCATATGGCGGGCCTCTCGGGACAATCACCGGGCGCCACCTGCCGCAACCTTCGCGCAGCGGCAGAATCAGGCTGGGATTTCAGCGGCCGGTGGCTGGCGGATGGCAGCCAGCTTCACAGCATCCAAACCACGTCCCTTATTCCCGTTGACCTGAATTGCCTGATCCTGCACCTGGAGCAATTACTGCGGCGTATTTATGGGTTAACCAACAACACCGAAGCCATGGTCCGGTTTGATGAAAAAATCAGCCGGCGTAAAAAGGCCATTCAGACCTACTGCTGGAATTCACAAAAAGGTTTCTATTTTGATTATAATCACCAACAGCAAAGGGTTTCAGACATCTTCACCCTGGCCGCTGCCTTTCCTCTGTTTTTTGGACTGGCTTCCCAGGAGCAGGCTACTGCGGTTGCTGCGGTCCTGGAAGAAAAATTCCTGTTTCCCGGCGGTCTGGTGACAACCCTTGATACCACCGGGCAGCAATGGGATGCCCCCAATGGCTGGGCTCCCCTGCAATGGATAACCTATATGGGGCTCCGGCAATACGGCTTCCACCGCCTGGCCGGCCGGGTTAAGAAAAACTGGATGGGTCAATGCCTCCGGGTTTATGAGCAAACAGGAAAGATGATGGAAAAATACAATGTAATGGATACTTCCACCGCAGCCGGAGGAGGGGAATATCCCAACCAGGACGGTTTTGGCTGGACCAACGGCGTGTACCTCAAACTGCTGGCTGAACCAGCATAAACGGCCTTTTTTCAGCGGCCGGCCCCCTTCATTTTTACCCCCCCTGCATGGCTGCCTCCATCCCCGGTTGCCCCCGATGGGCAGAGCCCGCTGGGATTAAGGCAGTATTTTAACCTGGCCATCGTCACAGCCCGCAATCAGCTTGCTGGCCAGGCCAATGAACAGCCCGTTTTCCACGACGCCCACAATGGCATTGATCCTGTCATGCAGGGCTGGTGGATCGGAGATTTCACCAAATGAACAATCGATGATATAATTGTTGTTGTCGGTGATATAGGGCCGCTCCCCTTCCATCCTTAGTGTCGGGATACAGCCCAGGGACTCCAGCCGCTGGAAGGTTTTTTCCCAGCCAAATATATTGGTCTCCACTGGAAGGGGGAATTTCCCCAGGTGCCGGACCAGTTTGCGCTCATCGGCAATAACGATCATCTTCCGGCTGTTGGATGCCACGATTTTTTCCCGGAGCAGGGCGCCGCCCCCACCCTTGATGAGGTTCAACGCATGGTCTGCTTCATCGGCTCCGTCAATGGTGATATCAATCTGGTCTATATCAGCGAAAGTGATGATGGGGATTCCCAGTGACAGGGCCTGCTCTTCGGACCGGTTGGAAGTAGCAATCGCCCTGATCTTTAGTTTCCCGCTTTTAACCCTTTCCCCTATTTTCTCTATGGCCCAATAGGCCGTTGAACCGGTACCCAGACCAACTACCATTCCGCTTTCCACAAGCGTTACGGCATGTTCGGCTGCGATCTTTTTTGCATTCATATCTTACTGTTTTACTTGCCGGGAAATACCCTTTCCGAGGTCATTGCCCCATTAGGTCCACAATTAAATGATTTAATTGATAATAAAAAAAACTCCTTGGTGAAACCCTTCCGAATAAACCGGTCCAATCGGTCAATAACCCCTGCCTGAGGTCATGGCCCCGGCAGCTTTGGCGGCTTTTTCCATAGGCATCGTCCAACATGTCCCAATCTAACTGTGCGTTTGGGTGCATCCCCTAAAACCGGAAAATCCCTCTGTTGTCCCCGGGAATAAGCCCATATGGGAAATACGGTTCTTGGACCTGGGTTTTGGGAAATCTGCCTTAAAAAAAAGCACCTGCTATCAGCTGATGACCAGCCATAGCCACCCATAAGGGATGAAAGGAGGTAAAAGGCCATCCGGGTTCATCGGACCTGCAAAGAGCGCACCGGCCTGGGATAAGAAAATAAATTAATCAAATGGCCATTTCCAACGAAGCCGCAGGGTTCCAGCCAGGATGCATGCAGCCTGTTGCCAATCACGGACTTAAGAAAAATCACCGGTTCCCGGAGCGCCTTTTAAGGGTATCCCCGGAAGGGGACCCGGGGTAAAGCCGGAGATCCTTTCATACTAGGGAACAGGATTATGACGTTGTTCAGGTGCACATCCCCCGGGATGCGCCTTAGGCAACCAATACCAATCAATATGAAAAACGAATTTCCTTTCTGCACTTTCATTGTAGACGATGACAAATTTTGCAGGGAATTATACCAGTACAATCTCAAAGCCCTCGGATTGAAGGAAGTTTACCAGTTTGATAACGGACAGGACTGCCTCAACAGCCTGGTGCTGGAACCAGACCTGGTTTTGCTGGACCACTACATGAAACCTCTTAGCGGACTGGAAGTCCTGCGTGCCATCAAGGCCTATAACCCTGAAATTTTTGTAGTCATCATTTCCGGACAGGAAGAAATGCAGTTGCCCATACTGGCCATGGAATACGGGGCCTTTGATTATGTGGTAAAAAGTGATGTCACGGAGGAAAGGCTGGAAAAAATAGTGGAGAAGATCCAAGCCATCAAACAGACCCCTCATTAGCACCCACCTTCTTGTTATTCGGCGGCGGGTTCCTCCTGCGGCTTGTCCTTGACAACGGTGAGTTCCTGGGCATCCACAATGATGGGTACCAGTCCGAGCTGAACAACGGCCTTCTTGCCCCGGATTTCCTTTAGAATCCCTACCTGACGGTTGTTTTTCATCATGACCTTATCGCCCACCTGTGCCTGGCCCCCTATCTCGGTATACTTGGCGTCAAATTTCTTTTTCACTTTTTCATTGACCTGCTTTTCCTGCTGCCTGAACAACAGGGCCTGCATCTGTTTGATCACTTCGCCCTTATTTTCAGCCTTGCGCCATTCAAAGATGATCTGCTTGAGTTTGCGTTCCATATCCTTGAGGTACAGGATCCGGTCTTCGGAGATCTTATTTTGCTGTCTGAGCAATTCCACCTGCTGCTGGTGTTTTTCCTTGGCGATGAGTTGCTCCATTTCCCTTTTGAGCCTTTCGTTTTCCTTTAGCAGGGCCTGGAGTTCCTTTTTTTCCTGGTCGATCCGCTGCAGGTCCTGCTCAGTCCGGTTGAGCAGTTTATCCAGCCTGAAATGGTCTTCCTCCACCAGTTCTCTGGCCCGGCTGATGAGCCGGGGTTCCAGCCCGATGCGTTCAGCTATGGAAAATGTGTAGGAGCTGCCCGGCTTGCCGGTAATGAGCCGGTAGAGGGGCATGAGATTTTTTTCATCAAAGGCCATAGCCCCGTTGATGATCCCGGCCGTCTTATTGGCCATCACCTTCAGGTTGAGGTAATGGGTGGTCACTATGCCAAAAGCGTGTTTTTTGACAAGCTCTTCCAGGATTACTTCGGCAAAAGCCCCGCCCAGATTCGGATCGCTGCCCGAACCCAGTTCGTCAATAAAAAACAGGGTCTTTCCGTTGGCATTTTCCATGAAATACTTCATGTTCCTTAGATGGGAACTATAGGTACTCAGCTCAAATTCCAGGCTCTGGGTGTCACCGATATGGATCATGATCTGTTTGAATATCCCCATTTCCGATTCGGGGTGAACCGGAATGAGCAGTCCGCTCTGCAGCATCAGTTGCAGCAGCCCCACCGTCTTGAGGGTAACGGTCTTACCTCCCGCATTGGGTCCTGATATAACGAGGATACGGTTTTTTTCATTGAGCTCGATCTGGGTGGGGATCGTCGGCTTTTTATTTTTTTGGTTATAGAGATAGAGCAGCGGATGATAGGCCTGTTTCAAATGCAGGACGGCCTTGTCGTAGATCAGCGGGAAATTACCGTTGATGTCGACTGCCAGTTTTGCTTTTGCGCAAATAAAATCATACTCTCCCAAAATATCGTGGTAGCTCATCAACAGGGTGGAATAAACGGACAGTCTGGAGGTAAGCTCCCGAAGGATGCGGTAGACCTCCCGCTGCTCGGCGTGTTCCAGGGAAAATATGTCATTGTTAAGCCCGATGGTTTCTTCCGGTTCAATAAAGGAGGTCTTTCGGGTATCGCTCTCCCCGTGGAGAATGCCCTTAACCTGCCTTTTGTGTTCGGCAAAGATGGCCACCACCCTTCGCCCGTTGAGAAAGGCTTCTTCAATATCGGCCGTATAACCGGCTTTGTGTAGCTTGGACAGAATCCTGTCAAACATCCTGCGCAGTTCGCTTCTTTTGCGGAAAAGGCCCATCCTTATATTGGCCAGTTCCTCAGATGCCTTGTCCCGGACATTACCGCTTTCATCGAGGACTTCATCAATGAGTTCGATGATCACCTTTTCATACCAGGTATGTTCAATGACCCGGGCCAGGGAGGGATAGGCCAGGCGCCGTTCCGGATCAAACCACCTGAAAATGCGCTGCATGCTTTCTGCCACCTTGCGTACCAGCAGGAACTGCTCCCCACTCAGGGCTGCCCCGGGGATGCCCAGCAGCTTTATATCCTTGGATACATTGAGAATATAATCATTGGGGAAATACTGTCCGTTTTGCAGGAGCAGTTTGAATTCCAGGGTTTGCCTGAGCTCCAGTTCAATAAAATCACGCCGGGTATGAATCCGCAGGTTCGATGCCCTGACTTTGGCATATTCGGTTTTGCAATGTTCAGTGAGCAGGTTTTTCACCTTGTCGAGCTCCAATTGCAGTAAGGCGGATTCCGGAAAAAATTTCATGATATATTCAAATACGCAGCGACCGGCTGTTTTTTAGCCTGCAAAGGTAAGTGGAATTATGGTTTAACACATGAGTGGCCAGGCAAGCCGGCCAACAGGTCTGTGGAACCTATTTGAAATAAGACATGGGAATATTTTTCCACATATCATGGGAAAGATGGCCAGTAAGGAGCTCATAGAGCAGGTAGATGGGCCAGAAAATATAGTGGATGATCAGTAAAACAATAGAATGGTTATAATACCAACTTACCATCAGGCTGTAAAGTCCTAAAATGAAATACCCGATGCCCTTATCCCTGTTATTCATGGCTGGTGGTTTTACACATTACAATTCATTAAATTACGCTTCAGGATTGTATTAAAGATAGATAATTAAAGCGGCATATACCAAAAAGTGATTTGCAGGCGGCCCATGGTCTTAGAAAAAAGAAAATCCCTTGATGGGCACCTGTTAATAAACATTTAAAACCATTCATTTGTCATATAGCTTACAAAAACCTGCATCCCTTCAAGGTACCTTGCACGTAGATATTTATTAAAATTATTAAACATTAATATGAAATCTATGAGTTTTTTTTCTATCCTTACATCGCTGGCCCTTTTCACGGTTTCCTGCGCAGAATCAACCAATCAACCCCATCCAAATATGAATGAAGTTAACATTCCCCAAGGACTTAAGACCGATACGGCAACTTTTGCCACCGGCTGCTTTTGGTGTACAGAAGCCGTATTCCAGGAATTGAAGGGTGTTCTCAAGGCCACCTCCGGCTATTCCGGTGGCCATGTAGCCAACCCCTCTTATGAAGAGGTCTGCACCGGCACGACCGGTCATGCCGAATGCCTGCAAATTATCTATGATCCCAAGGTGATCAGTTTTGACGAATTACTGGAAGTTTTCTGGGAAGCCCATGATCCCACTACCCTTAACCGCCAGGGTAACGATGTGGGGACCCAGTACCGGAGTGCCATTTTCTACCATAATGAGGAACAAAGGCAGAAGGCAGAACATTATAAAGCCGAACTCAATAAAAGCGGGGCATACAGCAACCCGATCGTTACGGAAATCACACCCTTCACCCGTTTCTATTCCGCAGAGAACTACCACCAGGATTACTACAGGACCCATGGTTCCCAGCCTTACTGCTCGCTGGTTATTCGTCCCAAGGTGGAGAAATTTGAAAAGGTCTTCAAAGATAAACTGAAAAGCAAGCCTTAAACCGGATATGCGTTTACCGGCAAACTAAAAAACCCCTTAAAGAAGGGGTTTTTTAGTTTGGTTCCATCCCGGACTCCCTGATGCCTTGTCAGCGTATCCCTGCAGGAATGTATGGTTATGGGTCAAACTTCCCATGATTTTAGTATTTGCTTTTCCCCTTTTTGCAACCTATGAGCATGGTCATTGACCAACCATCTGACAGGACCCAGCATAGAAACTGCCTGCCTGCCTGAGGGGTGGCTTTTTTTTGATTGGCCCTCCGCGTGGTCGTGCAACCAAACGGGGCCTGTTGTTCCGAGAGGCGCCAGGAGCATCTGACAGAACTTTGAGCCATCATAAGATTCCTTCCCTTTGTCCGCTGGCCGGCCTGATCAACTAGTTCCCGGGGTAAATTACCCCGGGAATAAAGGGTCCGGAGGTTTTATAATGGGATACTCTTTGGAAGGGAGCCGATTTTCCTGAAAAAGTAATTAACTTACCCCGTCTTCAGCAACCAAACCAATAACCACCATTATGAGAAAATTGTTCCCGTTTTCATGGATCCTGTTTTGTCTTTGTTCAAGTCTGACTGCCCAGCAGGTGGATATCTCCAAGACATTAAAGAATTACAAACCCAGAAATATCGGGCCAGCCGGCATGAGCGGACGCATCACCGCCATCGATGCCGTGCATAACCATCCCGAGATCATTTATGTAGCCAGTGCCAGCGGAGGGGTATGGAAGACAGAAAACGGGGGTGCCTCCTGGAAACCGGTATTTGAGGAACAACCCATTCAGAACATCGGGTCGGTAGCCATCTGCCAGAGTAACCCTTCGGTGGTTTGGATCGGCACTGGGGAAGGAAATCCACGAAATTCAGTCAGCCTGGGGGAAGGCATTTATAAGTCCATGGACGGAGGGAAGACCTGGAAATGCATGGGACTGCAAAAGACCCGCAATATCCACCGTATCATCCTGGACCCCAATAATCCGGATGTCATCTACGCCGGTGCTATCGGTAACCCCTATGCTGAGCATGGAGAAAGAGGGGTCTATAAATCTACCGACGGCGGCGAAACCTGGAAACTCCTGCTTCATACCAATGATACCAGTGGTGTAGGGGATATGGTCATGGACCCCACCAACCCCAATAAATTATTGGTGGCCATGTGGCAGCACCGCCGCACACCCTGGAGTTTTCACAGCGGGGGCGAAGGCAGCGGGCTTTATGTGACCTATGACGGCGGAAAAAATTTCCGTAAACTGGGTAAGCCGGAAGGGCTGCCCGACAGCGTCTATGGCAGAATTGGCCTGACGATCTGCAAATCCGACCCCAACCGGGTATACGCCCTGATTGAGGCGAAAAAAAACGGACTATATGCTTCAGACGACGGCGGGCAAAAATGGGAATTGGTCAACAGTGACCCTTCTGTGGTAACCACCAGGGCCTTTTATTTCCAGGACATCCGCGTTGACCCCAACAATGAAAACCGGCTTTACAATATCAACCAGACCATAACCATGAGTGAAGATGGCGGCAGGACATTTAAGACCGTCATTCCTTACAGCGGCATCCACCCGGACCATCATGCTTTCTGGATCAACCCCGTCAACCCGGATTTTATCCTCGATGGCAATGACGGAGGTTTGGCCATTTCCCATGACAGGGGCAGAACCTGGCAGTTTGATGAAAAGCTGCCGCTGGGACAGTTCTACCACATCAACACCGATAACAGCATTCCCTACCATGTCATGGGCGGACTGCAGGATAACGGCAGCTGGCACGGACCGGCCTATGTTTGGATCAATTCCGGACTACGGAATGCCTACTGGGCAGAAGTGGGCGGCGGAGACGGATTTGATGTGATGTCCGATCCCGATAATGCAGACTGGGTATATTCCATGAGCCAGGGCGGCGAACTTGGCCGCTACAATATCAATACCGGAGAACAATGGCAAATCAAACCACCCGATCCCTCCCCCCTCATACATCAGCGATTCAACTGGAATGCAGCCATAGCGCAGGATCCCTTTGACAAAAGCACCATCTATTACGGGAGCCAGTTTGTCAACCGGAGTACCAACAAGGGAGCTTCCTGGGAAATCATCTCCCCGGATATGACCACCCATGATTCCGCCAAGATCGACCAGAGCAGTAATGGCGGCCTTTCCATCGATATCACCGGGGCGGAGAACTATTGCACGATACTGGCCATTGAACCCTCACCCAAGCAAAAAGGTGTCATCTGGGCATCCACCGATGATGGCAACCTGCAGCTCACCCGGGACGGAGGGAAAACATGGACAAATTTTCGGGGAAAGATTCCTGGCATGCCCGTAGGATGCTGGATCCCGCAGATACGGGCTTCCCGCTTCCATCCGGGGGAAGTTTTTGTGGTTTGCAATGATTACCGCAGGGGAGATTTCAAGCCCTATATTTTCAAATCCACTGATTTTGGCAATACCTGGACCAGGCTGGTGGACGAGAAGAAAGTAACAGGCTATGCCCTGTGCATCATAGAAGATCCGGTGGAACCCAATCTGGTCTTTGTCGGTACGGAACAGGGCCTTTGGATCAGCTTTGACGCAGGCAGGAGTTTCCAGCAGTTCAAAAACGGCTACCCTTCCGTTTCAACCTATGATTTTGCCATCCAGGAACGCGAAGCGGACCTGGTCATTGCCACTTTTGGCCGGGCACTCTGGGTACTCGATGATATCCGGCCCCTTCGTAAACTTGCCTCCAACCTGGGGGTGCTTCCTTCCCGCAAGCTCATTTCCTTTGAGGCCCCGCCGGCCTATGAGGCCAGGTTCAACAATCCTTCGGGTATTGAATACTCCATTTGGGGAACCTATGAGGGGGAGAACAGGAAGCCGGGCGCCTCTATTAGTTTCCTGCTTAACAAGACAACGGCCGATACGGGTAAATCAAAAATTCCCGACAGTGCCTATGCCAAAATATTCGATGCCGCCAATGAACAGATACGCCAATTAAAAATCAAGGCCGATACGGGTTTTAACCGATTCTTCTGGGGACTGGAGGAAAAAGGCATCCGCACCGCAGGCCGCTCCGGCCGCAGAAGGGGTGAGTCTGCCGAAGAACCGGGCGGACTCCCCGTGAACCCGGGCATGTACAAAGTGGTCATTGAGGCAGGTCACGAAAAGGATTCCCTCTGGGTACAGGTAAATGATGATCCACGTTCGCCCTTAAGCAGGGAGATACGCGATGCCAGAAAGGCATTCAACAACCGGCTCAATAGACTGACCCTCCGCGTCAATGATATACTGGAGCGTTTCAATGAATCAGAGGAGGTTATTGCCCATGTAAATGAAAACCTGAAAATGATGGATTCCCTAAAAGCGGATACGCTCAGAAAAACCGCCAGGAAACTGCAGGAAACCATCAAGGGGTTCAGGGAAGAGATATCCGGAAAGCCACAGGAAAAACAAGGCTATGGCACACCGCCCCAGTATACCGTCAACAATCGCATCGGAGAGGCCAGAAATAATGTCCTGGGTAAAAACACCATACCCGGAGAACAGGAGGAAAGGCTTTACAGGGAAGCCGATGAACAGGTCAAGGCCCTCAGCGTGAAGGTCAACGAGTTCTACGAAGGCAAATGGAAAAATTACCGCAATCTGGTGGAAGCAGCACCGGTGAAACTGTTTAAGGACTATAAACCCCTTGATCAGGCCAAATAATCAACCTCCTGCCAAAAAAAGGTCCGGATCCGGTGAATGTCACCTGATCCGGACCTTTCTTAATTCCAGCAGGTTCAGGCTGTTTGGCTCAAAACCGCTAACCCGCGGGCTGACCAGGCGAATCACCTCATCGTACCAGAGCGGCACTACCGGAGCGTCGGCAATGATCAGCCGGTCCATCTGCTGGTAGAGTTTATACCGCAGGGAATCGGAATTTTCCTGCAGGGCCTTTTCATATAATCCGTCAAAGACCGGGTTGGCGTAGCGGGTATAATTGGGCGGAGCCGGATTTTTTGAATAAAAAACACTCAAGTAATTTTCGGCATCCGGGTAATCGGCAATCCAGCTGCCCCTGAAAAACAAAGCCTGACTTCGGGCCGTTTCTTCCAGCAACAGGCTTTTGGGGACCACATCTACTTCCACTTTTATGCCCAGTTCGTCCAATTCCTTGGCGATAAATCCCGCAAAATCCGCATATATGGCAATGGTAAGAAGTTTGATGGGGGAAAGTCCCTTTCCATCCGGAAACCCCGCGTCCGCCAGCAGCTGCCTTGCCTTCAAAGGATCGTAATGATAACCCTTGACCAGCGCTGAATCAAATCCGGGCAGGCCGGCCGGAATAAAACCATTTTGTGCCGCCAGACCGATGGAATTACGCAGGTAGGTCATCATCTTCATGCGGTCAAAACCATAATTAATGGCCTGCCTGACCTGCCTGTAACGTAGCGGGGAATTCCGGAGCAATTCACTGGAGGTATCCACCAGTATGCCCAGGTATTCGGTATTGAGATAGGGATGTTTGGATAGTACGATCCTGTCCTGCCAGGGTCTTTTCAGGTGGCCCGTCTTGGTAAGTACCTCGTCTTTGAAGGAAGGGTCAATGTCATTGATGAAATCCAGTTCACCCTGCTGGAAGGCCAGGAACTCCGTAGCCTTATTATCATAGAAACTGATCTGGACGGCATCCAGATAAGGCAGGGATGCTCCCAGGCTGTCCTTTTCAAAATAATGAGCGTTCCTGAGCAGGATGAGTGCCTGGCCCTCTTCCCAGGATTTCAAACGGAAAGGACCGGTCCCGCAGGGATGGCTCCGGAAATCTTTGCCGTATTTTTCCACTGCCTCGCGAGCCACCACCGAACAGTATTCCATGCTCATCAGGCCCAGCATGGGGTTAAAAGGTTTGATAAGTCTCACCCGGAAAGTACTGTCATCCAGGGCCCGGAAACCCTCTGAGCTATCTACCCGCCCGTTGAATATCCAGGCCCCGCTGCTCGCTGTCCGGGGATCACGGATTCTGTTTAAACTGTATTCCACGTCATAGGCGTTCATCCTGCGGCCAATCCCCCGGGGGAAGACCTCATTATCCTGAAAGAACACATCACGGCGCAGGTGAAAGATATATTGTTTTCTGTCGGCGGAAATGTCCCAACTGCGGGCCAGGGAAGGCCGGATCTGCAGGTCCGGACCGGTTTCCACCAGGGTATTATATACCTGGTGTATCACCCACATGACCGACTGGTTCTTAGCAAATGCAGGGTCCAGGGTGGCGATCCCAAAGGACTCGTTATAATGAAAAACCATGTGATTGCCGGAGCCGGGTCCTTGGCAGGAAGACAACCACAGAAGAATCAAACAACCGTGCATGTATTTTATCATCATTTTTGCAGGATTATCTATTATATTCATGCTGTTTTTTAGTCATTTAAAAGTAACCAATGAAAGGCAAAGCCATTGTTTTTTTCAGCGTGTATATCCTCTCGGGCCTTTGCGGTTATGCCCAGGAAGCGACCCAGGCACCGCATTTCAGCCATGCCGACACCCTCAGGGGGTCGCTGAACCCGCAAAGGACCTGGTGGAAGGTCCTCCGATATGACATCAGTGTGCAGCCCGATTATGGCACAAAGACCATTTCTGCTTCCAATACCATTACCTACAGAACCCTCGCCTCCGGCAGCCAGACCATGCAAATTGACCTGATGGCCCCCCTTGTTATAGACCGGATCGTAGATGGATTTGGCAAGAAGGTGGCTTTCCGGAGCATTGACTCGGGCGTCTACCATCTCTACATTCAGCCCACTTCCCGCAATGCGTCCGGTGGGCCCGGAAACACGTCCCATGAAGGTATGACCCGATCGGTGACAATTTCCTACCATGGAAAACCCATAGAGGCAGTCCATCCCCCCTGGGAAGGCGGTTGGATCTGGGCAAAAGATGCATTGGGGCGGCCATGGATGAGCGTGGCATGCCAGGGACTGGGAGCCAGCGCCTGGTATCCCTGTAAGGATTACCAGGGGGATGAGCCCGACAGCGGGGCCAGTTTAAGTATAACCGTACCGGATACACTTACGGCCATAGGTAACGGCAGGCTGCAATCCAGGACATCGCGCGGAGATGGCCTGGTTACCTATCGCTGGGAAGTGAAGAACCCCATCAACAATTATGATATTATCCCCTATATCGGTAAATATGTTGGCTGGCACTCCGAATATCAAGGAGAGAAGGGCAAATTGGATTGTGATTTCTGGGTCCTCGATTATGAACTGGACAAAGCCCGCCAGCAATTCAAACAGGTGGATACCATGCTCCGCTGCTTTGAATACTGGATGGGGCCCTACCCTTTTTATGAGGATGGATATAAGCTGGTTCAGTCCCCCCACCTGGGCATGGAGCACCAGAGTGCCGTGGCATACGGAAACCATTTTGCCAACGGATACCTGGGTAAGGATCTCTCGGGGACGGGATGGGGACTGCTCTGGGACTTCATTATTGTCCACGAAAGCGGCCATGAATGGTTCGGAAACAACATCACCACCCGCGATCTGGCCGACATGTGGGTGCACGAAGGGATTACCAACTATTCCGAAACCCTGTATACGACCTGCCGATCGGGTGTGGAAGCGGGCAACGCTTATTGCCTGGGCACCCGTAATAAAATCCGAAACGATAAGCCCATCATCGGTTATTACGGCGTCAATAACAAGGGATCGGGGGACATGTATTACAAGGGCGGCAATATGATGCATACCATCCGGCAGATCATTCAGGATGATGAAAAATTCAGGCAGGTACTCCGGGGTTTAAACAGGGATTTTTATCATCAGACGGTGAGCTCAGAACAGGTGGAAAGGTACATCAGCCTTCATGGGGGCAGGGATCTGTCCAAGGTTTTTGACCAATACCTGCGCACCACCCTGATTCCTGATCTGCAATATCAGGTCAAAGGAACTTCACTTCAATATCGTTGGGCCAGTTGTGTGCCTGGTTTCGATATGCCCCTGAAAGTGAAGGTGGGAGCGGACGTATATTGGCTGGAACCGGTTCAGCAGTGGAAGACCCTCCCCCTTAAAACAGCAGACCCGGGGCAGGTAACCCTTGTTGCCGATCCCAATTTTTACGTAACCACACACAAAATGGAATGAGGGGCCGCTTCAGCCATACCATGCCAATCAGCCTGCCTATAAATGGGTTTTCTCCATTCGTGGCAAATCCGCCATCTTTGCAGCGAAAGGAAATTCAAATTGTTGCATGAGTACCATCCGCAGGCAGAGCATCATTTCTTCGGCAATTGTGTATTTTGGCTTTGCCCTTGGATTTTTAAACACCTACCTCTTTACCCGGGAAGGGGGATTCTCTCCGGCCCAATATGGCCTTACGGGAGCCTTCATTGCCATTGCCAACATCATGTATTCCTTTGCCAACCTGGGCATGCAGGCCTATATCTACAAGTTTTTCCCCTATTACGATGACAACCTCGAACCCCGCCATAATGATATGGCCACCTGGTCCCTGTTTGTCAGCCTAACCGGCTTTATCCTGGTCATGTCGGGGGGACTCATCTTCAGGGACCTGGTTATCCGGAAATATACGGCCAACGCTCCCGATCTCATCAAATACTATTATTGGATCTTTCCTTTTGGGTTTGGCCTCACGATCTATTCGCTGCTGGAGGCTTTTGCCTGGCAGCTCAAAAAGTCGGTCCTTACCAATTACCTGCGGGAAGTGCAGTTCCGCCTGTTTACCACCCTGCTGATCCTGTTTTGGTTTGCCAAAGTGCTGACGAGTTTTGACCTGTTTATCAAAATATATGCATTCAGCTATATCGGAATTGCCCTGATACTGCTAATCTATCTGGCAGCCATCAAAAAACTGCATTTCACCCTTACCATCAGCCGGGTGACCCGGAAATTCTGGAAAAAGATCATCGTGCTGGCTGGTTTTGTATGGGGAGGGGCCCTTGTGTTCAATATTGCCAACGTCTTTGACATCATCGTCATTTCGGCTGTGATGCCGCACGGACTTGCCTTTGCCGGTATTTTCACCCTGGCCCAGAACATAGCAAGCCTGATACAGGCTCCCCAGCGTGGCATCATTTCAGCCTCCATTGCCCCGCTGGCCAAAGCCTGGAAAGACAAGGATTATGAGAAGATCAAAAGGATATACCACCGCTCCTCCATCAACCAGCTTATTTTTTCGGTGGGGATGTTTGTACTGATCTGGATCAATTTTACAGACGGCGTATTCACCTTTCACCTCCAGAATAACTACCTGGGTGCGCGGTATGTGTTTCTGTTTCTGGGCATGCTCCGCATCGTGGATATGGGAACCGGCCTCAACTCCCAGATCATCGGAACTTCCACTTTCTGGCGTTTTGAGTTTTTTACGGGAATTATTTTGCTGGCGCTTACCCTGCCCATGAATTATGTGATGACCAGGCATATGGGCGTCATAGGTCCGGCCCTGGCCAACCTCATCGCGTTTACCATATACAATATCATCCGCTATGTATTTCTGCTACGCAAATTCGACATGCAGCCCTTTAACCTGAAAACAGCCTATACCCTCCTTACTGGCATAGCAGGATTTCTGATCGTCCATTTCCTGTTTTACCGTCAGCAGGGTTTGGTATGGATTGCCATACGATCGGTTGCCTTTATGACGTTTTACCTATCGCTGGTCATTTACCTGGAGCTATCGCCCGATGTGCTTCCGGTGTGGGCCACCCTAAAAAAGAAACTGGGCCTGGTAAAATATTAATTCCTGTTCCTTAACCCGGAGCTATACCCGACGACCTTTCCCTGAATGCCATGGGCCGGTCACGGGGTGGGAATCCAATTATTCCTCATCCTCCTCATAATTGAAAGTATCTTCACTGTCATTATAAATGGATTCCCATTTTTTGACCGCATTGTCATCCAGCAGTTCGATGATGTCAAAAATGGAATCCGTCTTCCTTTTCCATTCCAGGAAGGCCGTTTCCCCAAACCTGGAGACGTACATACAGCTGTCCGACTCCATATTTACTTTGATCAGGCTGACAGGAGCCTGCTCATTTTCCTGTATCAGGTAATAACAACCTTTTTCCAACAACGCATACGAATACATACTTCACAGTTTTTTGTAAAAAAAAGTCAGCATTAAGGGGATAGCAGTGGTCAAGAAATTAAAATGGGCAGTATTGGTATTGCTTCACGAAGTTTAGCCAGTTCCAGTTCAGGAAATAAACGGATACGGAAGCAGGACACAAAATTAACGAATTTAGGGCTCAAAACGGACCATCCAGACAGCAGGAAACAAAATAATAATATTTGCTATACATCTCATTATCAATTTATTATACCATAATTTTTCTTTATATTCATAAGTAACTCCATTTTTTAAAGGCGAACCTCGCCCAAAACCCTGAACTTGGGGAAAAAAATAGGCGGCACCCTGGTGCCGCCTGCATTTTACAGAGAATAGACAGACTTATTTATTCAGTGTAATTTCTCCCACATCCGTGGATTTTCCATCCACTACCATAATGCCATCCCTGGAACTGTTTTTATAAGGAGGCCTGGCCTCAATAACCAGTTTATAGGTGCCGGGCTTTACATTTCCTATCTCAAAGATTCCATTTTGAACAGGAGCGCTTAAGGTATCAGTCTGTGATTCAGCCCAGGCCCGTACGGCCCCGTCTGCTGGTGATATTTTTCCCTTTACGGACCCGGCGTTCATCCCGTGAAATGCAAATAATCCTGCTGCCGCAATGCCCAGGACTGCCAACTTAAATGATGTGTTTTTCATAACGTAATTTTTGTGAGTGAATAAAAATGGAAAATTCCTGGTTGATTTGAAATACCAAATAAACTACGTATAGGCGGGGTTGTTGGTATGGTGTTGACAAGGACCATGCCACATCAGTTATGTATGGTCAGCAGGATTTCGCAGTTTTTGTCTTTGGGGAAAATCTTCTACAATACAGGCCTGCTGACCGAAAACCTGCCAATCAGGGAAGGCCAGCCCAGGCAAGGAGCAACCAGCCAAAATGCCCTGTAACCTTTTTACTATCAGGGTTTCACCTTGTTCATCAAAAGCTGAAGACCCCTGCCCCTAGGCCAATGTTAAAAAAAATCAAAATAAAAGGGGGACAGTGATATTAACCGTCTTTTTTTTCAAGACTCAGAAAATGGTCTACGCAGGAGGGGACATCTTCAGGGTAATGGCTCACAAAAATGAGGGTCGTACCAAATTGCTCGCAGACCTGGTCCACCAGGTACTTGAATTCGGCCGTCTGCAGCGGGTCAAGCCCCTGGCAGGGTTCATCCAGTATAAGCAGTGGAGGGTTTTTTATCAATGCCCTGGCCAGCAAAACCATCCGCTGCTGACCGGCCGAAAGTTCCGCCAGCCGGCGGGAGCCCATATTTTCCAGTTTCAGCAATTGTATCCAGCGGCTGACCTGTTCGTCCTGGGCCGGTGTTAAGGTTCGAAACAAACCAATGGTGTCAAACCAACCCGAGGCTATGACCTCCCGGGAACTGGCACTGTAATCAAAATAGAGGTGCAGTTCCGGTGAGACAAAACCAATCCGTTGCTTGATATCCCAGATGGTCTCCCCGGTACCCCGTTGCCTGTCAAACAACATGATATCATTGGCATAGGCCTGCGGGTTATCGGCGGTAATGAGGCTGAGCAGGGTGGATTTGCCTGACCCGTTTGGTCCTGAAAGACTCCAGCGTTCGCCCTTTTTAACCTCCCAGTCCAGGCCTCCCAAAATTACCTGATCACCATAGCGGACGGAAACGCCTGTCATTTTCACGGCCGTCCGGAAAGCCGGCTCTTCCCTGAAGGGGTTGTCCGGCTTCAGCAGCCCCAGGTCCAGATCAGGGGCCCGGTGGAGAGGAGCGGCCGGTTTGAATTGCTCCCTGCTTCCGGTAAAAACCAGCTTTCCCTGCTCAAGGCAGGCAATATGCGTAATGCTCGAAGGAATTTCCCGTGGCGAGGTTATCAGCAATATCGGAATTTTTAGTCCCAGCAATGTGTTTAGTATTTGCTGCATGGTACTTCTCCCCTCCGCATCCAGTCCGATAAAAGGATTGTCAAGAATCAGAAAATCAGGCCTGCCAAGCAGGGCGATGGCCAGTTGCACCCTTTTATTTTCCCCGTTGGACAACTGGATTAGTGGTTTTGAAAGCAGGGGGCGGATATGCAGCAGGTCAATCCATTGGTGAGGGGTATTATTTTTATCATAGCCGAACTCATCGAGTTCCTGGCTGACGGTGATGGTCTGGTCGGCCTCGGAGGCATTGAAGCGCTGCTGGTAATAGAGTTCACCAGTATTGGAAAGATATTTGAAACGGTGCTGCTGGTCTACGACTGCCACCCGGTGCTTTTGGTTGTCGCCTCCGAAATGGTAGGTAATCCGGCCGTTGTGGTAATGACGGCCGGCCAGGGTGTGGGCCAGGACCGTTTTGCCGCTTCCTGAAGGGCCGGTAAGTGCCCAGAACTCCCCGGCTTTGAGGACCCAGCTGATATTATCCAGTATGGTAGCAGTTCCAATTCGAACGGTAATCCCTGTCAGGGTTAAAAAATTTTCTCTCATTTTTATGGGTGCAGGCCGCCTTTATTCACATTGTGCATAATCGCGCTCAATGGCTCTGATGCTGTTTGCCTATATTTGCCGGGTTTAAAAGTATAAAGATATCACTAAAAAAATATGGCTGAAGACAAGCAAAATTTATTCAATTATAACGAGGAAAGTATAAAAAGCCTTGACTGGCGGGAACATATACGGCTGCGCCCTGGCATGTATATCGGAAAACTCGGCGATGGAAGCAGCCCGGATGACGGAATCTATGTACTCATCAAAGAAGTCATTGATAACTGTATTGATGAGCATACCATGGGTTATGGCAAACATGTCGACGTGGTCATTGACCAGAAAACAGTGACCGTCAGGGACTACGGAAGGGGTATTCCGCTGGGTAAAGTGGTGGATGTGGTCAGTAAAATCAACACGGGAGCCAAATACGACAGCAAGGCCTTCCAAAAATCGGTAGGACTCAACGGGGTAGGTACAAAAGCGGTCAATGCCCTCAGCCAGTATTTTAAAGTGACCGCCATTCGGGAAGGCAAGGAAAAGACGGCTGAATTTGAAAGAGGGGTACTGACCAGGGAATACAAGGAGACCAAAACAACCCAGGAAAACGGCACCCTGGTTGAATTTATTCCCGATGAAACGGTATTCAAAAACTTTCACTATTTACACGAATACCTGGACAAACAGTTTTGGAACTATTGTTACCTCAATGCAGGGCTGGTCATCAATTTCAACGGCAAACGGTATGTTTCCAAAAACGGCCTGCTGGATTTGTTGCAGCGCCGTACCAACGAAGATGAACTGAGGTATCCCATCATACACCTGAAAGGAGAGGATATCGAAGTGGCCTTTGCCCATAACAATGATTATGGCGAAGAAATTTTCAGTTTCGTCAATGGACAATATACCACCCAAGGGGGAACGCACCAACAGGCCTTCCGCGAAGGTTTTGTCAAAGTAATCCGCGATTTCTACAAGAAAGATTATGAAGCCTCCGATATCAGGCAGAGTATCGTGGCGGCCGTTTCGGTCAGGGTGGTGGAACCCGTTTTTGAATCACAGACCAAGACCAAACTGGGCAGCCAGTATATGTCTGAGGGCGGCGTGAGCATGAAGAACTTCATTTACGAATTCCTCGCCAAAGAACTCGATAATTATCTCCATAAAAACCCCAGCACCGCGGAGGCCCTCAAAAAGCGCATTGAGCAGAATGAACGCGAGCGAAAGGAACTGGCCGGAATCAAGAAGCTGGCCAATGAAAGAGCCAAAAAAGCCAACCTCCATAACCGCAAGCTAAGAGACTGCCGGTTTCACTACAATGACGAGGCCTCCGGCAAAGACAAGGACGCCATCCTGGAAAAACAAAAGGAAAGCACCATATTCATCACGGAAGGCGATTCGGCCAGCGGTTCCATTACTAAGGCCAGGAACGTGGAGACGCAGGCGGTATTTAGTCTGCGCGGTAAACCACTCAACAGTTTCGGGCTGACAAAGAAGATCGTCTATGAAAACGAGGAATTCAACCTGCTCCAGCACGCACTCAATATTGAAGAAGGCATGGAAGGACTGCGATACAACAACATCGTTATTGCCACCGATGCTGATGTGGACGGGATGCATATCCGTTTGCTGCTCATGACTTTCTTTCTCCAGTTTTTTCCCGACCTGGCAAAAAATGGTCATGTCTATGTACTGGAGACCCCTCTTTTCCGTGTACGCAACAAGCAGGAAACGATTTACTGCTATGACGAAACCGAAAAACAGGCCGCAGTCCGAAAGCTGGGCAATAAACCGGAAATAACCCGCTTCAAGGGGCTGGGAGAAATTTCACCGGAGGAGTTTGCGCGTTTCATCGGGGCCGATATGCGCGTACAGCCCGTCATGATCATGCCTGAAACCCATATCCAGCAGTTGTTGGAATATTACATGGGGAAAAACACCCAGGAAAGGCAGGAATTCATCATCGACAATTTGAAACTGGACCTTGATTTTGTGGCCGGCGCGCCGGAGGAAGTATTATTAACCAATTAAAGTCGATTCCCGCAGAAGGCGGGAATCCGGGAGGATGTATGATACATATTGTTTTTCAGCATAATGATATAGAGGCCCTCAGGAAGAGTTTTGAACTCGCCCCTTCGCTACAGGGCGACATCCTGAAGATTGCCGATGATTTTGCGGTGGGCCCGGTAGAAGGGATTTACACCCAGGCAGGGATTGAAGCCAGGAAGCAATGGTGGCGTGAGGTGCTTGCCGGCGGCAATTATGAAGGCCTGGTGGACAATGGTTCCCAGTCTGATGACCAGCAGACCGTCCAGACGATTCTGGACAGACTCCGGGAAGACCCGGAGGAGGTAATCTGGATCTGGGCTGCCCAGAACAAACACGATGTCTGTGGTTATTACTGGTTAATCAGCCAGCTGAAGGATTTTCAGGGCAGGATTTTTCTGTTATACCTGAACAACCTGCCCTTCATCAACGAAAAAGGAAACCTGTTTTATCCGGCCAACCTTTTTGAAATCCCCGCCAGGGAATTTGTCAAGGCCCAAAAACTGGCCAGGCCGGTAACCTTAAGCGAATTTGAAATTGATCCTGATGAATGGCATAGGCTCTGCAGCGAAAATAAAGGGGTACGCATCCTGGAAGGCGGCAAGAAACTGGTGCAGTTTGACTATGATTTCTTTGACCAGGACCTGAAAAAATTGATCACAGGAGACTGGATCAAGGCCAATAAGCTCATCCACCAATACCTCTCCAAAGCCAGGCATACCACCGGAGATGCCTACCTGCTTTGGAGAATCAAGCAACTGGTTATCTCCGGTCAGCTGGATGTGCAGGGGGAGCCAAAAAATATGAAGGATTTTGAAATAAAACTCAAAGCTGAACTGCCAGTATCCGGATCATGAGGGTACCCATTCAAAATATGGTTTTATGGATATTGGTGGCAGGGGTCTTCCACCCTGCATTCAGCCAGACCAAATCCGAAGAAATCAATGAACTGTTGCGGGCCTACAGGAACCAGCAATCCTTTAATGGAACTGCACTGGTATCCCATCAGGGGGACATCCTGCTGGAACGGGGTTACGGCTACAGGAACCTGCAGACTAAAAGTCCCGCTGACAGCAATACCATTTTTCAGATTGGTTCGCTGACCAAACAGTTTACGGCAGCCATAATATTGCAGCTGCAGGAACAGCACAGTCTCAGCGTGTATGATTCCCTGTCCGCTTTCCTGCCAGACTTTCCCGGCGGTGGCGCAATTACCATTGAAAACCTGCTGACCCATACTTCCGGCCTTTACAATTATACCAGGGATATTAATTTTATGAGGACCCGCGCATCCTCCCCCATCGGCCTGCAAGACCTGATCGCCCTGTTTAAAAACCATCCCCCCGATTTCAAACCGGGTTCAGCCTACAGTTATTGCAATTCAGGATATATCCTGCTGGGTTATATTATTGAGCGGTTAACGGGTAAATCCTATTTTCAGGTTGTCAGGGAGCGGATCTTTCAGCCGCTGGGTATGAACCACTCCGGTTTTGATTTTGGGTCTCTGCGCAGTTCCGACCGGGCCGCAGGTTATACACGGGTTTCTCCCCAAAATACCGCTCCGGCCTCGGTAGTGGATTCAACCGTTTCCTACAGTGCCGGAGCCATGTACTCAACGGCGGGGGACCTCTACCGCTGGGACCGGGCGCTCTATACGGGAAAAATACTGCAGCCCGCTTCGCTGCAGGCCGCTTTTAGGCCTTTTAAATCAAAATATGGATACGGATGGCTCATCGATTCGGCTTTTGGTAAGAAAGTGGAAATGCATGAAGGCAGTACCTACGGATTTGTTTCCTTCATCGCGAGGATTCCAGAAGAGCAGACCTGTATCATACTGCTGGACAACCTGGGATCTCCCGGTCTGCCAAAAATCGCTGAAAATATCAATGCCATCCTCCACAACGAACCCTATGATTTTCCCAGGCAAAGGCCTGAAATAATCCTGGACAGCAGCCTGCTCAAGCATTACACGGGTGTCTACCGGCTTTACCCGGAATTCACCATCACCATCAGCCTGGAAAACGGGCAGCTGATGGCGCAGGGATCGGGCCAGGGCCCCGCCGAGATATTCGCCGAAAAGGAAGACCACTTTTTCTTCAAACTGACCGATGCCCAGATTGAGTTCATTAAAAGTCCGCAAGGCAGTGTGGAAAGATTGATATTATATCAGGGGGGCGAGAAAATGACGGGGATCAAAATAAAATGACCGGTTGTGGAAGCTTCCCTACCGGGAAAACATATGGGAGTAATTGTTTAATTTGCCTGGTGCTACCAGGGAATCATTAACGTGAAAAAGAAATATGGCAAAAAATAAGACAATAGCGGACGACTTTCATCAAAACGAATCGGGGGTTACCGGCCAATATAAACACTGGTTCCTTGACTATGCCTCCTATGTAATTCTGGAAAGGGCAGTTCCTGCCATCGAGGACGGTCTGAAACCGGTTCAGCGCAGGATACTCCATGCCATGAAGGAAATGGACGACGGCCGGTTCAACAAGGTGGCCAATATTATCGGCCAATCCATGCAGTATCATCCACACGGGGATGCCAGCATCGGGGAAGCATTGGTCAATATGGGCCAGAAAGACCTGTTGGTGGAAACCCAGGGCAACTGGGGAGATGTCAGGACAGGCGACGATGCGGCCGCCTCCAGGTACATTGAAGCGAGGCTGAGTAAATTTGCCCTGGAGGTAGCCTTCAATCCCAAGACAACCAACTGGCAGCTGAGTTATGACGGAAGGAAAAACGAACCGGTCACCCTGCCCATGAAATTCCCCCTGTTGCTGGCCCAGGGTGCCGAAGGCATCGCGGTGGGGCTTTCCACCAAAATCCTGCCCCATAATTTCTGCGAGATATGCGACGCTTCCATAAAATACCTGCGGGGTAAAAAATTTGAACTCTATCCCGATTTCCAGACAGGTGGGATGATCGACGTGACCAATTATAACGACGGTAGCAGGGGTGGCAAGGTGAGGGTGAGGGTCCATATTGAGGAACTGGACAAAAAAACCCTGGTTATCAAAGATGTTCCCTATGGCGTGACCACCACGCAGCTCATCGATTCCATCATCAAGGCCAATGACCAGGGGAAGATCAAGATTAAAAAAGTGACGGATAATACAGCGGCCGAAGTGGAATTGCAGGTGGATCTGGCACCGGGTATTTCGCCCGATATCACCATTGACGCGCTGTACGCCTTTACGGACTGCGAAATAAGCATCTCGCCGAATGCCTGCGTGATCACCAACCAGAAACCACAGTTCCTGGCTGCAAAGGATCTGCTTAAGATATCGGTGGACAAGACCCGGGACCTGCTGAAACAGGAACTGGAAATCAAGCTCGGTGAACTGCAGGAAAAATGGCACTATACCTCACTGGAAAAGATATTCTTCGAAGAGAAGATCTACAAGGAACTGGAGAAAAAGCATGAAACCTGGGAAAAGGTGCTCGAAGCGATCGATAAGGCATTCTCCCCTTTTAAAAAATTATTGAAACGCGATATCACAAGAGAGGACATCATTAAACTGACGGAAAAACCCGTTCGTAGGATCTACCGGCTGGATATTGATGAACTCAACAAACAGATTAAAGGGCTGGAGGCAGAGATCAGGCAGGTTAAACACGATCTCAACAACATCGTTGACTTCACGGTTGCCTATTTTGAAAACCTGCTAAAAAAATACGGCAAGGGTCGCGAGCGGAAAACCGAAATCAAGCTCTTTGAAGCCATACAGGCCAAACAGGTAGCCATCGCCAATGCAAAACTGTATGTAAACCGATCGGAAGGCTTTATCGGTACCGGTCTGAAAAAAGACGAGTTTGTGACCGACTGTTCCGACCTGGATGATATCATCGCCTTTACCAAATCCGGTAAAATGAAAGTTGTCAAAGCCTCCGAAAAGGCATTCATTGGCAAAGACATCATCCATGTAGCCGTTTTCCAGAAGACCAATGAAAGAATCACGTATAACATGATTTATTCGGATGGAAAGACAGGGACCAGCTATGCGAAAAGGTTCAATGTGACCGGTATCACCCGCGATAAAGAATACGACCTGACCAAGGGAGAGGAAAAAAGCAGGGTCCATTATTTTTCTGTCAATCCAAATGGTGAAGCTGAATCCGTGAAGGTAATCCTCACCCCCGGTTGTTCGGCCAGAATCAAGGAATTCGATTTCTATTTTGAAACCCTGGAGATCAAAGGTCGCTCCAGCATCGGCAACCAGGTTACCAAATACCCCATTAAGGCGGTCAAACTCAAAGAAGCCGGAAGATCTACCCTAAGTGGCCGAAAAATCTGGTTCGATGATACCTTCGGTCGTCTCAATACGGATGGAAAAGGGGAATTCCTGGGTACTTTTGAGGGAGATGAAAAAATCCTTATTGTATACCATGACGGTAACTACGAAATCACCGATACAGAATTGACCCAGCGATTTGATGCGGAAAATATCATTGAAATTGAAAAGTTCAATCCGGACAAGATCATCACTGCCATCTATTGTGATCAGGAAAAACTGCAGTTCAACGTAAAACGTTTCAGGATCGAAACAACCACCCTGCATAATAAATTCCTGTTTATTAAGGAAGGTGAAGGCAATTATGTAGAGGCGGTAACCACCCATGATGCGCCGGTAGCGGTCATAAAATCAGGAAGGGGTGCCCAGGCCCGCTCCCAGAAGATCAAACTGCTGGGCTTTACGGAGGTTATGGGATGGAAGGCGGTAGGAACAAAATTGGCGGACTATACCAAGAGCACGGAAGTCGAATGGGCCCACAAAGAGGATGATAAAAAGCAGCCGGAGTTGTTCTAGCTGAGCGGCTTATTTTGTTTTGCGGCGCAACCTGACGGCTGAATTCTGGGTCAGGCTGCTGCTCATGTATACTTCATAGCGGTTTACGCCATCGGTAACCACCATCAATGCCGTATTGGGGGGGATGGTGCCCAGGTTTTCTGCGAACATGCCGATTTCATTATATGCACGGAGACTGTCCATTTTTACATAAATGTTTATGGCCCTGGCCGTCAGTCCCTGGTGGGTGAGTATCACCTGGTTGTTGAGAAAAACGGAAATGCTGTCCCCGTCAATGTCTCCATTATCATAAAAACTCAGTTCCACCGAATCCGATTCCACTACAAGTTCCTTGCTCAGGATGGATTTTCTCCTGCCATAGGCAGCCGTAATTTTTGCGGCATCATCCTGCTGCCGGGGTTGAATCTCTGCCGGGCGGATGACGGGTATGTGCGGGGTTTCCACAGCCACGGGAACCGGGGCCACCCTCTCCCGCCGGGTCTCTGAAGCTGAAACAATAAAATCATCCGGCTGGGGCGTCCAGAACTTTTTGCCTAATGCCGTATTATTCAGTATGCTGTCCTGCGATTTATCTTCGATGTCCAGTGTATAGGTTACCCGCAGGTCAGGGCAGGTGTATTTATACTTGTCATCATGAAAGAAATAGCCGTTGATGGATTTCTTTACCCTGGAAACGAAAAGGCTACCCCTGAAGTTGGTGTTGCAGTCAATTCCATTGATGGTGGAATTGCTGTTGAAATAAATGATGGGAATATTCTTAATGGTAATCTCCTTGGTTTTCGCATTGTAATCCCCATGGACGTAATAGCTCATGTGTACGTCTTTGAAATAATAGGCAAAGACGCCTTCGACCTCATCCCCTTTCTGTTTGATGATCAGTTCCGTCAAATAATTGCTGTGCACCCCCGAAATCTCTGCATCGGCCTGCCCATACCAGGAACCGCTCAGATTTTGCGCAGCTGCCCCGTTTAAATTCAGGAGGACCAGGATGAAAAAGACATATTTCATGGCATTGAAGTTATAAGAAAAAGTCGGGCCAATATAGCCGATCAGGTGCCGATTTTAAAAAAAAATCGATTCCTGTAAATGGCCGGGTGAAGGGTAGTTGGCTAAACAGGAGTCAGGATTCGGGCCAGGGGATAAAATGGAAAAGCGCCCTTTGAAGGGCGCTTTTCCGGCTATAAAAAGAAAATACATGCTTACTGCTTGGCCTCGTCTGCGCCTTTTTCTTCCTGCTTGAGTTTTTCCTTGATTTCGGCGAGCGTACCGAGGTCACCGAGCGTAGATTTCTCTACTTTGCTCTGGATGCTCTTTACGGCCTTATGTGCCTTATCAGCTTCTACCCTGGCTTCCTTCTTGGCAGATTCTTTCTCATCTACCTTGGCCTGTTCCCAGATACGGGCATGGGACAAAACGATGCGCTTTTCGTTACGGTCAAATTCAATGACCATAAACTGGGCGGTTTCATCGGCTCCAACCTGTTTGCCATCCTCTTTGGCGAGGTGACGGTTGGGCGCAAATCCTTCCAGCCCGTAGGGCAGCTGCACAATGGCACCCTTGTCATCCTTGCGGGTAACAGTTCCTTCATGGATGGTGCCGATGGCAAAAGTCTGCTCCAGGGCATTCCAGGGATCTTCTTCCAGCTGTTTGTGCCCAAGCTGCAATTTGCGGTTATCCTTGTCTATACCCAGGATAGCCAC
The DNA here is from genome assembly GCA_903906365.1 of uncultured Bacteroidota bacterium. Lineage (GTDB taxonomy): Bacteria > Bacteroidota > Bacteroidia > Chitinophagales > Chitinophagaceae > Puia. The sequence continues at coordinate 45,094 of CAIVKC010000051.1, read as the reverse complement.
ATCGATGTGTTGGCCGACCTTGGTGTATTCGGAAGGATGATTGAAGCGTTTCAGCCAGCTCAGATCGCTGATATGGATCATGCCGCCAATTCCGGGAGCCAGTTCCACAAATACACCGTAGGGTGTAATGTTCTTAACCAGCCCTGTATGCTTGCTTCCCTGGGGGAATTTGGTTTCGATCGTGCTCCAGGGATCTTCGCTGAGTTGTTTGATGGACAGGCTCATTTTGCGTGACTCCTTATCCAGGGTAACAACCTTGGCCTGGTGTTCGTCACCAAGCTTGAAGAATTCCTTTGCATTGATGGGGGTATTGGCCCAGGTAATTTCGCTGACGTGAACGAGACCTTCCACACCTGGCATAATTTCAAGGAATGCGCCGTAATCTTCAATATTTACGACCTTGCCCTTTACAATTTCACCTTCGCGGATGGCTTCAGGCAACACATCCCATGGATGCGGGGTCAGTTGTTTCAGACCCAGGCTGATGCGCTTCTTACCATCATCAAAATCAAGTACGACCACCCTGAGTTTCTGGTCAAGCTTAAGTACTTCACTCGGATGGCTGATGCGACCCCAGCTGATATCGGTAATATAGAGCAGGCCATCGAGTCCGCCCAGGTCCATAAATGCTCCGAAATCAGTGATATTTTTGATGGTTCCTTCCAGTACCTGTCCTTTTTCCAGTTTGCTCATGATCTCAGCGCGCTGTGCCTCGATATCGCTTTCGATGAGGGCCTTATGGGAAACTACGGCGTTCTTGATGGCTTCATTGATTTTAACCACCTTGAATTCCATGGTCTTACCAACGAACTGGTCGTAATCGGTAACCGGCTTCACGTCGATTTGTGATCCCGGCAGGAAGGTTTCCATACCGAATACATCCACGATCAGGCCGCCTTTTGTTTTGCTGGTAACCACACCGGTAACCACTTCACCGGTCTTGTGAACTTCCACAATTCTTTCCCAGGCCCTGGTTGTGCGGGCCTGTTTGCGGCTCAGGTGAAGGTGACCTTCCCTGTCTTCCTTTTCCACTACCATGACTTCAATTTCATCCCCGGTTTTCAGATTGGGAACGTCGCGGAATTCATTGAGTGAAACCAGGCCGTCGCTTTTAAAGCCAATGTTGACGACCACATCTGTCTTGGTAAGGGCAACTACGAGCCCCTTAACCAGTTCTCCATCGGTGATGGCCACAAAAGTGTTGTCATACACTTTGTCATACTTTTCCTTTTCCTCCTGGGTGTAGGCAGCAACATTTCTCTTGTCAATGCTCCAGTCGAAATCATCATGAGCTGTCACTACCCTTTCAGGTACGATAGCCACAGGTACGTTTGTTGTCGCTGTAACCTCTGCAGCAGCAGCAGGCTCCTGTACTTCAGCGTTTGGATTAACAATATTGTTTTCAGACATAAATTAAAATCCCGGTTGTTTTTTCCGGGGTTGCAAAGATACGCAAAAAGCGGGTATTTTCTCCTTTGAAAGCCCAGTTTTTTTAACCGGCTGCCACCTCACAACCTGCTGATTTAATGACTCTTGTACCCCTGACCTCCCGGACCATCCTGAAGGGAACCCTGTTTTTCTCCCATGTGCACCCGCCTGGCCTGCTGGGCCATTATAACAGGGGAATCCCTACTTTTACCACTCCTAAGCCGCCCAAAAGCTCCCTAACCCCTCCAATGAACCTGCCATGCAATACAAAAGGATGCCCATCGAAATAGAATCGCCCGAAAGCCTGGGTTACGACTCGATCGCATGCAATCTCGCTGAAAGCTCGGTCAGGGACCTGTCCTTCAGGGACCTTGGCATTGACCTGCAGGAACTGATCCTTGCCTATGGGGACCATATGGGCAAGCCGGCCCTGAGGGAACTGGTTGCCGCATCCCACCGGAACCTGGAAGCAGCAGACGTATTGATCACCGCCGGGGCTGCAGCCGCCCTGTTTATGGTACACACCGCTTTTTTGAGGCCCCAGGACCATCTGGTGGTCTTAAGACCCAATTATGCCACCAATATCGAAACACCCCGGGCCATCGGATGTCAAATCAGTTTCATTGACCTGCTGTTTGAAGAAGGCTTTACGGTTTCGGTAGAAAAAATCAAAAAGGCCATCAGGCCAAATACCCGGATGATCTCCGTTACCACGCCCCACAACCCAACCGGAACCGAAATCGGGGAGTACGCGATGGGGGAATTATGCAGACTGGCCGAATTGCACGGCATTGTGCTGCTGGTGGACGAGACCTACCGGGACCTGGGGTTTCATGAACCTTCCACCCTGGCTGCCTCCCTCAGCGGCCAGGCCATCAGCATCTGTTCCATGTCCAAGGCCTATGGAATACCGGGAATAAGGCTGGGCTGGCTGATGACACAAAATAAATACTGGCAGGAAGTCCTGCTGGCTGCCAAGGAACAGATATGCATTTGCAATTCGGTGGTGGATGAGGAAATCGGCTATCAATTCCTGTTAGGAAAGGATCCCTTCATTGCCGGTATTGGTAAACAAACCCAGGAGAATTTCCGGCAACTTTGCGACTGGATGGACCATCATGCCTACCTGGAATGGGTCAAACCCACCGGAGGGGTGGTCTGCTTCCCCCGGTTCAGGGAGGGCACACTGCCTGATGCGGAAAGATTCTACCATGTACTCCTGAATCAATACCAGACCTATGTGGGACCGGGTCATTGGTTTGAACAGGAAATGCGCTACTTCCGGCTGGGTTTTGGCTGGGAAAAAAAGGAGGCCTTTATGGCGGGCCTGGAAAATATCGACCGGGCCATTCGGGACTGCAGGGGCTAGACTGCCAGGGTACGGGGATGCCTTAGGCAGGGCCGGATTGGGAGGCGATGACTTTGGCCGCAATAAATCCCCCCGACCAGGCATGCTGAAAATTAAAGCCTCCCGTAATGCCGTCCACATCGATGATTTCTCCGGCAAAGAATAGTCCAGGGACAATCTTGCTTTGCATGGTGGAGGCCTCTATTTCGGAAAGCCGGATACCGCCTGCAGTTACAAATTCCTCCCGGAATGTGGTTTTGCCTTCGACCTGGAATTCCTGGTTGGTGAGCATTTTCACCAGCCTGTTCTGCTCCCGGGCAGGGAGATCTGCCCATCGCATATGTTCGTTGATTCCTGACTGCTGGCACTGAAATTCCCACAACCGCTGCGGAAGACCGAACTTGTTTTTTTGCATGACCTTCTGCGACCCCGCCCCTGACCTAAGTTCCAGAATGGACTGACGGATGGAGGACTCCGAAAGAGCCGCCACCCAATGGATGGAAATGGAAAACCGGTAATCCCTTTGCTGAAAGTCCCTGGCTCCCCAGGCCGACAGCCTTAAAATGGCCGGTCCGCTCAATCCCCAATGGGTTATGAGTACAGGGCCCCTCTCTGAGAGCCTGGACCCGGTTACTTTGACGATGGCGTCGGGGACGGCAATTCCCATAAGCGCGGTAATTGGATTGCCGGGAAGATTGAAAGTGAACAGGGAAGGAACAGGGGGTTCAATATGATGGCCCGTTTTCAACAGCCATTCAAACATGGAAGATTTCGGATACCCCCCACAGGCCACACACACGAAGTCAGCCTGGATTTCCTGACCGCTTTTCATCCGAAGCAGGAATTTGTTGTCCCGGGTCACTATTTCCTGGGCTTCCTGGTTCATCCTGACCTCCACCCCATAGGAATTGGCCTCCTTTATCAGACAGTCAATAATGGTTTGGGAAGAATTGCTGACAGGAAACATCCTTCCGTCCTCCTCCGTTTTCAGCGTCACATTTCTGGCAGCGAACCAGGCGATGGTATCGGGGGTAAAAAAATGATGGAACATTTTTTTTACAAAATGGTTGCCCCTCGGGTACTTTCTGGCCATTTCGGCCAAATCACGGCAATCGTGGGTCACGTTGCATCGTCCGCCCCCGCTGACACGAACCTTGGCCAGCAGTTTGGAAGTCTTTTCAATAATCATTACACGAAGGGAAGGATCCAGCCGGGCTGCATTGACGGCGCAAAAAAAACCGGCAGCGCCCCCACCTATGACCACGAGTTGCTTTGGCATATTATCTTGATTCAATCATCATCAGGGAAGCCATTGTCTCTATCCCCTTCCAGAGGTTGTCTAGTCTGATGTTTTCATTTTCACCGTGCTGATTATTATCATGGTTGGCAATGGGTACAATGATGGTTTTGCCCTGAAGGTATTTTTCAAACAGGAACAGGGGCAGACTGCCTCCCAGCGAAGGAACTAGAACCACCTGTTCGGTGGTGGTTTTCTGAACGGCACGGATGACTTCGAATGCTATCGGAAGGTCCATGGGTGTTCGTTGGGCATTATATCCATCCATGCCATTGATAACTTTAATGATCTTTTCATACTGGGACCGTTCGGCCCCGTCCGGGTCATGGTCCAGAACATGAAAACCCTGTTTGGCAATGTATTCTGTCACGCGCTGCTGCTGGCGTTGCCAGTCGTTTCCCAGGACCAGCCTGAGATCCAGATCAGCGCTCGCAGTGGTGGGAATGATATTGTTGGAATTGCTTCCAACATGGCCGCTCTGCATTCCGTTGATATTGAGGGAAGGCAGGTTGATGGATTCCATCAGGGAGAGGCCGGGTATCTCGGTGGAAATAATCCCGAGCTCTGCTTTCATCTGTTCATCCACCGGCGGAATTTGCCGGAGGGCTTCCTTTTCACGCGCCGTAAAGGGAACCATATCCTCATAGAAGCCGGGTATGACAACCCGCCCGCTGTCATTTTTCATAGAGGCCAGCAGTTTGGAAAGCATCAGGGCGGGATTGGGCGCCCAATTTCCATAATGACCACTGTGCAGGGGCCTTCTGGATGCAAATACAGTCAGTTCCATATGTGCGTCCCCCCGCACCCCGAAGACAACCTGCTTTTTCCCCGACTGGTGAACAGGTCCGTCACATATGATCCATAAATCGGATGCCAGCAGGGGTTTATATTGGTCGAGGATTTCGCTGAGGTGGGTAGAACCCGCCTCCTCCTCTCCTTCGAAGAAAAATTTGATATTACAGCCGGGGTGCTGACCGGTCCGCCGCAGGGCCTCGTAGGCATCCAGTATCGCCGTTACTCCTGCTTTATCATCGGAAGCGCCGCGTGCATATATGCGCCAGTCGGGGGAAATGCTGTCCCCGGACTCCGGAAAATGAATAAGGGTACCCTTTCGCTCCAGGGCCCCATTGGCCAGTTTGGGCTGGAAAGGGCTTAAACCGGGCGCCCATTGGGCGGGACTAACCGGTTGACCGTCATAATGCGCATAGAAGATGATCGTCCTGGCAGCTCCCGGAACCAGCACTTCTCCATAAACAGCCGGCGCAGCTCCGGGAGTACGGGGGGATAGCAGCCTGACCTGTCCGATACCGCGCCGGGTCATCATATCCATGATAAAAGTGGTATTGCGCTTAATATTGACAGTGTCTGCCGCCAGATTGGGTATTGAAAGCAGGGAAAAAAACTCCCGAAGAAACACGTATTCATTGGCCTTGCGATAGGCGCGCACCCTGGAAAGTCCGTCGGTTTGGGCAGATAGCTGCACAGCTACCAGGACCAGCAGGAGAAATATCCTATATGGTTTCATAGATTCATACTAATGAGTACCGGAAAGATACGAAAGGCCGGAGGAACTCCCTACCGGGTAAAAAGATGGGGGTTAGCTGCTTCCGCAGCCTCGATGGGACGGAAGTCGGAAAGCAGGTCCGGTCCGTTTTTCTGAACGCAGACATCGTGTTCAAAATGAACCGAAGGCTTATGGTCGCTGGTTCGGATGGTCCAGCCATCCTTTTCGGTATAAATATCACGCTTGCCCAGGTTGATCATAGGTTCTATGGCCAGAACCAGCCCTTCCTTCATTTTGGGACCGCTTCCCCTCTTGCCATAATTGGGTACCTGGGGATCCTCATGGAGGCTTTTTCCCAGTCCGTGACCGACGAGTTCCCTGACGACACCGTAACCGTACTTCTTTTCGGTATGTTCCTGTATGGCAAATGATATATCTCCGACCCGGTTGCCAGCCACGGCCTTTTCTATCCCTTTATACAACGCCTCCTTGGTGACACGTATGAGTTGCATGATGTCTTCCCCGGGATCGCCAATGGCAAAGGTATAGGCATGATCACCGTGGTAGCCGTTCTTTAACACACCAACATCTACGGAGATAATATCCCCTTCCCTTAATTCTTGGTTATTGGGGAATCCATGGACGACCACATCGTTTACTGAAATGCAGGAATTAAAAGGATAACCGTTGTAATGGAGAAAAGAAGGAATACCACCGTGATCCTGGATGAATTCACCAATGACTTTGTCCAAAGAAAGGGTGGTGATGCCGGGTCTGAGCAGGGCAGCCACTTCGGTCAGCGCACTACTGACCAGCAAACAACTCTGCCGCATTACCTCAATTTCCGCCGGTGTCTTATAATAAATCATGGGACAGTTCCTTTCTGTATGTGTATAAGAAGAAACCTGTTAGGCCGGGTGGCATAACAGGTTTAATAAATAAGTTTGCCTTTTCTTAAATGACGGCATTGCTCACCGAGGACTGACGGCCCTGGATTCTTCCGCTTTTCATCAGGCCATCGTACTGGCGCATCAGCAATTGCGTTTCAATCTGCTGCAGGGTATCCAAAATAACACCCACCATGATCAGCAGGGAGGTTCCGCCAAAAAAACCGGCGAAGCCCTGGGTAATATCCAGACGCTGGGCAAAGCCAGGCAGGATACCCACAACGGCCAGTAAAACGGCGCCCGGCAGGGTGATCTTATCCATAACGGCACCAATATAATCTACGGTAGGCTGACCCGGCTTGACACCAGGAATGAATCCGTTATTGCGTTTAAGATCGTCTGCTATTTGTTTTGGATTAAATATAAGCGCTGTATACAGGAAAGTGAATGCAATTACTATGACGGCATAAATAAGCATGTGCAGGAAATCCTTGGGATCGGAGAAAATGCGGGATATGCCTTCTTTGCTTTCAAAACTTGTATAGGAAATCAGGGTTGGCAAAAACATAATGGCCTGGGCAAAAATGATGGGCATTACGCCGGCACTGTTCACCTTCAGGGAGAGAAACTGCCTGGCGCCGCCAAACTGCCTGTTGCCAACTATCTGTTTGGCATAGTTGACGGGCACTTTGCGAACACCCTGAATAAGCAGAATAAGCCCCAGGATAATGGCAATCAACACCACGATTTCAATAATGAATATCAGTAAACCGCCGGTGCCCCGGACAAGTTTGGCGGACAATTCATTTTTGAAGGCAAGTGGAAGACGGGCAAGAATTCCGATCATGATGATCAGGGAAGTTCCATTACCAAGTCCTTTATCTGTAATTTTTTCACCCAGCCACATTACAAACAGGGTACCCGCTGTAAGTATAATGGGTGTGGAAATCCAAAAATAGGGCGCATAGGAGTCAATCATGGCGTCCTTAGCCATGGTCTTCAGATAGGTCACATACGCATAGGCCTGCACAAATGTCACCACCACAGTCAGATAGCGTGTCCATTGATTGATTTTCTTTCGACCGCTTTCCCCTTCTTTTTGCACCTTCTGCATCTGGGGAACCAGGATGGTCATCAACTGCATGAAAATGGAGGCAGATATATAAGGCATGATACCCAGACCTAAAATGGAAGCTGTCGAAAACGCACCACCCGAAAATGCATCGATCAGCCCGAGTGCGCCGCTTTTGGCGCCGGCCAGACCCGCCAGTTTGTTGGGGTCAATGCCTGGCAGCACAATATGTGTACCAAGGCGATACACGAATACCAATAGCAGGGTAACCAGGATTTTGCTCTTAAGCTCCTCGATGCCCCAAATATTTTTGAGCGTTTGAATAAGTTTCTTCACGAATGTTGAAATTTTTATTAAGAGACCTTAAACAAAAAAGACGCATTTTCCGTGCGTCTGTGCAAGTTACACAAAATTTACTTCAGAATCTCGATGGTGCCACCTGCTTCTTCGATGGCAGTTTTGGCTTTTTCACTCACCGCATTCACTTTGTAGGTCATTTTGCTTTTTATCTCCCCGTTTCCGAGGATTTTCACCAGGTCTGTCTGGTTGATCAGGCCATTGATGTATAAATTTTCGGGAGAAAATTCCTTAATGCCATATTTTTCCACCAGGTGGTCTATCTGTCCCAGGTTGAACACTTTGTAGGAAACCCTGGAGATGTTCTTGAATCCGCGCTTGGGAAGCCTTCTTTGAATCGGCATCTGGCCGCCTTCATGTGCCATTTTGCGCTGATAACCCGCACGGCTCTGTCCTCCTTTATTACCTTTGGTGGAAGTTCCTCCTTTACCGGATGCTTCACCACGACCTAAACGTTTTTCCTTGTGCGTTGCGCCTTTGGCAGGCTTAATAGTATGTAATTTCATTGTATCGATTTTTACTCAACGGGGAATCTCCCCTCGCGTTAATAATATGAATGTCTTTACGGCGAGCACGACGGACCAGCGGACCGTCAAAGCCAGCGAACCGGTTTAGGAAAGGTGCTCCACTTTAACCAGGTGATCCACTTTACGGATCATTCCCAGAATCTGGGGAGTAGCCTCGATTTCTTTGGTTGAATTCAACTTATTCAGTCCCAAGGCCTTCAATGTAAGCTTCTGGCGTTCGGGCCTGTCTATACCGCTTTTTATAAGTGTAACTTTTACTTTTTTCATAACTCTTTCTTTTAAAAACAAAAGGAAGGCCTTTTGAAATTATCCGTTGAAAACTTTCTTTAATGAAATGGTTCTGGTCCTGGAAACATGAATGGGTTCCCTGAGCATGGATAATGCCTTTACGGTTGCCTTTACCACGTTATGGGGATTGGCAGAACCCAGTGATTTGGCAAGTACATCCGTAACTCCAGCGCTTTCCAGTACCGCACGCATGCTGCCCCCGGCGATCACACCGGTACCATGGGCAGCCGGTTTGATCAACACGATGGCCGCACCTTCCTTGGCCAGTTGATCATGGGGAATGGTCCCATGCATTACAGGCACTTTTATGAGGTTCTTTTTGGCGTCTTCAATTCCTTTGGTGATGGCTTCCTGCACCTCTTTTGCCTTACCCAGTCCATGTCCCACGACCCCGTTGGCATTACCTACCACAACAAGTGCAGAAAAACTGAATGCACGACCACCCTTGGTTGTCTTAACCACGCGGTTAATTGCAACGACTTTCTCTTTTAATTCCAGGTCGCCTGCCTTAACGCTGTTTAAAATTACTTTTGACATTTATTGCGTAATTATATTGTTTCTGAATTAAAATTTCAAACCTCCTTCACGTGCGCCATCTGCGACGGCTTTCACACGTCCGTGGTATAAATTACCGCCACGGTCAAAAGTACAGTCCTGAATGCCAAGGCCAACCGCTTTCAGTGCAATGGCAGCACCCACCAATTTGCTCTTCTCGGATTTGGTCACTTTCTGGGCCAAAATATCCTTGTCCCTGGAAGAAGCCGAAGCAAGTGTAACACCCTTGTCATCATCAATCAGTTGCGCATAAATGTCACTATTGCTCCTGAAGACAGCCAGTCTTGGGCGCTGTGCAGTACCACTCACCTTTTTACGGATGCGGTAACTGATTTTTCTTTTGTTTATAACTTTCGTATCCATTGTTTCTATTTTGCAATCCTGATACTGCCAGGATTATATTTTAAAATGATATACAGGAAGGGCGTTTTCAAGCAAACAGACTAAAATCTGCTTAAAGTCCAGGCATGGACTACTTACCTGCAGCCTTACCCGCCTTTTTACGGACAACTTCACCCAGGTAGCGAACCCCTTTACCCTTGTAAGGCTCGGGCTTGCGGAGACTGCGTATTTTAGCAGCGACCTGTCCGATGAGTTGCTTGTCAACACCTTCCAGTGTGATTTTAGGGTTGTCCCCTTTTTCCTGGGCTGTAGCCACCTTGAGTTCCTTGGGAATCTCAAAAATGATGTTATGTGAATAGCCAAGTGCCAGGTCCAGCAAATTACCCTGGTTGGAAGCCTTAAAACCTACACCAATCAATTCCAGTTTACGCTGATAACCATCAGTTACTCCTTTTACCATATTGGCTACCAGGGAGCGATATAAACCATGCAGTGCACGATGACGGATCTGGTCTGTGGGCCGCACGATCTCAACATGGCCATCTTTAATTTCCAGCTTGATATCCCTGTCCATGGTCTGTTTCAGCTCACCCTTGGGTCCTTTAACAGTTACCACGTTTTCAGCGTTAACGGTGATTGTCACGCCACTGGGAAGATCTACCGGCTTTTTACCTATACGAGACATAATAATAATTTAAAAGTCAAATCGGACATCAAAGTTGTTTACTAGCGGGCGAGGGATCAGCTCCGATTTATGAACCCTGCCTTTTTATTTTGTGAGCCTGTGTTCAGCGCCGTATAGAAAGCTTAAATAACAGGCCGGCAAATCCGGATTAATATATATAGCACAGCACTTCGCCACCTACATTCTGTGACTTGGCTTCCTTGTCGGTCATTACACCCTTTGAGGTAGAAATGATGGCAACACCCAGACCATTTTTAACCCTTTTAAATTCAGCAGGGCTTGAATACTGGCGCAGTCCCGGGCGGCTTACCCTTTCCAGGGATTTGATGGCAGGCTCCTTGGTGGCCGCATCATATTTGAGGGCTATCTTGATAACCCCCTGTTTGTTGTCATCCTCGAATTTATACTTAAGGATATAACCCTTATCGTAGAGGATCTCAGTCATCCGCTTTTTCAAATTTGAAGCAGGTATCTCCACAATACGATGGCTTGCCATCTGTGCATTCCGGATTCTAGTCAAAAAATCTGCTATTGGATCAGTAACCATTGTTTCACTCAGTTAAATGATTTCAAAATATTTTTTACAATGCGATATCCAATGATATCATCAGCCGGTCTTACCAGCTTGCTTTTCTTACTCCCGGAATCTTACCCTGAAGGGCCATTTCGCGGAACATTACCCTGGATACACCGAAGTACCTCATGTAACCTCTAGGACGGCCAGTTAACTGGCAACGGTTTTTCAAACGCACGGGAGATGAATTTTTAGGAAGCAAATCCAGTGCCCTGTAATCACCTGCAGCCTTCAAAGCAGCGCGCTTTTCAGCAAACTTTGCCGATAAAGCCTCTCTTTTTCTTTGTCTGGCTTTTACTGACTCTTTCGCCATGTTTTATTTTATTTAAATGTTTAATCTTCTTTTTTAGCTGCATTACGGAAAGGCATTCCCAGTTCCTTGAGCAGTTCATAAGCCTCTTCGTTGGTATTGGCCGTAGTCACGAACGTAATGTCCATGCCTGTGATCTTATTCACTTTGTCAATATCCACTTCGGGGAAAATGATCTGCTCGGTAACGCCCAGGGTATAATTGCCCCTTCCGTCAAATGATTTTTCATTGACACCTTTGAAATCACGAACCCTTGGCAGGGCTGTGGAAACGAGGCGGTCAAGGAATTCGAACATCTTCACGCCACGCAGGGTGACCCTGGCGCCGATCGGAATATTCTTACGGAGCTTAAAGTTGGAAATATCCTTCTTGGACATGGTGGCGACAGCGCGCTGGCCGGTGATCAGTGTCAGTTCTTCCACTGCAATATCAACCAGTTTCTTGTCCGTAACCGCACCGTTTACTCCACGGTTCAGACATATTTTTTCCAGTTTGGGTGCCTGCATGATGCTGGAATAACCAAACTTCTTTACTAATGCTGGTACGACTTCCTTGGTGTACTTTTCAGCAAGTCTCGGAGTGTATTTTACAGTACTCATTATTTAATAACCTCCCCTGATTTTTTTGAAACACGAATTAATTTTCCGTTTTCCCTTGTGCGTTTAATTTTACTGGCTTCGCCTTTCTTGGCATCCCATAACATCACATTGGAAATGTGTATAGGGGCCTCGATTTTCAGTATACCACCCTTGGTATTCTGTGCAGAAGGCTTGGTATGCTTGGTAACGATATTGACTCCCTCCACCAGGACTTTGGATTTGTCCGGGAATACTTCAAGCACCTTGTGGGGCTTCTTAGGATCCTTGTCATCACCAGCGATCACAATGACGCTGTCGCCTTTTTTGATATTGAACTTGGGTTTAAATCTGTTACTCATTTTTTACGCTTAACGCGCAACGCTCAGGGGCGAAACGCTATTATTAAATATGGTGTGCCTGGGGTTTACCCTTGCAGGCGTGAATTAATCTAGAGTACTTCAGGAGCCAGGGAAATGATTTTCATGTAACCTTTATCGCGAAGTTCCCTTGCAACCGGCCCGAAAATACGGGTTCCGCGAGGCTCATCCGATGCATTCAGCAATACCACCGCGTTGTCATCAAAACGAATGTAGGAACCATCCTTACGGCGTAATTTATTCTTGGTACGCACAATCACCGCTTTGGCAACCGTACCCTTCTTAATACCGCCGGAAGGCAAAGCCGACTTTACGGTCACTACAATTTTATCACCGATTTTGGCATAATCCTGCCCGCTATTACCCAGAACCCGGATGCACAATACCTCTTTGGCACCACTGTTATCAGCTACATTTAACCTGCTTTCTTGCTGAATCATCTTATTTAGCTTTAAGCTATAGACTATTTACCTATAGCAATTACAACAAATTATTATCAGATACCCCGGGCGCTATGAAAGAACCCGGAATTAATTATTTCGCTTTTTCAACCACTTCCACCAGTCTCCAGCGCTTTGTCTTGCTCAGCGGGCGGCTTTCCATAATGCGCACAACATCACCTATGGTACACTCGTTCTTTTCATCATGGGCATGAAAACTGGTAGTCTTTTTAACGAACTTACCATAGATTGGGTGTTTCACTTTTCTTTCTACAGCCACGGTGATGGTTTTATCCATCTTATTGCTGCGGACAACACCAATTCTTGTTTTTCGCAAATTTCTTTCAACCATTTTATTTAGCTTTTTGCTTTTAGCGATCATCATAATGTATGACAACCAATATGTTTTGCTCTTTCTATCCCACCCGTATGCCGGGGGGTAACCATCTAAGCGCTGGCTTTTCTTTTATTCAGTTCTGTTTTCAGACGGGCCACATCTTTACGCAGGGAACGAATGCTCATCGGGTTTTCCAGCGGGGAAATCACATGGGCAAATTCCAGCTTTTTAAGACGAAGTTCATCTTCCTGGATGCGCGCCTTTAAGTCAACTTCAGTCAAATCCTTCAGGCTTCTTACAAAATCAATTTTTTTTGACATTGTACTTGATTTTTATGCTTATTTAATGCCCACGATGGCTACTGCATCGCGACGCACTATGAATTTTGTTTTGATCGGTAATTTCTGTGCAGCCAGTTCAAGGGCTTCTTTGGCTACCTGTTCAGGAACACCATCAGCTTCAAAAAGGATACGTCCTGGTTCGACCACTGCAGCCCAATATTCGGGGTTACCTTTACCCTTACCCATTCTCACTTCCTGGGGCTTTTTGGTAATGGGCTTATCGGGAAACACGCGGATCCATACATTTCCTTCACGTTTCATATGCCGAGTCAAAGCCTGGCGTGCAGCTTCCAGCTGACGGTTGGTTAGCCAAATGGCTTCCAGGGCTTTCAAACCGTAGGAACCAAACGCAATGGAACTTCCTCTTTTGGCCACCTCACGGATACGGCCTTTCTGCGCTTTCCTATGTTTCGATCTTTTAGGTTGTAACATTTTTACTTAAATTTCTCAATTTGAAAATGATTCAGTTTCCGGTGTGCCGGGCAATCAATGCCTCCTTTCTCCGCCACCTCTTCTCTCACCGCCGCCGCCGCCTCTGCGTTCACCGCCGCCACCACCGCCCCTGCGGTCATCGCGTCCGTATTCTTCCCCGGGCCTGCGATCCCTCCTGTCACTTCCGCCTTCATTTTTGCCGCCGGCCACAAAGTTGGGGTTCAGGTCCCTTTTTACCAGAACTTCCCCTTTACAGATCCATACCTTGATACCTATTTTTCCGTATACGGTCTGTGCAAATACATTGGCATAATCTATATCCATACGAAGGGTATGGAGGGGCACACGGCCCTGCTTGAATTCTTCACTGCGGGCAATTTCAGATCCACCGAGTCTTCCGCTCAATTTTACCTTGATACCTTCTGCTCCCATCCGAAGGGTGGAGGCGATGGCCATTTTGGTAGCTCGCTTGAAGTTGATACGATTTTCAATCTGCCGGGCAATGGTATCCCCTACGATATTGGCATCCAGTTCAGGACGCCTGATCTCCAGGATATTGATCTGAACGTCGTCTTTGCCAGTCAGTTTCTTCAGTTCCTCCTTGATACGATCAACTTCTCCGCCGCCCTTACCGATGATGATACCGGGTTTGGAGGTATGAATGGTTACGATCAGCTTGTTGAGGGTACGCTCAATGACGATCTTGGCTATACCGCCCTTGTTGATACGGGCGTTCAGGTAAGTCCTGATCTTATTATCCTCAATGAGCTTGGTGGCATAATCTTTTCTGTTACCAAACCAGTTAGACTCCCAGCCGCGGATGATTCCTAACCTTGCACCTATAGGATTTGTTTTCTGACCCATACTATGATTTAACAGTTTTATCAATAATTTTTGAATCAACAATGATGGTTACGTGGTTACTGCGCTTGCGTACACGGTAGCCGCGGCCCTGTGGAGCTGGACGCATCCGTTTCAGAACCCTTCCGCCATCCACAAAGATGGTCTTGACGATAAGGCTCGCATCGGCAGCACTCTTGCTTTCATTCTTCTGCTCCCAGTTCTTCACTGCAGACCATAGTAATTTGTGCAGGGGTGTGGAGGAATGCTGGGGATGGTGTTCCAGCAATGCCAATGCCTTTTCAATCTGCATGCCACGGATCTCATCGGCCAGCAAACGCATTTTGCGGGGGGACGTGGGATAATTTCTCAATTTAGCTACTGCTTCCATATTTAAAAGTTTCGAGTCCTGGTCCCTGACTGCGGAAAGCAAAAGTCTTCCGGCAGCGGGGAGGTTGAACTATTAGGCTATCTTTTTACTTGAATGTCCTTTAAAGTTGCGTGTCGGAGCAAATTCACCGAGTTTGTGACCTACCATGAACTCAGTCACATACACAGGGATAAACTTGTTTCCATTGTGCACGGCGAATGTGTGCCCAACAAAATCAGGCGTAATGGTGGAACGACGGCTCCAGGTTTTGATAACCCCTTTTTTTAATTTGCCTTCGTTGATGTCCAGTACCTTTTTCTCCACATTTGCATCGACGTAAGGACCTTTTTTAATTGAACGACCCATAATTGTTATTTAAAATCCAGGTTTAAAAATCCAATTTCCCATTTGATAAGGAATATCGGTATTTGGGTTTTGATGTTTATTTTGCTAATTTCTTACCGTTCTTGCGCTGAATAATCAGTTTGTCGCTGCCTTTACCCTTGGTCCTGGTCTTCAGGCCCCTGGAGTACTGTCCATTCCTGGAACGGGGCTGTCCACCGGATGCCTTTCCTTCACCACCACCCATCGGATGATCCACAGGGTTCATCGCAACACCTCTGTTTCTTGGGCGGATACCCCTCCAGCGATTGCGGCCGGCCTTACCCATGCTCTGCAGGCTGTGGTCGCTGTTGGAAACAACACCCACGGTTGCATAACAGTTAATCAGCACTTTCCTCAACTCTCCGGAAGGCATTTTCAGAACAGCATATTTCTCTTCCTTATTGGTCAGCTGGGCAGAAGTTCCGGCGCTGCGAACCAGCTTACCGCCCTGTCCGGGCTGCATTTCAATATTGTGTACATTGGTACCCAGGGGCATGTTCTTCATACGAAGGGCGTTGCCCACTTCAGGAGCCACTTCATCACCAGCCAGGACCGGGGCACCCACCTGAAGGCCCTGGGGAGCCAGGATATACCTCTTTTCACCGTCTGCGTAATGAAGCAGGGCGATGAATGCGGTACGGTTTGGATCGTACTCGATGGAAGCCACAGTAGCGGGAACTTCCTTTTTATCGCGCTTGAAATCGATGATGCGGTAATGTTTCCTGTGACCGCCGCCGATATAACGCATGGCCCTTCTTCCCTGCACGTTCCTGCCTCCCGTTCCGCTTTTCTTTTCCAGCAAACTCTTTTCGGGGGTATCAGAAGTAATTTCTGCATACGCGTTTCCAATTCTCCATCGCGTACCTGCGGTAATTGGTTTATATTTCTTTAGTGCCATGTGCTGTTATCTTTTATTGCGAAATTATCAGCTTCGCTTACTTTAATAATCAGGTTTTAAATATTTGCGTACAGATCGATGGTTTCACCTTCTGCCACTGTTACGAGCGCTTTCTTGTAAGCAGGCTTGCGGCCCTGAACCATCCCTGCCTTCGTCGAGCGGGTTTTGTGTTTGGCAGGAACAACCAGCGTGTTTACCTCGATAACCGTAACTCCGTAAAAACCTTCCACTGCTTTTTTTATTTCCAGTTTATTGGCTTTGCGATTTACCCTGAAAGCATACCGGCGCAATTTTTCCTGCTGTGCGTTTGCTTTTTCGGTCAATAACGGTTTTACTAAAACTTCAGAGGCTTTCATCTCTTAATATTTTTTGGTGTTAATTCAATTATGCTTTTACTTCTTCCTTTGAATCATCAGAAAAAACCTTGGCGGCTGTTTCTGAAAGAATCAACACATCCGCATTCACGATGTCATAAGTATTGATGTCGGCCAGCAGTGCACCTTCTACCGTAGGCACATTGCGGAAACTCAGGTATACATTCTCATTGTATTCGGGAAGTACATAGAGTGTTTTCTTTCCGGAAACCTCCAGGCTCTTGAGCACATCGGCAAACTGTTTGGTTTTGGGCGCATCCAGTTTAATGTCTTCAACCACCATGATGGCATTCCCTTTGGCTTTGTGTGCCAGGGCAGACATCTTAGCCAGATCCTTCACCTTGCGGTTCAGTTTCAGGTCATAATCCCTGGGTTTGGGTCCGAAAATGGTACCACCCCCTTTGTACAAAGGGTTACGGATATTTCCTTTACGGGAGCCACCGGTTCCTTTTTGCTTGTGCAGTTTCTTGGAGGAACCTTTCACTTCCATACGGGTCTTGACCTTGGCTGTACCCTGACGCTGTGCGGCCAGGTATTGCTTTACGGCCAGATATATGACATGGTCGTTTGGTTCAATACCAAATATATCTTCCGGCAACTCAACCGACCTGCCGGTTTTCTTTCCTTGTATATTTAAAACGTCTACTTGCATCTTAGTTCAATTAAAAGTTACTTCTGAATTAAAACAATGGAACCAATATGACCGGGGACCGATCCGCTTACCAGAATGAAATTCTTTTCAGGGAAAATTTTGACCACTTTAAGTGCCTTCACCTTTACCCTGTCTGTTCCCATGCGACCGGCCATGCGGACACCTTTCATAACACGGGATGCATCAGAGGAGTTACCCAGGGAGCCGGGGGCACGCTGGCGGTCATGCTGACCGTGTGACTGCTGTCCAACACCATGGAATCCATGACGTTTAACAACACCCTGAAATCCTTTTCCTTTGGAGGTACCAACCACATCTACTTTCTCACCTTCGGTGAAAATGTCAACGGTGATGGCTTCTCCCAGGTTTTTTTCCAGGGTATATCCACGAAACTCTTTTACAAATTTTTTAGGGGAAGTGCTTGCTTTGGCGAAGTGATTTTTTTCTGCGGAAGTAGTGTGCTTTTCCTTTTTTTCACCGAACGCCAGCTGGAGGGAATCGTACCCGTCGGTTTCTTTTGTCTTAACCTGGGTAACAACGCAGGGACCTGCTTCGATGATCGTGCAGGCTGTCTGCTTGCCGTCGGAACTGAATACACTGGTCATCCCAATTTTCTTACCAATAATGCCTTTCATTTATGTACATTTTATGCCTTGGGGTGTAAGGACAACCAGAGAACTTTACCGTATTGGTATAGCGAGTAAAGTATTGATTTCAATCCCACGTTTGCAGCCGACCTTTTCCTTACTGGTGGTGAACTTGATGTAATGACCACGGGAAGTACCGGCTGTAAACAAACCCCGAACGGCTTGTTTATATGTTCCCCTCTCCTGAGCCCGGAGGCTGTCTGGAAAGGGATTTTGCTATTTTTAAATCCAGCGCTGTTTTATCCCGGAAGGACCGGAAGTTTACAGATGGACAAATAAAGAACTCTTTACCGCAGGCGGGACAGCCCGGCCATGCGTGTACTTAGGCTTTGATCTCAACGTCAACACCGGATGGCAGATCCAGTTTTGACAGTGCATCTACCGTCCTCGAGGAGGAAGTATAGATATCCAGCAAACGCTTGTGCGTATGAAGCTGGAATTGCTCACGTGCCTTTTTATTTACATGTGGGGAACGCAGCACAGTGAAGATTTTCTTCTTGGTAGGTAAAGGAATGGGACCTGTTACCACTGCACCTGTGCTCCGCACGGTTTTAACGATCTTTTCGGCGGATTTATCCACCAGATTGTGATCGTATGACTGTAATTTGATTCTGATTCGTTGAGACATAAGCCAATACCAATTTTTCGAATTGGGATGCAAAGGTATGGGCTAGGATTTAAACGGACAAAGATTTGATTAACTTTTTTGACGAAATCGGCTTTTATTTTTACCTGCCGCCTCCCGGGCAATGCTCCCTGAGGTAATTGGTGTACAAATTAGCCAGGTGCTGGCGGGTACCTGCTCCTTCCGAAAGGGAATGGGACCGGTTGGGATAGCTCATGAACTGAAAGGTCTTGTTGTATTTAACCAGTTCGTTGATCAGCATTTCCGCATTGGCGTAGTGCACGTTGTCATCGCCGGTCCCATGAATGTATAACAGATTGCCTTTCAGGTTTTTGGCATGTGTTATTGGGGAGCCGTTGACGAAATCCATCCTGTTTTCCTGTGGCAGCCCCATGTATCTTTCCTGGTAAATATTGTCATAGGTAAGTTCATTGCCCACCGCAGCAATGGAGATCCCGGTCTTGTAGATCTCCGGGTACTGGAAAAGCAAATTGAGGGTGGCAGAACCGCCTCCGCTCCATCCCCATACGGCTATCCGGCTGCTGTCCACAAAAGGCCACTGGAGGATTTCACGGGCGGCCATGGCCTGGTCCCTGATGTTGACCGAGCCGATGTGACGGTAAATGCTTTTACGCCAGGCAGCGCCTTTGGGAGCCGGGGTACCCCTGTTGTCCAGGGAAATGTAGATATAGCCATCCTTGGCCATATTCCCGTTATAGAGGAAATTATTGCTTACCCCATATTCATCTTTGACGGTCTGGGCGGCCGGTTCGGAATACACGTAGAAGACCACCGGGTATTTTTTGGTGGAGTCGAAGGGAACGGGTTTTACCATCCAGCCGTCCATGTCAACGCCATCCTGGGTCCTGATCCTGAAAAACTCCGTGACCGGTTCCCCGGGTCCTGCGGAGCGGTCGGCCAACTGGGGGGAAGCCCCCAAATCCAGGCTTTTGTTGTCAGGCAGGGATATCCACTGGCTGATCTCGGGGGTGGTATGATTGGAGAAACTGTGAAGGGCAAACCGTCCCCCGGGGGCAATTTCATAGCCATGGGTTCCTTTCTGGGCAGCCGGCGACAGGAGTTCGGGTTTGCCTTTGCCGTCCAGGCGCGTCCTGTACAGATAGGCCTGGGTGGCATTGTCGGGGGAAGCCGTGAAATAAAGCAGGTTGCCTTTCTCATCGATGCAGTTGATCTTCATGACATCATAGGCCCCCTGGGTGATCAGGTTCTGCTGCTTACCGTCCCGACTGACGCTGTACAAATGCCTCCAGCCGTCACGCTCGCTGGCCCACAGGAATTGCCGGCCACCCTTCAGCCAGTCCCATCCGCCCATTTTATAATCCTCATCCCAGGCAGGCAGGATATCTATCCAGGCGGAATCCTTTTCGGTCAATACCACCTGGTAATTTCCGGTACTGACATTGCAAAGCAAAATGTCGGATTCATGCTGGGGGCGGTTGAGGTGCTGGACAATCAGTTCGTTATTACCAGCGGCCCATTCCATCCGGGGAAGATAACTGCCCAATACGGGATCAGTGGGTATATCCATCCAACGGGTTTTTGCCGTAGAAATATTTACCACCCCTATGCGGAAGGGGGAGGGCGCTTCACCGGCCACGGGATACTCCACGGGGATCGCCCGGGAATAAATGGAATCGGTGGTATTGAGCATCAGGTAGTCCTTGGTATTTTTTGCATCAATCTGCCAGTAGGCAATCTGGGATCCGTCCGGGCTCCATCTAAAGCCGTCCCTGCAGTCAAACTCCTCTTCATAGACCCAGTCAAAAGTACCGTTGATCAGCTTCCTGGATCCGTCAAAGGTAAGCTGACTCACCTGGTGGGTGGACAGCTCTTCCACATATAGGTTATGGCCGCTCACATAGGCCACCCGGGAGCCGTCGGGAGAGAACTTGGCAAACATCAGCGAAGCGGCAGGCAGGCCGGATCCCAGGCGGATGAGGCTGCCGGCCGCCAGGTCGTAGACCCAATAATCTCCCATGGTATTATAACGCCATACCCTTTTTGTATTGGTGAACAGCAGGACTTTTCCTCTATCGGCAGCAAAGGCGAATTGGCGGAAACGAAGGGGTGCCGTACTTCCCGAAGGAACCAACTTATCCCGGGAAACAACGATGCTGTGGTGGTTGGAAGGAAGGCTCACCTCTTCGATGGCGCCCTCCCGGATGGTCCAATACCCGCTGCCGTCCGGTTTCCAGTATACCGACCGGCCAAACTGGGCAAAACCCGTTCCGGATAGGATCACTAACAAGATGGTCAGGTGCCAGCAGGCTAAAGGCTTAATTTTGAATTGCATACCACTGTTTTAGGAAGAGCAATTTAGGACTTATTGCCAAAAAAACAACGGACTCCCCCTGGAAAAATAGGCATCTGGCAGGATAGGATTAAGCCCGGCTGCCTACCATCTCCTGCCCCGGCCCCTCCAGCGTCCCCCGAACCATTGCCATCCAAACCTTGTGTGGCGCCAGTGACCAGGCACCCAGACAAATCCGGGATGCGGGGGGTATACCCAGCGGCCGCCAACATGTATGTACTGTCCCCCCCTCCATTCCCAGTCTTCCCCGATCCAAATATAACCTGCCCCGGGCGGGGTTGCCCGGACATAGACCGGGACTGCGGGACGCACCCGAACATATACCTGTGCAGAAAGGGCCGCTGCCGTCATCATGGAAAACAGGGCCATCGCCAGACAAACAATCCATACTTTTTTCATATCAAATCATTTTTTGGGTATTCTATGGTTTGACCTTCCTGTTTGGTCAACGTTTAAGCAGGCAATCTGGTTCACGGGGAGGCGGTCCACAAAAAAACCCTGTCCGTAGGACAGGGTTCTAGCTGGCTTAAAAAATAGCTGCTTGTTTTAGGCGTTCACTTTTCCTTTGCCCTTTACCTTGGCAATCACTTCCTCGGCGACATTGTTGGGTGCCGGGGCGTAATGAGAAAACTCCATGGTGGAAGTGGCCCTGCCGGATGACAGGCTGCGCAGTTGGGTAACATAACCGAACATTTCACTCAAAGGAACTTTTGCTTTGATCACCTGGGCGTTGGCCTTGGTGTCCATGCCTTCCAGCATGCCACGGCGGCGGTTGAGGTCACCGGTGACGTCTCCCATGTACTGGTCCGGGGTAATTACCTCCACTTTCATGATGGGTTCCAGCAAAACCGGTTTGGCTTTTCTGGCAGCCTCACGGAAACCCTGTTTGGCGCACAGTTCAAATGACATTGAATCGGAGTCAACCGCATGGAAACTGCCGTCAAATACGCGCACCTTCATGTTGTCTACCGGATAGCCGGCAAGAACACCGGTGGTCATGGATGTTTCGAATCCCTTCTGTATGGCCGGAACAAATTCACGGGGAATGGAGCCTCCGAAAATATCATTGACAAACTGGTAATGTCCTTTTCCTTCCTTGAGGAATTCCTCGTCAGCAGGCCCTATTTCAAAGACGATGTCAGCGAATTTACCGCGTCCACCGGTCTGCTTCTTCAGGGTCTCCCGGTGTTCCACACTCAGCTGGAAGGCTTCCTTATAGGCGACCTGAGGGGCACCCTGGTTGATTTCCACTTTGAATTCCCGCTTCATGCGGTCGACGATGATTTCCAGGTGCAGTTCGCCCATTCCACTGAGGATGGTCTGACCGGTTTCCTCATCGGTTTTTACGCGCAGGGTGGGATCTTCTTCAACGAGCTTGGCAATGGCCATGCCCATCTTGTCCACGTCAGCCTGGGTTTTGGGTTCCACCGCTACCGAAATAACCGGCTCGGGGAAGGTCATGCTTTCCAGGACAATGGGATGGTCCTCGTTGCAGAGGGTATCACCGGTTTTGATGTCCTTGAAGCCAACCGCCGCACCAATATCACCGGCTTCGATGAAATCAATGGGATGCTGTTTATTGGCATGCATCTGCATGATGCGTGAAATGCGTTCTTTTTTACCGGTACGCGTATTGAGTACATAGGAACCTGAGTCCAGGTGCCCGCTGTAGGCCCGGAAAAAGGCGAGCCTTCCCACAAAGGGATCGGTCATGATTTTGAAGGCCAGCGCCGCAAAAGGCTCCTTGGCATCCGGTTTACGGGTGAGTTCCTCGCCGGTATGGGGATTGGTGCCTGTAACGGCCTCAATATCCAGGGGGCCGGGCAGGTACCGCACGATGGCATCCAGGGCGGTCTGAACTCCCTTGTTTTTGAAAGAGGATCCACACATCATGGGGATGATGGAAATGTCGATGGTAGCCTTGCGGATGGCTTCATGCACTTCATCTTCGGTGATCGTGTTGGGATCATCAAAGAATTTTTCCAGCAACTTATCGTCATATTCGGCCACTGCCTCTATGAGGTGCTGGCGCCATTCATTGACTTCATCCAGCATATCAGCGGGAATGGGCACTTCCTTGAAAGTCATACCCTTGGTTTCATCATCCCAGATGATGCCTTTCATGGTAATGAGGTCCACCACGCCGGTGAACGCATCCTCAGCGCCTATTGGAAGCTGCAAAGGAACGGCTTTGGCTCCCAGCATTTCCTTTACCTGTTTGACCACGTTCAGGAAATCGGCGCCCGCCCGGTCCATCTTATTGACAAATCCTATACGGGGCACTTTGTAGCGGTTGGCCTGGCGCCAGACGGTTTCAGACTGGGGTTCAACGCCGGATACGGCACAGAACAGGGCCAGCAGGCCATCCAGTACCCGAAGGGAGCGCTCCACCTCGACGGTGAAATCCACGTGCCCCGGGGTATCGATGATGTTGAATTTATATTGTTTGCTGTCAGCTGTTTTCACCCCCTGTACGGTAGGGAAATTCCAAAAACAGGTGGTCGCAGCAGAGGTGATGGTAATCCCCCTCTCCTGCTCCTGGGCCATCCAGTCCATGGTGGCTGCCCCATCATGTACTTCCCCAATTTTGTGGTTCACGCCCGTGTAGTACAAAATACGTTCTGTCGTGGTTGTTTTGCCCGCATCAATGTGTGCGGCAATACCAAAGTTTCTTTGAAATCTTAAGTCTGACATTGTTATAAATTAAAAAGTTTATCTAATTTTTGCCCTGGCTCCGGCCTTATTTTGGGCCGCCAGGATCCTGGCCGCTTTCCGGGTCAGGGGGTTGCTTTACTCCATGTATACTGCTATTCAGTATTTTATGCTCAACAATGCATCGGTCAATCTCCTTCTTTAAATTCGGTGCGCAAAGGTACATAATTAATTCATCAAAAATGACATGTGGAAAAGATAGCTGGGTCCGGACCGAACAGGGTCGCCGCCGGCCTACAACAAAAAACCCTGCAGAAGGTTGCTGCAGGGTTCAAAATATTAATAATGTGGTAATTAGATTCTGAAATGGGCGAAAGCCTTATTGGCTTCGGCCATACGGTGCGTATCTTCTTTTTTCTTGAATGCACCGCCTTCACCCTTGCTGGCTGCGACGATCTCATTGGCCAGTTTTTCTGCCATATTCCGGCCGTTTCTTTCGCGGCTGTAACGGATAAGCCATTTCATGCTCAGGGAAATCTTGCGGTCAGCGCGTACTTCGGCGGGTATCTGGAAGGTCGCTCCACCAATACGGCGGCTCCGTACTTCCACACCGGGGGTAACGTTATTCAAAGCCCTTTTCCACACATCATAACCGTCCTCATTGGTTTGTTTGGAAACTTTTTCCAGGGCATCGTAAAAAATAACATAGGCCGTGTTCTTCTTACCCTGCCACATGATATTGTTTACAAAACGGGTTACCAGGATGTCATTGTATTTGGCATCGGGGGAAAGTGGTAATTTTTTGGCTTGCGTTTTCCTCATTTTTCGGTGGAATTACTAATAATTGAAATATTATTTTTTTGCTGCTGGTTTAGCGCCGGCTTTTTCTTTTTTGGTACCATATTTTGAACGGCTCTTCTTACGATCCTTCACTCCGGCCGTATCCAGGCTACCCCTGACGATATGGTAACGAACGCCTGGTAAATCCTTTACGCGACCCCCGCGGATCAGCACGATGGAGTGTTCCTGGAGGTTATGGCCTTCCCCTGGAATATAGGCAATCACCTCTACCTTATTGGTCAAACGAACTTTGGCAACTTTGCGCAAAGCGGAGTTTGGCTTTTTGGGGGTGGTTGTATACACACGGGTACATACGCCACGGCGCTGCGGACAGGAATCCAAAGCCCTGGATTTACTTTTTGCTCTGATAATCTCTCTTCCTTTTCTAACTAATTGTTGTATGGTAGGCATTCTGGACCTATTTTATTTTGGGAGGGCAAAGGTAAATTTCTGATGGGGAATAACCAAATTAAAATTCATTTTCGGGTTAATTTGTGGAAATAAAACCCCAAATGAACGCGATTCACCCGGTAATACCCGCGATTAAACCCTAAACATCCATCCGTGGGTGTCTGCCAGGAGCCCCTCCCGAATACTGGTCAGGGTCTTTTTGAGAGCCGTGGAAACCTTCCAGGTCTCCGTATCAAATGTCATCACCAGGTCCTTATACCGCAATTCCCGGATCAGGGAAATGGTGGCCGCCGTACCGGTACCGAATACCTCCTTTAGCGTTCCGGCCCGGTAGGCCGCAATGAGCTCATCGATATCAATCCGGCGTTCTTCCACTGTCAGACCCATATCACGCAGCACGGTGATGGCGCTGTCGCGGGTCACCCCTTCCAGGATGGTGCCTTCTTCCAGGGAAGGAGTTACGGCCTTATTGCCGATGAGGAAAAAGACGTTCATGGTACCCACTTCCTGCAGCCATTTGTGCTCAAAGGCATCCGTCCAAAGGACCTGGTCATACCCCTTGGCCTTTGCTTCGGCAGAAGCTTTCAGGCTGGCACCGTAATTGCCCGCATTTTTGGCAAAGCCCACCCCACCCGGGGCTGCCCGGGTATATTTCTCCTCCACATAAATCTTCATGGGGCTTGCATAATAGGGACCCGTTGGGCTCAGTATGATGATGAATTTATAGGTTTCAGAAGGCCGGACACCGATGACCTGGTCGGTGGCAAACATAAATGGACGAATGTACAGGGAGTAGTCCTTTTTGGAGGGTATCCAGTCCTTATCAATTTCCACGAGTCTGCGCATGCCTTCCATAAAAATTTCTTCCGGTACGGCGGGCATCTCCATACGGTCTGCCGACTGGTTGAAGCGCCTGAAATTATCCTCGGGCCTGAATATAAAGGCTTCCCCCTGGGCATTGCGGTAGGCCTTGATTCCCTCGAAAATGGCCTGGCCATAATGGAGGGCGGCCAGGGAGGGTTCAAAGGAAAGCGCCTGGTAGGGCCTGATCTGGGGTTTTTTCCAAGCTCCGTCCGCATAATCCACTTCCAGCATATGGTCTGTGAAATATTTACCAAAAGGGAGGTTATTGAAATCTGTCTCACTGATTTTACTGCGGCTGACTTTCTTTACCTGTATATCCATAACACCGAGCATAAAATGTTATTTTTGTGTAGCAAAGAAACAAACATTCTTTGTGCTTACAAAAAAGCGGGGCAAAAAAACTAACAATTGTTAGTAAAAGCCGGAGCAGGCTGCCCTTGCCGTTTTCAACAGATTAATAAATTGTTTTATACCATCAGTATGGACCTGGATCATATCACCCTGCCTGGCTTTGTCGTTTCTGAATTGTTTCCCCATGCACTGCTGGCAGGTACTCCGGCCAAATCACCTCCCGGGGATACGGCCCCGAAAAAGGAGCAGGCGCCGGGCTATAAATTCCTCGGCAATAACCAGCGGCGGGTATCCATCATCGTGCAGGCCAAAGATGCTGTCTTTGTTCCGGAACCCCAGCTGGCCTTCCTTACCAAAATGCTGGAAGCATGCCGGATGAATATCGGCGATGTGGCCATCGTCAACCATGACAGTACGCCGGTGATCATCGCAGCCCTGAAAAAACAGCTCCACCCTGATTTTGTGCTGTTGTTCGGTGTCTCGCCCACTGACATTCAGCTGCCCTTGAGCTTCCCTCAGTTCAAAACGCAGTCTTTTGACGGAAGCACCTACCTGTATGTCCCTTCCCTGGGTGAGATCGACCAGCCTGGTGAGGAAAGCCGGGCAATGAAAACCAAATTATGGGGTTGTTTGCGCACCCTCTTCGGGCTTTGAACCCACTCACTAAAACGAATGTATGACCAGACTTATTTTTGCCACTAACAATCCCCATAAGGTGGAAGAAATCCAGGCAGCCATCGGCTCCACCCTGGAAGTCATCAGCCTGAAGCAGGCGGGCATCGAAGTGGAAATACCCGAGCCCTACGATACCCTGCAGGAAAATGCCGCAGAAAAAGCCCGGGTCATCTACCAACTGACAGGGTCAGATTGCTTCAGCGAAGACACCGGCCTGGAAACCGAAGCCCTGGCGGGCGCTCCCGGGGTACACAGCGCACGCTACGCCGGCCAGGAAAGGTCTTTTGAGGCCAATATGGAAAAGCTACTGGCAGAGCTGGAGGGTAAAACCAACAGAAAAGCCAGGTTCCGGACCGTGATTTCCCTGATGCTGGGGGGCCGGCCCTATTTTTTTGAAGGAATCTGTGAAGGCCAGATACTCACCCGCCCCCGCGGGGACAAAGGGTTCGGGTATGATCCGGTGTTCCAGCCCCTGGGCAGTCCCCTTAGTTTTGCCCAGATGAGCCTGGAGGAAAAGAACCGTTTCAGCCACCGCAGAAAAGCAGCCGAACAACTGGTGGCATTCCTGCGCCAACAACAAAGCACCCACCCCCAACCCTGACATTTATCCTTTTTCCCATGGCCAGAATAAAAATTGAACTTCCCGCCCAACTGCCCTTCCGTACCATGCTGCCCTTGCGCATTACCGACCTCAACTATGGCGGGCATGTCGGCAACGACCGGATTCTATCCCTCATGCACGAGGCCAGGGTGCAATACCTGCATCACCTGGGGCTCCGGGAAGTGCATGAAGGAACAGGGCTCATTATGGCCGATGCGGCCATCGAATTCAAAAAGGAACTTTTTTATGGGGACCGGCTGGAGGTATCGGTGGGTGCCGGTGAATTTACCAGGGTGGGCTTTGAACTGTTCTACCTTTTTGAAAAGGGGAACGGTGAAACCAGGCAACCGGCTGTGCTGGCAAAAACGGCCATGGTGTGTTATGATTATACCAATCAGAAAATCATGGCCCTGCCCGCCGAACTAAGGCAAAAACTGACCCCCTGAGCCGTTTTTCGGGGGATGCATTGGACAATCAGCTGTTCCAGATGCGCCAGCTTTCCTCAGCCTGGATCACCAGCATATCATATCCGTTGAGGGTGACAGCCCCCCTGCGGGCTCCCTGACTCAGAAAAAGGGTCATGGCGGGGTTATAGACCAGGTCATAGAGGAAATGACCGGCGCCGATCCCCTGGTAGGGAATCGGAGGACACTGTTCGCTATGGGGATACATCCCCAGCGGGGTCGTGTTGATGATCAGCGGATGGGAGGATACCACCGTCTCGTCCAAGGCCTCCCAGGTGAGTTGCCCGGAGCCTGGTTCGGTCCGGCGTGTCACACTGATAAAGGGGATTCCCAATTTATCCAGGACATAACCCACCGCTTTGGCGGCCCCGCCCGTTCCCAGTACCAGGGCACGGTTATGGCGGGGCTCCCACAAAGAGAGCAGGGACCTTTCAAAACCGGTCACATCCGTATTGTAGCCAAAAAGCAGTCCCCGGGTGATGCGAATGCAGTTGCAGGCTCCGGTCTTTTCCACGACCTCGTCCCGGCCGTTCAGGTATCCAATCACCTGCTCTTTGTAGGGAATGGTGACATTAAGACCGGCCAGTTGCGGCTCAGCGGACAGCAGTCCGGGCAGGCGGCTGATGTCTTCCAGGGGGAAATTCCGGTAACTGACATCGGGGATTTGTTCGCGGTGGAACTTTTCCTGAAAATACTTCTGTGAAAAGGAATGACCCAGCGGATACCCTATCAGGCCAAATGTTCTCATTGACCCGATGTTTCTTTATTGAGGAACAGATGAAAGGTATCCCCCCTCAGGCCCAGGCGCATGGTTTCCAGGGGAATGACTTCATTGGGTGCGATATTGCCCAGATTCACATTGCAGCCAATGAGTTCTATAAAATAAAGCTGCTGGGCTTTCTGGGGCGCTTCCCATAAAATTTTCTCCTCTGGGATCTGGGTCAGTATTTCCTGAACCAGGCCCTCCCTGACTTCGCCCGAACCCCTGTAAATACCTACATTTCCTGCTTCCCTGGCTTCCGCGATGACATAGGAGGCTCCCGCGCTCAGCTCGGCACGCATCAGTTCAATCCACTTGTATGGGGGAATGATATGCTCGGCATCCTTGCTCCCCACTTCGCTCAGTACAGTGCCTATTTTGGTGAGTTTTTCTATATAACCGCATTTTTCCGCATGGGGAATGGTGATGGAGCCATCGGAGACTTCCATATAGGTGATGCCAAAATCACGGCAGACGGAAATATAATCTTCCACCTGGTTTCTGATCAGGAAGGCTTCAAAGAGTGTTCCGCCAAAATAGACCGGCAGGTTATAGGACCTGTATATTTCAATCTTTTCACGCAATCCCGGGGTCACAAACGAAGTTCCGAAACCAAGTTTTACAATGTCAACATGGGGATGGGCCACACTCAGGAAGCTCTTGGCTTCGTCAATGCTGAGACCTTTGTCCATTACCATGGTTAGTCCGCTCTTTCTGGGCTGGGGAATCCTGTCTGGGATCTGCGTAAGTTTGAAATTCATCCTCGGTAGTTTCTTTTTTTAATTAAATGACGCGCAAAAATAGGGAACATTCAAATACCAAAAACAGGTTGGTATCCAGGCAGGTTAATACTTAGGTCCGGGTCAGAAGGACTTTCTCTTTTTGAACCGGGCTATTACATCGAGCACCGGCTGGGATTGCAGGATGGCCGGGTTCAGTTCGATCATTTTTTTGAGCATCTTGGGGGCCATCCCCATGGCTTTCTCCAGATGCAGCAGCCCCTCCTTGGATTTTCCCATGGCCAGGTACACTGCACTCAGGTAAAAAACCAATATGGGTTTGCCACCGGTCATGCGGATGGCAGCCTGCAGCTGTTCAAGGGCCTCTTCATAAAAGCCGGCGATATACAGACAGCGGATCAGTGCCTTCCAGCTGGAAATATTGCGCGGCCGGATTCGCACTACGGTGGAAAAATACTGGATCGCCTCCCGGTAAAGCCCCATCTGCATCTTGCATTCCCCCATGGCCAGGTTATACTCCGGCTGGGTGGAATGGATCTGCAAAGCTGCCTGCAATTGTTTGACCGCATGGCTCCAATAGCCTTCGTTGAGGTAGGTGCAGGCAATTTTATAGTGCAGCTTGCTGTCTTCTGTGTTGAGGTGGGAGGCTTTGCGGTAATAAAACCGGGCCTGGGCATAATTGCTGAGCTTATCATAGCAATGTCCGATGGCCTCATAAACCACATCCTCGGGCCTGGAAAGTTCTATGACTTTTTCCAGGGCCTCAATGGCATCCCGGTATTTGCGCAGCCGGATATAGGCATCCCCCATATTGCGGTAGGCATAATCGAACTTTTCATCAATGACAATGGCGTATTTATAGGCGTCGATGGATTTTTCATAGAGCTTGAGGCCCTGGAAAGCCGCGCCCAGGTTGAACCAGGCCAGCTCATTGTAGGGATAATCGTCGATGATCTGCTGATGCAGCCGGATACATTCCTCGTTGCGGCCGGTAAAATCGGTCCAGAAACAGATCTTATAGAGGGCTTCCTGGTTATTGGGGTCCTGTTCCAGGATCAGCCGCAGGCAGTCAAAGATTTTGTCGAATTCCTCATAATCATCATAGACGTCTGCCAGCTCAAAGAGCAGCTCTATGCGCTCTTCTCCTTCAAAATGCTGCAGCGCATTTTCCAAAAGGGCCACCGCCTTGTCCTGCTGGTCCAGCGCCAGGTAAGCATCCGTCTTGAGTATGTACAGGTTGATGTCAGCGCCGTCGAGCAGCTCGGCTTGTTCCAGTATCCGGAGTGCGTCCTGGTATTTTCGGGTGGCTATGAGCAGGTCCGCTTTTCTGATGAGCAGGGAGGACGAATAGGGATATTGCTCGATTGCCAGTTCGGATACCTCCAGGGCCTGGGTCATATCCTCGGTTTCATCAAAATAATCGATAATTTTTTCGAAGGCTTCCTCGTCCAGGAAGGTATGGCTGCGTCCGTTCTTTAAATGCTGGTATTGCTTAAGCAGTTCCTTTATTTCCTCCTGGTCCTGATGGTATGGATTTTCTTTCATGTGTTTGAAGGTTATTCTAAGATAAGCGAATAATCACACCCTGCCAATTTTTTTAACCGGCCGGCAACCATTTCCCCCAAACGGCTGTATTATTAACAAAATCAGCCATAATGTGCATAACCTGGCTGCGGTAAATTTGTAACTATTTGTGAACCTTTGCGTTAAAGAAGAGCTAAAATTTGTGACGGACGGTTAAAAAATACCCAAGATTTTATTCTATATTTGTACCGGATATATATGAGCACCCAGAAAACCATACCAGTTAAAAAATTCACCCTGCAAGTTTGCTTTAGTGCAATGATGCTGGTAGTGGTTGCTCTTGCCTTTGCCAGCAAAGGAGGCGGTGGCAAAAAAAAGGCAGCCCCCCTCAAGAATGATTTTGTGCCCATTCGCACTACCACCGGGTTTACACTTAAAACGGGAGTCCCCTATTCGGGCAGCCAGATTTTCAGCATTGAAAAAAACACCCATTATTTTTCACTCAATACCGTGAGCACCTACCAGAAAGGAAATACCATTTTCATCATTCCCTTCAAATACAAGGTCAGCATTGCTCCGTTCGACGCCTCGGGATCAGGCAAATCCAGCCTGCAGATGCTTGATCTGAAAATCAAGATGCATAAATAACCCTCTTTTCTCATCCCCCTCATTTCATTTTCTTACTTTCTTCATAACTCATTTCCCGATAACCACTTTTGGGAATATCGAATTTGGAAGCCGGCACCGGATTCAAATTGATCCCTGATACCGTATATTTTATGGTCAGGCTGCCGTTATTGTATTCGTATTCCAATGGCATACCCTCCAGGTTTTTGAAACGCGGGTTGTAGTTTTTGTTTTCCGGAATGATCTCGGTGGTGTAATATACACTGTAGGTGAAGCCTTCCCGCGTTCTTGCCACGGCCCGGATGCATTTATATCCGGCAATCATCTTGGTTTCCGTGGTATTGGTAAAAACGATTCCCTCAAAAGGTTTGTTGATCTGCTGCCAATTGTCGGCACTGAGCCGGATCAGCAGTTTTTGGCCGCTGACCTCTTTTAGGATGACCCCGGTATTGTTGTTGGCATTAAAGATGGTCGTAGAGGAATATTGGGGGCTGGTCATTTCAGAGCGGCTCATATTTCCCTTGATATATATGGTATTGGTGGTCGCTTCCGGGTTTCTGCCCGGTTTGGGCTGATCTCCGCTGGATAGGATCACATAGTCATAAACAATGGTCAGCTCGGCTACTTTTTTCTGGGCCCACCCCTGTAGTCCGGTTACTGCCAGTAATGCCAGCAGAAAAAAGGATTTGTATGGTAGTGCTTTGTTCATGAGAAATGTTTGAAATTATTGGAGCCCTAATATGATGCCGGGTTTACTCACCGGGTGTAAAATAAGAAAGACCTGTCAATTTTTGAGGCCGACAGGTCTTTGGGGATGAAAATATTTAACGCTTTGTTTAGGAAATCATTTTCCCTTGTTGCGAAGCTGTTCCTGGGTTTTCTTCTGGGTTTCCTGGATCTGCTCAAACCTTTCCTGCCATTTGGGCTTCGATTTAGGCTTGGTCCGGTTCTCCTGCAATTTGGCCAGGATCTTTTCGTGATCAATAATATAAGTCTGTATTACCCATTGCAGGATCAGGGTGATCATATTGGACACGGTATAATACCAGGTAAGTGCCGAAGGCAGGTTGTTGAAGAACAGCAGCAGCATGACCGGCATAATATAGGGCATGTATTTCATGGCCGGATTGGATTGGTCCGGTGTCATGCTCATACCATACAGGGAAATCAGGAAACTGGTAGCGACTGCCAGCAGGGCAAACAGGGAAATATGGTCGCCATATCCGGGAATGCTGAAACCGAAGTTCAGGATGGAATCATAGGCCGACAGATCGCTGGACCACCAGAAATGCTGCCCCCTCAATTCAATGTTTGAATTAAAAAAACTATACAGGGCAAAGAATATGGGGATCTGCAGCAGGGCCGGTATACAGCCGCCCAGCGGATTTACCCCCGCTTCCCGGAAAAGCTTCATCTGTTCAACGCCTACCTGCTGCTGGTCATTGCCCACCCTTTTTTTCATGGCCTCGATTTCAGGCCGAAGGGCCTTCATCTTGGCACCACTCAGATAGCTGGTATATACCAGCGGGGAGGTCAGCAGGCGTATAAACAGGGTCAGCAGCAAAATGGCTACGCCGTAGGATGTTATAAAACGCTTGAAAAAATTGAACACAGGCATGATCACATACACGTTGACCGGGCGTACGAAGGAATAAACACCCCTGCCCAGGTCGATGATCCGGTCCATTCCCGGGGCCTGTTTTTTAAGAATCTGAAAATCATTGGGTCCGTAATACAGTTGCAGGGGTACCGTGGCTGAAGGGCCTCCTGAGAGCTTGGACTGGAAACTGGCATCAGCCTGGGCAATGGTAGTGGAGGAATCGGAAACTTCCCGGTTCCAGTGGACTGCACCGGAGGTGAAACTGTTCTTGGCGATCAGCGTGGTATTAAAGAACTGCTGAGATACACTCAGCCACTGCACCGGCTTATCAAAGGTCTTTTCCAGGTTCCTGGATATGTAATCAAAATTATTATCCTCTGAAAAACAAACATCACTCAGCCGTTTTTCATAGACGACATTTTTTTGAATTTTTGTCAGGTGTGCATGCCAGGTCAGATTAAAATTATTCTGGGAAAACAGCTTTTCCGGATTGACCACCCGTATTTCCAAGTCCATCAGATACTCATTGGGCCTCAGGGTAAAATGGTGTACAATGGATTCCCCGGCCGGTGCGGGCAGTGTAAAATCGATGCTCTGGCTTCCGTCCGAATTGCTGACCACCGGAGCTGCATCAAAATACAGTTCGGAAGCCTGCGCCGAGGCCTGCACAACCTTGTTGTCCGCTGTATTGATGGAATAGGAAATGTGATTGCTTGACTTGCCGTCCATGAGTTTAACCAGGGATGAATCATAGCCCCTGAATTTTTTCAGGATCACTTCCCGGGGCTGTCCCCCGCGGGTGGAGAAAACCACTTTCATGACTTCGTTTTCCACCGAAATGAGCTGTTCAGTGCCGGAGAAGGCACGGTTAAAACCGGTAGTGTCCTTTAAGGCAACCACCTGCTGCGTTTTTGCAGTATCTTTCATTTTGGCAAGCGCGTCCTGGCGCAGCTTCACATTGGCAACGGAGTCATCAAACAATTTCTTTTGCCTTTGCAGTTCCTGGGTACTGCGCGTGGAAACAAATAAGTACAAGAACAGCAGGATAGCCAGCAGCACAAATCCAATTACCGTGTTACGATCCATTCCCATTATGAGTAAAATTTAAAGAGGTGCAAAGATAGGGGGTTTGGGGCATAGTCAGTCCCCCGGGTAAACTCTTCTTCCCGGGTCCCTGGAGGGTCCTGCCCTGATGGCGCATTCCCTGAGGGTTTAGATCATTTCCCCCTGTAAAACGGGGCTCTTCAGGGCATTTCTCCTTTCGGCGAATTCCTTGGCTGCCTGAATGAAGTGTACGAAAACAGGTTGGGGGTTTTCTACCGTACTCTTGAGTTCGGGATGGTACTGTACCCCTATGAAGAAGGGATGGTTCTTCAGTTCCACGATTTCAACCAGGCTACTTTCCGGGTTCTTGCCACTGGCGATCATACCGGCCTGTTCAAACCTTTCCAGGTAGGCATTGTTGAATTCCCAGCGGTGACGGTGCCTTTCACTGATTTGGGTGGTTCCGTATATCTGGTGGGCCAGCGTTCCGGGCCTTATTTCACAGGGATAAGCCCCCAGGCGCATGGTACCGCCTTTGGCTGTGACCAGTTTCTGTCCTTCCATGAGGTCAATGACCGGATCGGGGGTGGCAGGATTCATTTCAGTGGAATGGGCATCCTTGAGTCCAAGAACGTCCCGGGCAAATTCAATGACGGCCATCTGCATGCCCAGACATATGCCAAAAAATGGCAGGTTATTGTGCCGGGCATACTTCACGGCAATGATCTTTCCTTCAACGCCCCGGTGGCCAAATCCGGGTGCCACCAGCAGTCCGTCCAGGCCGGAGAGTTTTTCACTCACGTTCTCATCGGTAATGAATTCACTGTGAACATTGACCACCTGTACCTTGCATTCATTCATTGCCCCAGCATGCACAAAGGACTCCAGGATGGATTTGTAAGCATCCTGCAGCTCGATGTATTTCCCGATCAGGCCGATGGTCACCTTGCTTTTGGGGTACTTTAGTTTATCCAGAAATTCCTTCCATTTGCTCAGGTCCGGCTCATGGTATTGGGTGATGTTGAATTTTTTCAGGCAGATCAGGTCCAGTCTTTCACGCATCATGGTCAGGGGTACTTCATAAATGGTGGGGGCATCGGCTGCCTCGATCACGGCTTCCTGTTTCACGTTGCAGAACAAGGCAATTTTCCGCCTGATCTCCATAGACAGGGGTTCTTCGGTCCTGCACACGATGACATCGGGATGCACGCCTTCCTGGCTCAGCAATTTGACGCTGTGCTGGGTGGGTTTTGTTTTGAGTTCCTTGGCCGCACGCAGATAGGGTATCAACGTCAGGTGCACCACCATACAGTCTTCTTCAGGCATTTCCCATTGCAGCTGCCTGACGGCTTCCACAAAAGGCAGGGATTCTATATCGCCGACGGTTCCTCCGATCTCGGTAATGATGATGTCATAATTATTGCCCTGCCCGAGCAGGAGCATCCTTCTTTTGATTTCATCGGTAATATGGGGAATAACCTGTACGGTCTTACCCAGGTAGGCTCCTTCCCTTTCCTTATTGATGACGGTCTGGTAGATCCTTCCGGTGGTCACATTATTGGCCTGGCTGGTAAAAATGCTCAGGAACCTTTCGTAATGGCCCAGGTCCAGGTCTGTTTCCGCCCCATCCTCGGTCACAAAACATTCGCCGTGCTCATAGGGATTGAGCGTTCCTGGATCAACATTGATATAGGGATCAAACTTCTGGATGGTTACACGCAGTCCCCTGGCCTGCAGCAGTTTTGCCAGGGAGGCAGCTATAATTCCTTTACCCAGGGAAGAAGTAACACCACCCGTAACAAAAATATACTTAGCCATAATATGGTTTATTTATGTAAAAAAAGGTTTAATTAATGATCGATGCTACACGGACCTGTAAAAAATAACCGGTCCGTTACGGCCTCTGCCGACAGGTTATATGCAGTGTACCGATTGATTGAAAAGGTAACCCACCCCCAATGACCAGTGGAAAAACAGATAAGAAGAGAAATTCCAAGAGGTCATGCAAAACTACAGCAAATTTTTATTCTGGAAAAATTGTCAAATAAAGATGTGGATAAAATGAAATCTATATTATTTTTTAAAGGTTTGCTAGTAAATACCCCGGCATT
Source organism: uncultured Bacteroidota bacterium (assembly GCA_903906365.1). Lineage (GTDB taxonomy): Bacteria > Bacteroidota > Bacteroidia > Chitinophagales > Chitinophagaceae > Puia. The sequence continues at coordinate 9,029 of CAIVKC010000051.1, read as the reverse complement.
TATACTGAACATTATAACAGTTTAGCTGTTTATCAGTCCAAAAATATATTAAACATGAAAAAATACCTCCTCCTGTCGCTTTTGTCGGCAGCCTGTATCAGGGGATTTTCGCAGCAGCCAATGAGCTGTTGCGCCGCCACTGCTACGGAAGCCTTTTCCCAACTGGGTTCCGATGATCAGTTTATCCGCAGTCACCTGGCTCCCCTGCCCTTCCAATACATGAGTGACAACGGACATGCACTGAGCTTCAAAGCATCTGATGGTTCCGATGCCTTTGGCTGGGAGATCAAAGCCAAACAACCCACCTCCAACTACCTGTTTGTCATTCATGAATGGTGGGGACTCAATGACTATATTAAAAAGGAAAGCGAGGACCTCTGGAAAGCGCTGGGCAACGTAAACGTCATTGCGCTGGACCTCTACGACAAAAAAATCGCGACCACCCGGGAAGACGCGGCCAAATATATGCAGTCCGTCACCACCGACCGGGCCAAAGCCATCATTGCAGGAGCCATTGCCTATGCCGGGACCAAGGCAAAGATCTATACGATCGGATGGTGTTTTGGCGGCGGATGGAGTCTGCAAACCGCTTTACTGGCCGGCAGCCAGTCAGCCGGATGCGTGATGTATTACGGGATGCCTGAAAAGGACCTGGCCAGGCTCAAAAACCTGCATGGGGATGTGCTGGGCCTTTTTGCCAACAAAGACCAGTGGATCAGTCCCAAGGTTGTGGATGAATTTGCGGCGGAAATGAAGGAAGCCGGCAAAAAACTCATCCTGAAACGATATGATGCCGATCATGCCTTTGCCAATCCCAGCAATCCGGCTTTTGACAAGGCAGCCAGGGAAGATGCCTATAATAATGTACTGGCTTTCTTTAAAGGAAGGATTCGATAACCCTATTTCCCGGCAGGACCTCAAAAAAAATCCGGACCAATGGTCCGGGTTTTTTTTGCATGGGCGGGTGTTCCCCTACCCTGTAGCAGCTGCCCAACTATTATAACAGTCCCCTCCGTTGGAAGGGGCGACTTATTTCAGGTAATGCGTATTGAGTGCTGAAGCGTTCAGGACCTGATGCAGGGAAAAGTCCGGAGACCTGCCCTCCTGGTGGGAGCTCATTTCCTTGTTGCTGGCTTCGGCGTGATTCATTTTGATGGCATGCAGCATGGCAATGGTCAAAATTTCAAGGGCCAGTACAACAATATTCAATCTGCCTTTCATGGTACTTATGGATATTTGGTAATTCTGGAATGGATTTATACGTGTTTTCTATTAACGCCGCATTCTGGTAATTATTTTACTACCACCTAAAAACCCAGTTGAAATATCCATGAAAATAAGGGGACCCCGGTGCAGGGGCGCCACCGTCCATTATATTTTGCCTTGCAAACGGGCCGGAAGGAATCCTCAGTCTTTACCGATTTTGTCATAGCTGGCCACCAGACCCTTAATCAGGGAGGAACTGAATCCCTGGTGCTCCATTTCATTGAGTCCCGCAATGGTGCACCCCTTGGGGGTGGTCACCTTATCGATCTCCTGTTCAGGGTGACTTCCTTTTTTGAGCAGCAGTTCGGCGGCCCCCTTCACGGTCTGGGCAGCGATGAGATTGGCCGTGGCTGCATCAAAACCAATTTCGATCCCCCCCTGGATATTGGCCCGGATATAACGCATGGCAAAGGCCGTTCCACAGGCTCCCAGCACGGTAGCCGCATTCATGAGTTTTTCATCAATTTTAACGGCCCGGCCCAACTGGTTAAAAATATCCATAATGTATTGGAGCTGCTCTTCGCTGGTATTTTTGGCAGCCAGGCAGGTCATACTTTCCTGTATGGCAATGGCTGTATTGGGCATGGCGCGCACCACTGGTAGGGCCTTGCCCAGCAGACCGGTGATATGATCGATGCTGACCCCTGTTACCACAGAGACCAATACATGGCGATCGGCCTGAAAATCATTTTGGAGGGAATGCAGTACATCATTGACCTGGAAGGGCTTGATGGCCAAAATAATGAGATCTGCATAATGCAGGGCCTCCTCATTTTTGTCACTGACCAGTACCCCCTTTCTTTCCAGTTCATGGAGGGTCTGGATGTTTCGTTTGGTGATGAGTATATGTTTGGGAAGTACAAACCCGCTTTGGATAAGACCTTCTGCAATGGCCATTCCAAGATTTCCGCCGCCAATGATGGCAATCTTTTTATTCATGTTTCTGTGTTTTTGGGCTATAGGGTCGGGACTACCGGTTCCAACCATGATTCCAGGGGGGCCAGCGCATTACCCGATCCCCGCCGCAGGGGCCAGGGGCTGCAGCAGGCTCAATAATACCCATTTTTGACCAGATAATTCCTGACATAATCATCCACCCCCCGCTCCAGGGTATAAAAGGTATCGGTATAGCCCACGCTGCGTAGTTTCTGCATGTTGGCCTGGGTGAAATACTGGTATTTGTCACGGATATCCGGGGGCATGTCGATGTAGCGGATACTGGCAGGCTGGTCCAGTCCGGCAAAAGTGGCACGAACCAGGTCCTCAAAGGCCCTGGCCTTTCCCGTCCCCAGGTTATAGAGGCCGCTGGGCGGCTGGTGTTCCATCAGCCAGAAACAAACCTTGAGCAGGTCCTTGACATAGACAAAATCACGCAGCTGCTGTCCATCCTGGTAATCAGGCCGGTGAGATTTGAACAAATTAACCGTTCCCTCCTTTTTGATCTGGTTGAAGGCGTGGAATATTACACTGGCCATCCGGCCCTTATGGTACTCGTTGGGACCGTAGACATTGAAAAATTTCAACCCCGCCCAAAAACCGGGACGGTTCTTCTGGTGCAAAACCCATTTATCGAATTCATTTTTGGAGATGCCGTAGGGATTGAGCGGGTGAAGCTCATTGACAAGATCATGGCGGTCATCATAACCCAGCTCACCGCTTCCATAGGTGGCTGCAGAGGAAGCATAAACGAGCGGAATGTCATGAACGACACAATAATTCCATACCTGTTTGGAGTATTCCACGTTGAGGCGCTGATGAACACTGTAATCAAATTCGGTGGTATCTGTTCTGGCGCCAATATGGAAAAAAAAACCGATTTTGGGTTTTTCCGCAAACAGCCATTCAAAAAACTGGTCCCGGTAAATGGCCGCGATGAATTTTTTGCCGGCCAGATTGGGTTCTTTGTCCTTGCGGCTGAAATCATCTACCAGTATGAGGTTATGAAAGCCCTTGTAATTGAGATAACCCACCAGGCAGCTGCCGATAAAACCGGCAGCGCCCGTAACCACTATATTGGCTTGCTTATTCATGTTTGGAAGTCTTTTTATTGAACGGCCCGATGGCCAGCAAAGCTGCTCCCGGGATCTATAACATTTCCAGGGCCGTTTCCGCCTTGGCCAGCTGGGCACCAATGGCCTCCTCATATTTTTCCTTCCAGTCTGCAATGGGACCCCAGTCCATCCCATCCAGTTCCACCGAACCGCCGGTAACAAAACCAAGCTCTTCAAGCGGATGGTCGCCCACCGCCTTGCGAAAGGCAGCTACCTTATCGGGGCTGACCGATACAACGACCCGGCTCTGGGCCTCGCCAAACCAGTAGGCGTCTTTGCGGATGGTAAAATCCGCGGATACCACATCAAATCCCAGCCCGCGGGGAAAGGCCGATTCCACCAAGGTGATGAAGAGTCCGCCTTCACTCACGTCATGGGCCGAAACCACCAGCCTGGCTTTGATGAGCTCTTCCACCTTGCGATGAAGGATATATTCCTCTTCCAGGTCAAAACGGGGTGCAGGGGAAAATTCCACCCCATGAATCTTGTGGAGGTATTCGGAGGAACTGATGTCCGAACTGCTCCGTCCCACCAGGAAGATGACATCCCCTTCCTGTTTGAAATCCAGGGTCATCTTGTCTTCAATATGGTCAAGCAGCCCTACCATGCCGATGGTGGGGGTTGGGTAAACAGCGCCTTCGGGATGCTGGTTGTAAAAACTGACATTTCCTCCGGTAACCGGCGTATCGAACTTGCGGCAGGCTTCTCCCATGCCCTGTATGGCATGAACGAACTGGTAATATACTTCCGGGTTATAGGGATTGCCAAAATTCAGGCAGTTGGTCACCCCCAGGGGCTCCCCGCCGCTGCAGACAATATTGCGGGCGGCTTCGGCCACCGCAATCATGGCCCCTTTATAGGGATCAGCGTATACATAGCGGCTGTTGCAGTCGGTGGTAATGGCCAGCGCCTTGCTGGTTCCTTTGGCCAGCACTACGGAAGCATCACTGGGTTCATTGGTTGAGGTATTGGCTGCCCCCACGGTACTGTCGTACTGCACGGCCACCCATTTTTTGGAAGCGATGTTTGGTATGGTAATCAGCTGTTCAGCCGTTTTCCTTAAATCATCGGGCACGGCAATGTCCTGTTCCCGGAAGGCGGCCACCTGTTTTAAATAGGCCGGTTCCTGGTAGGGCCGCTCGTACTGCGGGGCACCTCCCCCCAGCACCAGTTCCCAGGCGGGGATCTCCGCCTGCAGTTCCCCGTTCATGTAAAATTTCAGCAGGCCGTCATCGGTGACTTCCCCGATATCAGCACAGGGAAGGTCCCATTTTTCAAAGATGTCCAGCACTTCTGATTCGCGCCCTTTTTCGACCACCATCAGCATTCTTTCCTGGCTCTCGGAGAGCAGCAGCTCCCACGCTTTCATATTTTTCTGGCGGGTGGGTACTTTATCCAGGTCAATGCGCATGCCTACTTCCCCTTTTGCGCTCATTTCAGCCGTTGAGCATATGATTCCTGCTGCGCCCATGTCCTGCATCCCCACCACTACGCCCGTCCGGATCACTTCCAGGCAGGCTTCCAGTAATTTTTTCTCCTGAAAAGGATCGCCTACCTGCACGGCCGGCAATTCTTCGGTACTTTCTTTGGTAATATTGGCTGAAGCAAAGGAGGCCCCTCCGATGCCGTCTTTTCCGGTGGCGCTGCCCACAAAAAATACCGGGTTTCCCTTACCCTTTGCAGTGGCCGAGATGGTTTCCCCGTTTTTTAGGATACCCACACTCATGGCGTTGACCAGGGGATTGGTATGGTAACACTCCTCAAAATAGATTTCCCCTCCCACGGTGGGGACACCAAAGCAATTGCCGTAATGGCCGATACCATGCACTACACCAGCCAGCAGGTGCTGGGTTTTGGCATCCCGGAGGTTACCGAAACGCAGGGAATTGAGCGAGGCAATGGGCCTGGCACCCATGGTGAAAATATCGCGGTGGATCCCGCCCACCCCGGTAGCCGCACCCTGGAAGGGTTCGATGGCAGAGGGGTGGTTATGGGATTCGATCTTAAAGACAACGCCGTAGCCGCCCCCGATATCCATCAGGCCTGCATTTTCCTCACCGGCCTTGACCAGCATTTTCTTCCCTTCCCGGGGAAGGGTCTTGAGCCACCTGATTGAATTTTTATAACTGCAATGCTCGCTCCACATGGCGCTGAAGGCGCATAATTCATTGAAATTGGGAGTGCGGCCGAGTTTTTGGATGATGAGTTCGAATTCTTCCGGTGTAAGCCTGAGCTGTTCTGCTGTTTTGACGGTTATTTCCATGTTTATTGTAGAAAGGGCGAAATTACGAACACCACATCAATCTTATGTATAATTTTATCACCAGCTAATACCCAGCCCATGACCATTGTTTTTGTGCACCCGCACCGGGCACTGCTTCCGGAAATTGAGGCCTATACTGATTTTTTTACCACCCGTGGTTTGAAAACCCTAGTATGCCATCCGGCGCGCCTTCATGAAAAGGAAGCGGATGTTGAATGGCATTTCATGGGACTTGCCACCCGCCGGCATCCCGGGCGGGTGGTCATCCACGAATACGCTTCTGCTTCCGTCCCTCCCCTGGCAGGATGGAAAGACCTTTTAAAAAAATGGCTGGCGGCCACCCCCGACTTCCGGATCTTCAATAACCAATACGTACAGTCGAGGTTTGCCTTCCGCGACGGCATCCCGCAGGGAATCCGGGATTACGGCATTCCTCGCGATCTGCCGTTGCAAGGCCATTCAGCAGGGAGCCGGGCCTACGATTTTGTGTACGCGGGTTCCGTGGAAAAAAAAAGGAATCTGGAACCGCTTTTCGCCTGCTTTACCCACGGCTCCCTCAAAGGCAGGTCCCTGCTTGTTTTATCCAGGGACTACCATAGGCTTTCTGACCGGCTAAAGAAGTATCCTAATATCAGTTTCCAGGGCCCCCTATTGGGCAGGGAATACTTTCAGAACCTATGCCTGGCAAGGTATGCCATCAACTACATACCCGACCGGCTGCCATTCAGGGAGCAGACCTCAGCCAAAATGATCGACTACGGTGCCTGCCGGATCCCGGTTATTTCCACTGACTATGGCTGGGCGAGAGGCTTCCAGCAGCAATACGGGGGGAAATACTGTTTTGTAAAGGGAGACCTCTCTGATTTAAACTGGGAGAGGGTAAGTGGTTTTGAATACGGGTATCCCGATACCAGCCAGTGGATCTGGGAAAACCAGATCCGCCGCTCGGGCGTGCTGGACATGCTGGAATCCAAATTCAAGGGGCTTCATTTGAGGCAGGAACCGCCTCCCGGAGCGTCCTGAGGTATTCCTCTATCACGCGCGTGACATTGAATTTGCGCATTACATGGGCCCGGCCGTTCCTTCCCATCCTGGCCCTTTCCTCGGCCGGGAGGTTGATCATCTTTTCCATTTTGTCTGCCAGGTCAAAGGGATCGTTGACTTTACAAATATACCCGTTGGAATTATTGAGAACCACTTCCTTGCACCCCCTGTTAAAGGAGGTGATGATGGGAACTTCCATACTGGCTGCCTCCAGCAGGCAGCGTGGTATTCCTTCATTATAAAAAGAGGGAAAGACAAAGCAATCCGCCTGTCCCAGGAAGGGCCGGACATCGCGGGCAAAGCCCTGGTACAAAACAAGCCCCTCCTGCTGCCAGGTCCTCAGCTCTTCTTCGGATATGGAATCAGGGTGGCTGTTTTCGAAAAACCCAAGCAACATAAATTGCAGGTTATCATGCTTTTTTTTCAGGATACGGGCCGCATCGGCATACACACCGATGCCTTTGCTTTTGAGCAGGCGGGTGCTCATCAGGAAAGTAAAAGGGCTCCCGGTGGTAGGCCCCGTTTTGGGCACCGGCGAGAAATAATCCGTGTTGATTCCCTCCCCGGGCAATACTTTCATTTTTTGGATGGGGACGATCTTTTCACTGATAAACATTTTGGCGTCCTCGTTATTGAGGAACCAGACTGCCGTGGTTCGTTTCAAGGCCCGCCGGTATAAAATGCGCACCAGCCTGTAAAGCCAGTTTTTGCTGGCGAAGGAATAGCCCAGTCCGGTAACCACCGCAATGGACCGGATGGAGCAGGCCGCCGCGGCCAGGGAACCATAAATATTGGGCTTGATGACGAAGTGGAAAATAAAATCCGGGCGGTAGCCGGCATAAATTTTCCTGAGCTGTCGGTAGAGCCTAAAATCCTGCCAGGGGTTCTCCGATCGGTTATTAAAGTCAATGGGCACATACCGGCATCCTTCACTGACCAGCAGGGAGGAGAACTCATCGTCGGCTGCGATTACCAGAATTTCATAGCCCTGCCCGATCAGCGAGCGGATCACATCGAGCCTGAAATTGTACAAGGACCATGCACTGTTGGACACGAAAGCAATCAATCTGTTATGGGGAGAACCGTTTGGGATCATTCAGGTATATTAAATTCAAAATTATAGATTTGAGGTATTATATTCTATTCTGAAATACTTTTTATGCTGCCCTGGTTGCTGTTTTTCATGTATACTTTCTTGTTGCTGGCAGCCCTGTACCGCCTGGCAGCCACCAGGAAAATCGCCATCAGGCCACCGGTGCTGGCCGCAGCATTCCTGCTGAAAGTGGGGCTGGGCTGTCTGTATGGATTTATTTTCCTGAAATATTATGGCGGCGATGACACCTGGAACTACCACCGGGAATCCATCCTGGAACAAGGCAAACTACTGCACCATACAGGGGAATTTTTCCGGGATCTGCTTCCCGGCCGGCCCTTTGGCGCCTCCCATTCCTGGCTGGAAGGTATCCACTACTATCTCATGGACCTGGAATACTGGGCCATTGTCAAAACCCTGGCCTTGTTCAATTTTTTAAGCGGCGGTAATTATTATATTAATGTACTGTTTTTCGATGCTCTGGTCTTTGCAGGGCCCCTGCTTTTGTTTAAGCTCTGCAGCGGCCTATTCCCGCAAAGAGAAAAACTACTTTGTATCGGCCTGTTTTTTATACCCTCGGTCACTTTCTGGCTAAGCGGCATCCGCTCCGAAGGCCTGTTGCTGCTCAGTATGGCAGTCGTCTTTTATTATTATTATCAATGGACCCGCCGCCGGACCCTTCGTTCGGCCCTGTTATGCACTGCCGGCCTGCTGGGAATCCTGGTTTTCAGAAGTGAATTTCTTTTTACATTTATCCCTGCCTTTCTGGGACTGGTACTGGCGAAGCGAAAACCTTCCAAATCAATTTATTATTTCTTTTTTATATATATAGTAGCCCTGCTGCTGTTTTTTGCCAGCAGCGGTTTGCCGGGCCCCCTGAATTTGCCGGCCGTCATCGCCGGAAAGCAGCAGGAATTCTTCCGGCTTCGGGGCAATACGGTACTACCCCTGGACAGCCTGCAGCCCACCCTGCCCGGATTTTTACGGGTACTTCCGCAGGCTTTTTCCAATACCTGCCTGCGCCCCTTTCCCTGGGAGGCCAAAGGTCCCCTGCAAATGCTGGCTTCCCTGGATATCGCCGGGTGCTGGGTGCTGGCCGGGGCCCTGGTCTTTTACCGCCGCAGGGACTGGCGGACCCTGGCAGGCAACCCCCTGGTACTGACGATGCTGTTTTACAGTATGGCGCAGATACTGCTGATTGGTTTTACCGTACCTTTCCCCGGAGCCATCATCCGGTACAAGAGCGTTCCGGAATTACTGCTCCTACTCAGCCTGCTTGTGATGATTGATCCGGAACGGAAATTATTCAAAT
>CAIVKC010000050.1 GCA_903906365.1 uncultured Bacteroidota bacterium | reverse complement strand
AATAGGGCATTTCTGCTCTTGGTGGCCAATAACAGAGCCCTTATTTTTGTGTCAGAAGTTGATTGATTAAGATTACAAGTCCAAACCATCCAATGTCCATTTACCGTCCAGTAAATCTTTCAATATCCGGGAAAACCGTAGTAAAATCCGATATCAGTCAACTTCTTTTTTAATTTTCCCGAACACCTCCCGATCACCCGGCCAAAAATGATGGAAATCTCCCAGTCAGACTACCCTTTAGAACGTCCCTCAGATAAGCTTCATTGCTAAAATGTCCCCAAAGATTTTCCATCAGATCCATTTTCCGGCAGGGCCGCGAAATACACCTAGTTAATTTCTAGGCATTTACATTTATCCACAAAGCCTTTGAAAATGTGGATATCTCGCTTAAAAATATTTGATTTTCGCAAATTTACGATTTTCTCCATAGTATTTTTACTAATTTTGATTCGGAATAATACCCAATCTGGAATGGTAAATTAACTAGGAAAAAGCCGGTAAATCCACTACCACTCGCTACTATAGTGATTTAACCGTTTTCAGGGCAAAGAACATGCCGTTGTGCATATTTTTTTTTGGGGGTTATTTAGGTCTTCAAACTAACATTAAAAAACCTCAAAAAACTCACTATTATGACTAAAACTGAACTGTTAACAGAAGACTTTGCAACCCTTGGCGAGGCCATCAGTCACGACCTGGGAGCCAAAATGGTTAAAGATTTTCAGGATGCCAACCCCGAAGCTACCGAATGGTATTATATAGGAAAAAACATCATATCTCAGATTCTTTCCCAGCCGGACTGCGTAGGTATCCGTTTTTACAATGCCCTCAATAAAGAAGGTAAAACTACCCTGGTTTATGTTGGGGTGGATTCCAAAGGCAAGAGCATTTATGAATACACCGTTGTTGGCGCTGATGGAGAACTGTCCAAAGACAAGGCCATTGTTGCAGACAGGACGATCCTGAACTGGAGCGATCTGAAGAACCTCTAACTATTGTTGATCCAAATTTATTTGGATAATAACCAATAGTTCTTTAAGTTTTTCTATATTTGGCGTTAATAATCAATTATTAAATTGCTGTTATTCGCCCTTTTAAGTTATGTTTCCCCCGTACTACCCTTAGTTTTATTTTTTATTTATTTCAAAAGAAATAATAAGCTAGAACTAAGGGTAGTTTTCTTGTATATACTGGCCTCCTTCCTGACCAACCTGGCCCTTTCCTTCTTTGAGAATGGCCGCACGATCATCCTCCACGTATTTACCTTATTTGAATACTCCTTTTTTGCATTTTTCTTTTACCTGGTTATCCGGAACCGGCTCTTCCGCAGGATCATTTTTGTCCTGAGCATGATTTTTCTGGTGACGGCCATCTTCTTCATCATCAGTTCGGCCAAGAACAAATTTGATTCCCTGGCAGCCTCCATCAGCGCCATCCTGGTCATCGTATATGCCATTTATTATTTTTATGAACAGATGACAGACCCCAAAATGCTCATCATTTATCAGTCGCCGCATTTCTGGATTGCCACGGGTTGCCTCATTTACCTGGCAGGCACCCTGTTTTTGTTCCTGTTTACCTCCGAAATCAACGGAAACCAGGAAGACCCCTGGTGGGGGATCAATAACCTGCTGGATACCATCAAGAATTTATTTTTCACCATAGCATTCGTCATAAAAAGAGACCATACCCTCCCCCAAGGATTTGAGGACAATGGCAATACGAATATGACAGAAAAACCGTTTTAACACATACAAACCCAAACCTTTGAATACATTTACATGATACTTTTACAGATTGCAACAGCCGATAACAAGGTCTCGACCGTCCTGTTTCTGGGTACTATCGGGATGCTGGCTCTCACCATCGGCCTGATTGTCTTTATTATTTTCCACCAACGCAAGGTAATCCGCTACCAGATGCGCCTGCAGGGTATGGAGCAGGATCAGCAAAAAATGCTGCTCAATGCCTCTATACGGATGCAGGAGGAAGAGCGTCAGCGCATTGCAGCAGATCTCCATGATGATGCCGGTCCGCTGCTGGCCACTGCCCGTTTGTACCTCAATGAAAACCTGGTTAACCTCGATAAAGCCTCCCAGTTGCAGAGTATTTACAATGCCAAGCAGATCATCGATGACACCATCCAGCTGATCCGTAATATATCACACAGCCTGATGCCCCCCACGCTCAAGAATTTCGGTCTGGAATCTGCCGTAAATGACCTGTTCCAGAAGATCAGCGGATCGGGAAGCATGAATGCCAGTTCCCGGTTCCATGATTACAAGGAACGCTTGCAACCGGAAACCGAACTGATCATTTTCCGGGTTATACAGGAACTGGTAAACAATATTTTAAAACACAGTAATTCCAGTTTTATACATCTTACCCAAAACACCAGTGGCAATAAATTTTTCATCAGGATGCACCATGACGGCCGCGGGCTGACCCAGACTGACTTTGAAAAGCTGAACAAAAGCAATGTCGGACTGGGCCTTAAAAACATACAGAGCCGGCTGAAAGTACTGCATGGAAGGATCTTCTTTGAGAAGGATATGTCACAAACCTATTACAAGGTTACCATTGAACTCATTAAGGATGAGGATGGAAAGCCTCAATAGAAAATAAGATTTATATGTATCTTTAGTAATGTTATCAGATGACCGATAATATGAGTGTAATTAAAGTTGCGATAGCGGACGACCATAAAATATTTCGTAAAGGCGTAATACTATCACTGCGGCCCTACACCAATATTAAATTTGTCCAGGAAGCAGAAAATGGCCAGGATTTGCTGGACGGCCTGGCTGCTTCTGAACCCGATGTGATTCTGATGGACCTCAGGATGCCCCTTAAGGACGGTATTGAAACCACTAAGATCGTTGCCAAGCAATACCCGCATATTCATATTATTGCCCTCACGATGTATGAAGACGAACGTTTTGTCAGTCATATGATGGAGATTGGCGCCAATGGCTATCTGCTAAAAAGCGCTGACCCTTCAGAAATTAAGCGGGCCATTGTGGAAGTTTCGACCAAGGGTTACTACCTCAATAATTTTGTAAACCGGATTTTATTAAAAAAATCCCATGCGCGTACCAAAGTAATTCCCAGCCTCAATACAGAGGTTACCCTGACGGAAAGGGAAAGGGAAGTGGTTAAGTACATCTGTATGGAATTCACGGCCCAGGAAATTGCCCAGAAACTGGATGTAAGCCCCAGGACCGTGGAAGCCATCAAAGACAGGCTCATGGAGCGTTTTGGAGCAAAAAATACGGCTGGTCTTGTGTTTTTTGCGGTAAAAAACAACCTGATTGACTGATTCCCCGCATCGCCCGATATCCTTTTTATAAAAACCGCCCCCATCCATTCCCTAGTATGAAAGGCCAGTTTGACTGTAACAAAACTGCGCATGCCCAAAACCGGTAATCCTTTTATTGATGCCTTTTCGGAGGTTTGTATCTATTTTCCGCTATTGCCGGTTATTATCATCTTTTTAAAAAAGGCCTATCAGCAGGAATCCCTGAATTTCCTGATGATTTTATCGCTGTTATATTTTGTTAAGGGCCTCCTGCTGCTTATACCGGGCCTTCCCCCCTCCGGCCTGCACATGATGGAAAAACTCTTTTCCCTGCTGGAACTGCTGATCCTGATCCTGATATTCAGGATTCAGTTTACCGGTAAACTCCGCTATACGGTGACCCTGTTTCAGGTTGCCTTTCTTTCCTCCTTCATCACTTTTAACCTGCTGACCGGACTGCATCAGCCTGCAGGGCCCGTGCAGGGTGCGGCAGACGGAATCTTATTGCTGATGGCCGTTTACTCACTCTCCGAGCTCATTATCCGGGAGGAGGCCCATATCTTTAAAGCCCCCCTTTTCTGGATTGCCGGCGGGACGATATTTTATTTTTCCATTTCCCTGCTTGTGCAGGGACTCGGAGGCTATGGTAACCTAACGGGAAAAGCGGCCCCTGCCGATACCCAACTTTTGCTCGATGTGGCGGATGCAGCCAGGTTCCTGCTCTATAGCCTGGGCGGCATATTATTTGACCGCCATCCACCATCCCGCGCTTAGACCTTTACAGGTTGCAAGCGACCCTCAGATCCTTATTTCCGGAATGTCCCCCCGGACAACCAGCCTCCCGGAAGTCTTTTCCCTGATCTCTTCCACCGACACCCCGGGTGCCCGTTCCACCAGCTCAAATCCGTCTGGGGTAATATCCAGGACGGCCAGTTCAGTCACCACCCGTCGAACACATTTGATGCCTGTCAGCGGCAGCGTGCAGGCTGACAGGAGCTTGGAGGCGCCCTTTGGATTGGTATGCTGCATGGCAACAATGATATGTCTGGCACTGGCTACCAGGTCCATGGCCCCACCCATGCCCTTTACCATCTTACCGGGAATTTTCCAGTTGGCGATATCCCCGCTGTCGGATACTTCCATGGCTCCCAGCACAGTAAGGTCGATTTTGCCGGCCCGGATCATGCCGAAACTCTCCGCACTGTCAAAAAATACCCCGCCTGGCAAAATAGTGACGGTCTCCTTTCCTGCATTGATCAGGTCGGCATCCACTTCTTCGGGCTCCGGGTAGGGCCCCATGCCCAGCATCCCGTTTTCCGACTGGAGCATGATGCTCATGCCAGCCGGGATATAATTGGCTACCAGGGTAGGTATGCCAATTCCCAGGTTCACATACATGCCGTCCCGTAATTCCTGGGATATCCGCTTTGCAATACCATATTTGTCAAGGGCCATAACCAGCTGTTTTAATTAGTATAATCTGCGAGTGTCTCCAGGGTAAGGGTGAAATAACTGCCCAGCACCGGGTTTATCTCCGCGAGGGTGCTGATATTGCCATGAATGATTTCCAGGGCCCTGGCGAAGCCCACAGGCCCGTCCCCCAGTTCGATGATGGCATTTTCATCCTGGGCTTTTTTATCTGATTTATAATCATGGATATCATCCATCAGCAGGTAGGTGGGATGCAGGGCATACCAGAGCCTGATGGCATGCTCGGTCTGCGCCGGGCTGAGGGGCAGATCGCACAGCACATAAAGGAATACATCTGCCCGGTTCAGGGAAGGGAGCTCAAGGCCCAGGCCATGGAGGGGCATGGGCACCGGCTGGCGCAAATAACCCAGCAGCCGGTCATGGAACAGCCTGTTTGTAATCCGGCCCTCCAGCAATTGCTCAATTTGGTCGAGCTGATCTGCAAAGCTGATCTTATTGTATTCGCAGAGCATGGCAAAATGCATGACCTTCTCCATAAACCTGATATGGCTTTCCTCCAGGATCATGTTCAAAGGGAGGCCGATTCTATGCAACAGGTCATAATAAACGGGAATGGAAATATATCCATTCCCCCGGTTGATATACAGGAGCCTGCCTTTCCAAAAGATATTATCATTGGGTACCTTTCGGTCCACAAAGAAACGGGCAACCTCCGGGGAAACCCCCATATCCCTGTTCAAATGTTTTACGGAAATAAACATAGTATATAATTAGGCTGCTAACTGATCCGGACTGTCCTTTTCTCGATCCTTTTGGTGTAGTGGCTCCCCTCGAATATGCGGTGCACGTAAATACCGGGTACATGTATGTGATCGGGGTCCAGGTCGCCGGGCGGCACCAGGTGCTCCACTTCGGCAATGGTGATATGACCTGCCCGGGCCATGGAAGTGGAGAAATTCCGTGTGGTTTTCCTGAATACCAGGTTACCATAACAATCCCCTTTCCATGCCTTTACGATGGAAAAATCGGCATACAGCGCCCGTTCCATCAGGTATGGCTTCCCGTCAAAAACCCTTATTTCCTTGCCATGTGCCACTTCGGTTCCAACACCGGCAGGCGTATAAAATGCGGGAATACCCATTCCGGCCATTTGTATCCTGGTGGCCAGGGTTCCCTGCGGGACCAGGTCAACCAGCAGTTCCCCGCTCAGCAGCTGCCTTTCAAATTCTTCGTTTTCCCCCACATAGGAGCTGATCATTTTTTTGATCTGGCGGGATTTGAGCAGCAGCCCCAGTCCGAAATCATCCACGCCGGCATTGTTGGAAATGCAGGTCAGGTCCCGGACGCCGAATTCGACCAGGGCATCGATGCATTTTTCGGGAATACCGCATAGCCCAAATCCACCCAGCATGAGGGTTGCTCCGTCAGGAATATCCCTGACGGCCTGAGCCGCCCCTTCAACTATTTTATTCATGGCTTACAATTGTAGCCATAAAAGTACAAATAAACCCGATCTATAACCCGAAGGGGGCCATGGCAGGCAGGTAAAGGCTATTGGGGAGTCAAACCGGGTTTTTGGCTCGGGATGGCCGGTTTCTGGCCAGGGGGACCTGGTTTCTGACCAGGGAGAACCGGCTTCTGGCCGGGAATTGCCGGCCTGCTGGCCGGCGTGATGGGACGGTACAGTTCAACGCGCTGGCTGTTGGAACGATTGACGATGGTATCAAACATGCTTTTGATCAGATCAGGGCGTCCCAGGTAATACTGGTAGCTCTTCTCAAACTGGTCCTTGGTAATGTGGTGTATCTGGAAAACTTCCTGGTAAAGCTTATTGGTAGAGTCCCTAAGGTTCATGTGCGAGGAATCCCTGGCCAGGTATTGCTTGGCATATTGCTCCGCCTGCACCATTTCCCATATCACACGCTGCATGGTATCCTTGCGGATAATCCCCGAAGGCGTTGCATCCTTGTCGATGCAGCCTGCCAATAACAACAGGAGGAATAATACAGCCGTACCTTTCATTGGAGATCCTGTTTATACCGGTTGATATTGGTAATATCAAGCTTGGTCAGCAGGTCAAGGGCCCGGTTTTTTTCGTCCGGGGTGCCATTCTTGAATATTTTGGAGATTTCATTTCCCTTGCCCTGGAAAAATAACTGCAAAATCATGATGTTCGGGGTTTCTGAATTGACCGTGTTCATCTGGTTGAGGGCATTGAGTATACCGGCCCGGGCATCCTGTTCCTTGTCATACATCTGGTCCAGTCCCAGCCTGTAATAGTTGTAGAAGGCATCATGCATCAGGGTGTATTTGGTATTGGTCAGGTTCTCCATCATCCAGTATCGGTTGCGCACCCCGTCAAAGGCCTTCCAGCCTACAATATTGGCGCCCTCCGGCGCATTATTGACGATGTTTTCGGCTTTTTGGAAATAAGCGTCCCCGCCCCGCAGGGAAAAGGAGTCAAAATGAAGCCCTAAAATGGCATATACGTAATAGGCAACCGTGGCCGTGAGGTTAGCGGCAAAGGGTTCAGATCCCTGGACACGGGTTTCATTGAAATCAAGGGATTGGTATTCCACATAGCGGAACAGGACATTCTCGTCAATCATATTGATCAACGGGCTGGTATAGGATGAATTGAATACGGGCCTTGCCGCCTGAACAGTCAGGGAGGCCTGGTATTCGCTGTTATCCAGGGACTGGCTGATATTGAGCAGGAAATTGCAGGGAATCCTTTCCACGGTTTGAAAGGTTTCCGTAGTCCATTTTCTGGTATTGATGAAGGTGGTCAGTGCGGTTTGCAGTGTCCTGAATATCTTATGATCAATGGTATTGGGTACCCGGTTAGCCAATACCGTTACCGTCGCCTGAAGTTCCTGTGCCCGGGCACCGGCCAGGACCAGCCATGTAAAAGAAAACAGGATGAAAAATTTCCTAGGCATAAAGCATATTTACAATTCTATCAACGATATCCTGGGCAACTTGTTGTTTGGGTTTGGTCTGATAGGTCTGTTCGGTGCCGTCCTTTTCGAAAATGGTAATTTTATTGGTATCGTGTCCAAATCCCGCCCCTTCATCCTGAAGGGAATTGAGGACCATGATGTCCGCATTTTTGGAGCGTAGTTTCTCAAGGGCATATTCACGCTCCTGCTTGTTTTCCAGGGCGAACCCCACCAGCAGCTGGCCTTTTTTCTTCTGCCCTCCCAGGGTCCGGAGTATGTCCTCGGTCCTGGTCAGTTGCAGCGTCAGGGTGGCATCTGTTTTTTTGATCTTATCACCGGAGGTTTCCACCGGCCGGTAATCTGCCACAGCGGCAGACATAACGGTAATATCAGCCTGGGGGAATTTCTGCAGGGCCGCCTCATACATCTGCCTGGTGGATACCACGCGGGTGACCTGCACATGGGGGATTTCCACCTGAAGTTGACTGGGGCCCATGATCAGTTCCACCTCAGCACCGCGGGCTGCCAGTTCCCCCGCAATGGCAGCGCCCATCTTACCGGAAGAATGATTGCCGATAAAACGGACCGGATCGATGGCCTCATAGGTAGGTCCGGCCGTGATGAGGGCCTTTTTGCCGCTAAGATCCTTCCGGGAAAAGAACCACTTGTCAATATATTCCACGATGGCCTCCGGTTCGGCCATCCTGCCTTCACCATAGAGGCCGCTGGCCAGTTCCCCTTTCTGCACGGGGATAACCCGGTTGCCGAAAGAAATCAGTTTTTGGAGGTTGTTGCCCGTGGAGGGGTGTTTCCACATGTCCTCATCCATGGCAGGGGCCACAGCCACCGGGCAGGTGGCGGACAGATAGGTGGCCAAAAGCAGGTTGTCACAGAGTCCGCCTGCCATCTTGCCGAGTGTATTGCAACTCAGGGGAGCTATCAGCATCAGATCTGCCCATCTGCCCAGCATCACATGATTGGCCCAGGAATCTTCCTGGAAGAGCTCGGAAAGCACCGGCTTTCTGGACAGGGTGGAAAGTGAAAGGGGTGTAACAAAATCCTTGGCTGCCTGGGTCATGACGACCCTTACTTCGGCACCCGCCCTGACCAGCTGACGGACCAGGAGCAGGGATTTATAAGCAGCAATACTGCCTGTAACCCCCAGTAATATTTTTTTTCCCTCCAGCATAGTGCATTAAAATTATGGCTTTTTGCTTATGGGGCGGGCCCAAGGTGATCCTACAAGTAAAATGCGACAGTTTCCATAGCTGTCGCATCCATTTTTCTATTTACAGAATAATATAAGTCAATTAGTTAACTAAACAGATCGTCCTCATTTTTACGATAATAGATCTTGTCTTCCATAAATTCCTGGGTTGCCAGCAGGGCCGAATTGGGCATCCGCTCGTAGGCTTTGGATATCTCGATCTGTTCCTTGTTCTCGTGTATTTCCTCCAGGCTGTCGGTATGGGTGGCAAACTCCTCCAGTTTATTGTGCAACTCTTCCTTCATGGAAATATTGATCTGGTTGGATCTCTTGGCGATAATGGCGATGGATTCATAGAGATTACCCGTCTTGGCCTTGATATCGGTCAGATTCTTGGTTTCCACTACATTGGTAGTGCTGGCATTAACTTGTCTTCTTAACCTGCTCATTTTTTGGGGGTTTAATATTGTTTTGGCATAAGTTCAAATAATCCTTCACTTCCTTGCTTAATTTACTGTCCGGGAAACGGTCAATGAAATCATTGCAGTCTGTAATGACCTGCTGGTAACGCTCCGGCCTTTTTTCCTCCACACTTAAGGTGGCATACTGGTAGTCCGATTTTATCACAAAAAGCTTATACTGGTCTCCGCGTTCAGAATCAGGGTAGGTGTTCAGCAGGGAATTAAAAACGATACCTGCGGCCTTATATTGCTGAAGATCGTAATACAACTGGGCATTCTTGAAATCCTTCATCTCCAGTTTGATCCGGCATTTATCAATGATATCGGTCGCATCCTTATTCCTGGCTGAACCGGGATGGGTGTTTATAAATGCCTGCATGAAACCAATGGTCTTGGTCGTATTGGTCTGATCCAGATCGGCTTTGGGTGATTGCTTGTAATAGGTGTAGGCCCTCATATAATCCATTTCTTCAGCACGGACGCTATTGGGGAAAACCTCCACAAAACCCTTGAAAAGATGCTCCGCATTGGCGTAGTCCTTCAGGTTAAAATAGGAAAACGCGAATTTATAATAGATGTCTTCGAACTGGGGTCCGCCCTTCAAAATGGGAAACAATTGCTCATAGAGCTGCTGGGCATGGTTATAGTCCTTTTTGTCGTAGTACCGGTTGGCCATACGCAGTTGAAAATCATAGTCCTTGCTCTTCATAATCCGGTTAAAGCTGGTGCTGTCCCTGTTCTGGAACAATCCAAAACCATTCTGTGCGCTGGTCCACACCTTACAGGATGAAAGGAAAACAACGATCGCGATAAGAAGGGAAATTACTTTTACTCTCATAAAGGCCTGCAAAGTTAATGCTTTTGGGCAAATATGGAAGTAATTCGTTCCCTTCCCAAAAAACCGGCGTTAAGGATTGTATAAAAAAGGCCTCCCGGGATCCCGGGAGGCCTTTTGGTATCTGTACTTACAGGTTGAACTTATTTTTTCTTCATCAGGTTGGGGTGAGGAGGCGCCACTGTGTTGGGGCCTTCTTCTCCGGTACCATCCTTGAGGTCAATGGTGTTTTCATCACCACCGCCGCTCTGGCCATACTTGAAGATGAACCTGTCCTGGCTTACTCCTTCCTTTTCAACGAGGTACTTGATCACCTCGTTTACACGATCCCAGCTCAGCTGCTGTGCCAGTTTGCTTGATTCGCCATACCCTACGACGGCTACCTTGCAATTGGGGTTATTACGCATTTTTTCAGCTACACTGGCCAGTAATGCTTTGGCATCCTTGCTCAGCGTCACGGCGCGTCCCTTGAAGGTAATGCTGGGCAGATCACCGATGGAACATTTCCTGCCACCATAGACGCCTTTTTCCAGGGAATCCCTCAGGTCCTTGCAGCACTGTGGATCCGGGCATTTACCAACACCATCTTCATTCACAGGCTGGCACTGGGTGGGGGTAATGAGTTCCTTATCCTTACAGTCAGGAACACCGTCACCATCCGTATCGCGGCTCACACCATGGGTATCAACAGGGCAGCCTTTGGGGGTATTGGGCTCCAGGTCAAACTGGTCGGTAACTCCGTCTCCGTCTGAATCATCCAAAACTGGTTTGGGCAGCTTCATGTGACGGGGGGCATTGATTTCGCTGTAAGCATAATCCAGGGGGTTAACCCACCAGAGGGGCTCAACAGATTTTTTGCCGATATTATAATTCAGTCCTACAGAAAAGAAACCGTAGGAATCGAAGTCCCTGGTTTGTGCCGGACTGGTGGAAGAGGCCGGGTTGTAATTATCCTGCCATTGCTGACCATCGAGCAGGTCAGTTTTGGTGATGGTATGTTTGTACTCAACGGCGATGTTGAATTTATTGCTGATCTTGAATTCGGCACCGGCACCTACCACAAAAACGGGGATCAGCGGAGCGCCGCCCAGGGTGGGCTGTAGGGGATCGCGCTCGGCCATGGTCTCAAAGGAATTATCCATCATACCCTTCAGGGCCTTTTTCACATCCTTGCGGTTGGCATACCTAAAACCGTTGGGTCCGCCAAACTGGGAAACAATGCTGTTGTAATCATAGGGTTTGCCGCTTGCATCCAAAACATTGTAAAAAGTACTGTACGTGGCGGCTCCAATACCACCAAACATATACAGGTTAAACCCTGTTTTTGCCTTGTGGAAACGGACATTGTTCAGGGTAATAACCCCCTGAAGGGACAATTCATGCACGGTGGTTTTGTAATTATAAAATACGGCCTGTGTGGCTGGATTATAGATTTTGTTGAGGACGGGGTTGCTCGCATAGCCATGGGAAGGGCTGAAATTCAATCCTTTCATTCTCATCCAATCGTACTCGCCGCGCAGGGAAAAGACATAGCCGAGTGCTTTGCGGGCATGTATACCCCAGCCTCCTGTGGGGCCCCAGTATCTGACATCTGTGGAGCCAAAGGGAAGTCCGACTTTTGCACCAATTTCCCACTCGTTACGGGGCTTGGCAGGGAATGGGTATGCATTGTTTAAGAATTCGTTGTGTTGGGGTAATCTCTTAGCAGGGATTAAGGAGGAATCCCGAAGGTCATAACCGCCAGAACTTACCTGGGCAAACAAGCCTGACGCAAACAGGCAGAGTAAGCCAATAAACAATACGTACTTTTTACTTGCCATAACTAAAGTTTATTGTGAATGAATGAATTAAACTGTGTTAAATTAATTGCAAAAATATCAATTGGTTAGTAAAAACCAAATTTTTTTGATTGATCTGTAAACCATTAGACCCTGAAAAGTGAGTAAAAGACAGTATTTATATAAAATAAGATGCTTTAACGATAAATATTTGCAAAGTAGTAATTTGCCCTTCTTTTGATATAATGCTTCTATCCCAAACCATTCTTCGCGACGAACTCGTCATCTTTGAAAAAAGATTCCGGGAAGCCGTTAAAAGCCAGACCCCCCTGCTGGACAGGATTATGCGCTTCATTGTCAACCGAAAAGGCAAGCAATTGAGGCCCATGTTCGTCCTGCTTTCTGCCAAATTGTGCGGCTCCATAAGTGAATCCACTTATAGAGCCGCCTCACTCGTCGAATTGCTCCATACGGCTACCCTGGTGCATGACGATGTGGTGGATGAATCCCTGGAAAGACGGAATTTTTTCTCCACCTACGCCCTGTGGAAGACCAAAATTTCGGTACTCGTCGGGGATTACCTGCTCGCCAAGGGCCTGCTGCTGTCGCTGGACCACGGCGATTTCCGCATTTTGCAGCTGCTCTCCAATGCCGTCAGGCAGATGAGCGAGGGGGAACTGCTGCAGATAGAAAAATCACGGTCCCTGAACCTGAGTGAAAAAATCTATTTTGACATCATCCAGGGCAAAACGGCTTCCCTGCTGGCTTCCTCCTGCGCTGCCGGAGCCTATTCAGCCAGCCTCAATGAAGACCTTGCAGAAAAAATGAGGCTATTTGGCGAAAAAGTGGGCATCGCCTTCCAGATAAAAGACGACCTGTTTGATTACGGCAGCGATTCCGTTGGCAAACCCACCGGTAATGACATCAAGGAGAAAAAACTCACCCTGCCGCTGATCTATACCCTGAGCGTGGTTTCTCCCAAGATCAAACGGGAAATCATTTACATCATCAAGAACCAGAATAAGGATCCCAAAAAAGTCCGGCAGGTCATAGACCGGGTCGTGGAAGCAGGCGGGATAGCGTATACCATTAACAAGATGAATGCTTACCGCGATGAAGCCCTGGCTATTCTCCACGAGTTTGAAGACTCCCCGGTGAGGCAGGGACTGGAAGAACTGGTGCGTTACACGACAGACCGAAAGTACTGACCACCCGGTGTGATTAAACCGATATCCCCTTATGGAAAAAAGATGGCATATACTGGAGGCACCCAAAGCCAAAACAGAGGCCCTGCAGGAGGCCCTGAAGATAAGTCCTACGGTATGCAGGATACTGGTGGAGCGGGGGATTGAAACCTTCGAAGCGGCCCGAAGATTCTTCCGGCCGCAGCTCAGCGACCTGCATGATCCCTGGCTCATGAAGGATATGGATAAAGCTGTTGACAGAATAATCCGTGCGCTCGAACACAAAGAAAAAATACTGGTATACGGCGATTACGATGTCGATGGCACCACTTCGGTTGCCTGCATGTTCCGTTTCCTGCAGGGCAGAGCGGCTCCGGAATGCCTGGATTTTTACATACCCCACCGGTACCGGGAAGGATACGGTATTTCCCGGATGGGTATTGATTTTGCCAGGGACAACGGTTTTTCACTCATCATTTCCCTGGACTGTGGCATCAAATCCGCGGAGCTCATCGGATATGCCGCAGGACTGGGTATTGATTTCATAGTCTGTGATCACCATCTGCCTGAGGACATCCTCCCGCCTGCCATAGCCATACTCAACCCCAAGCAGGCCGATTGTCCCTATCCATATAAAGATTTGTGCGGATGCGGGGTGGGCTTTAAACTCATTACCGCGCTGGCCCGGCGGTTAGGGGTCCCTGATAGTGAGGTGTTCGTATACCTGGACCTGGTGGCTACGGCCATCGCCGCCGACATTGTCCCCATGACGGGAGAAAACCGGATACTGGCCTTCCACGGAATGGAAAAAGTCAATGTTTCACCCAATCATGGCATCAGGGCCCTCATCAACCTGAGCAAACTCGAAGGGGAACTCAGCATCATGAACCTGGTATTTATGATTGCGCCCAGGGTAAACGCCGCCGGAAGGATGGATGATGCCAAAAAGGCCGTACTGATGTTCGTGGCCCCCACCTACCAGGAGGCTCTGCATTATGCCAACATGCTTCATTCAGATAATTCAGACCGGAAGGAAGCCGACCTCTCCATTACCGAAGAGGCGCTGGCCATCATTGAAACAGACCCAGCGCTGGTCAATAAAAAGACCACCGTAGTATTCCAGCCGCACTGGCACAAAGGCGTGGTGGGTATTGTCGCCTCCCGTCTGATCGAGCGGTTCTACCGGCCTACCATCGTATTGACCCTAAGCGGGGAGCTCGCTTCAGGAAGTGCCCGCAGTGTTCCCGGATTTAATTTATATGAAGCCATTCACGCCTGCAGGGAATACCTGCTTGGCTACGGCGGGCATTATGCAGCGGCAGGAATGACCCTGCTTCCCCACCATATCAAAGCCTTCAGCGAAAAATTTGAGGAGGTGGTTTCAGCCACCATCGATCCGGCGCTGCTCATCCCGCAAATCACCATCGATGCGGTCATCTCCCTGAAGGAAGTGCAGCCTTCCTTATACCGTATACTGCAGCAGATGGAGCCTTTTGGCCCCTCCAATGCCCGGCCCGTTTTTCTGGCACGGGGAGTCATGGATACCGGGCATTCCAGTTTACTGAAGGGACAGCATATCCGATTCTCCCTGCGCCAGGATGAGTCCCTGTGTAATGGCATCGGCTTCAATATGCCAGAGAAATTTAAGCTGTTGGAGTCCAGGCAGCCCCTGGAAATAGTATTTACCATCGATGAAAATGAGTGGAAGCAGGAAAAACGACTGCAGTTAAAAGTCATTGACCTGAAACCATCCCAAAACAACTAAATCCCCAAAACATCCACCACGCTGATGCAACTCAAGGAATACATCCGGTATTTTCGATTCATTGGTTCCAACTGGAATTACCGGATCGCCGCCTTTGTCCTTTTGGGAGAAGTCATCGGGGAGGCCACCTATCGCCTGCATACAACCGGGTGCGATGACCTGCAAGAACAGGAAGACCTGGGCATTGATATTACCCACGCATCCGTATACATGCCCATCAATTACTACATACTGGGTAAGCTGATGCGGGAAATTCGAAAATACCCGGATAACGGCACGTTCCTGGATCTGGGTTGCGGAAAGGGCCGGGCTTTGGCCGTGGCCGCCTATTTTGGTTTTGACAAAATTACAGGAGTGGACTTCTCCAGGACCTTTTGTGAGGCGGCAATGCGTGCAACCCGGAGCTGTTCCGACAAGTTTCCTTCAGCCTCCTTCCGGGTCATTCACCAGGATGCCTTTTACTATGAGTGGCCCGCGGAGGTCACCACCGTTTTCCTGTTCAATCCCTTTG
This sequence comes from uncultured Bacteroidota bacterium, assembly GCA_903906365.1. Classification (GTDB taxonomy): domain Bacteria; phylum Bacteroidota; class Bacteroidia; order Chitinophagales; family Chitinophagaceae; genus Puia. The sequence continues at coordinate 13,122 of CAIVKC010000050.1, read as the reverse complement.
ATGAAGTGATCATGAGCGGCGTGGTCTCAAATATGCGGCAGAGCCTGCAGGAAAATCCACGCAGGTTGCGGATATTATATGCAAACCCCGTTTACCAGCAGCTGTTTTTGGACGAAGGATTCAGGGTGATTTATCATGTTAAAAAGATGGAATACCTGGAAGCCGTGATCCTGCAGTTCCAGGTTGAAGAATGAATCCCCTTTGCCCGCCCGGGAAAGATCCGTGGAAACACCCGAAAATCAGATGGCCCTGGGTCCCATTTGAAAAGACTCCTCCCTGCTGACAAGGGCCCGGCATATAAAAGGCCTGGGGACCCTTACAGTCCCCAGGCCTTGCTGATGGCATCTCATCCAAAGGATTATACGATGATATGCGTTTTGTTTTCCCCGCCTATTAATTCGATGCTCCTGTTAATAAAGGAGGTCAGGTTATTGCCTTTCAGCAGCCCCTGTGACAACAGGGCCAGGTCGGCCAGGTTGTGAACGACCTTTTCCTGCTTTACCCTGTCCTCTTCTTTGAGCAGCTGCTGGTAAAGAGGGTGGTTCCCGTTGACGGTCAGGGTCACTTCATCGGGCATGTTGGCATAAAAGCTTCCCATCGGGCCACTCATGGCCGACATGTCCTTCATGCGGCGCATAAACTCCGGCCGGGTGGCTACCACCGGGGGAGAGTCAGGGCTGAGGCCTTTGATTTCAACGGAAATATGCAATGAAGGCACTTCCAGGGAAAACAGGGACTTGAGTTTCTCCTCCTCTTCCTGGCCCAGTACGCTGCCGGTGGCGTCCTGCTTATCGATCAGGTTATCGACGATCTCACTGTCCACCCTGGTGAAATGAACTTGCTCCCATTTCATTTCCATCTGGTTGATAAAGCCCGCATCCACGAGGGTTTCCAGCTTAACCACCTTATAGCCACGGGCCTTGGCCTGCTGGATATAAGCATCCTGCTGAACGGGGTTCGTAGTATAGAGTATCACCAGTTTGCCCTCTTTATTTTTCTGGTGGGCTTCCGTCTCAGACCGGTATTCCTCCAGGGTATAAAACCGGCTGCCATCGGCGTCTTCCATAATGTGAAAACGGTTGGCCTTTTCCAGGAATTTATCATCGGTCATCATACCGTATTTTACAAACAGGCCCAGGCTCTCCCATTTCTGTTCGAATTCAGGCCTTTCCCGGTTAAATATCTCCTCGAGTTTGTCGGCCACTTTTTTGGTGATATGATTGTTGATTTTTTTAACGTTGGGATCCCCCTGCAGATAACTGCGGCTTACATTGAGGGGTATGTCGGGACTGTCAATGACGCCGTGCAGCAGCATCAAAAACTCAGGCACGATGTCTTTGACCTCATCTGTCACAAAAACCTGGTTGCTGTAAAGCTGGATCTTGTCTTTTTGGATCTCATAGCTTTGCTTGATTTTAGGGAAATACAGGATACCGGTAAGATTAAAGGGATAATCCACATTTAGGTGAATCCAGAAAAGGGGGGGCTCGCCAAAAGGGTAAAGCTCCTTATAGAATTTTTCGTAATCCTCTTTTGTCAATTCAGCGGGCTTCCGGACCCAGATCGGACTGGTGTTATTAACCGGTTTGGCTTCTTCTCCTTCCTTTTTTTCTTCGGCAACATCCTGGAAGTAGATGGGTACCGGCAGGAATTTGCAGAATTTTTCCAGGATGGACTTGATTCGGTAGGGTTCCAGAAATTCCCGGCTGTCCTCGTTGATGTGGAGCACAATGTCAGTTCCCCTGCCCTCCCTGTCGGTATCTTCCAGGCTGAATGAAGGGCTGCCGTCGCATTCCCACCTGACGGCCTGCGCATCCGGGCGGTAGCTTTTGGAGATGACCTCCACTTTTTCGGAGACCATGAAGGCGGAATAGAAGCCCAGCCCGAACTTGCCGATGATATTGTTCTCATTTTGGCCTTTGTATTTGTTGACAAACTCTTCGGCACCTGACAAAGCTACCTGATTGAGGTACTTGTCCACTTCTTCGGCGGTCATGCCGATACCCATATCTGAGATGGTAATGGTCTTTTTGGCCGCATCCAGGCTGATACGGATCGACAGGTCCCCCAGGTCCCCCTTGGCCTCCCCGATGGAGGACAGGGTTTTGAGCTTCTGGGTGGCATCCACCGCGTTGCTGATCAGTTCACGTATAAATATCTCGTGATCACTGTAAAGGAATTTCTTAATGATGGGGAAGATGTTCTCGGTTTGTACACGTATGGCTCCTTTTTGCATAGTTTACTTGTTTTCAGGGCAATGTGCAAAATAAATGCCATTTAAAGCAGGCTGACAGGTTGGCAAATCCCTTGGGAAAATACCGGGGTTGGATGCGCTTCCCCCCGCCCGGCCTATGCGGTTAAACTGCCGGGTTTGCTTAATTTAATTCTTTTTCCGCCTTCCTTTTGCCCTTTGGGGTGAATACCCTACCTTTGCAGCCCCGCAGACAAAACTGACCGGCCATCATGTCGGGCAGGCCTTTGGACCGGGATAAACAATTATTTTTTACTAAAAAAACAGGGATCATGAACAATTACGAATTGATGGTGATTTTTACCCCTGTGCTATCTGAGGAGGACTATAAAGCCGCCCAGAAAAAATTCACTTCCTTGGTTAAAGAAAACGGAGGAAAAGTGGTGCACGAAAATCCCTGGGGTCTTAAATCACTGGCGTATCCAATCCAGAAAAAAACGACCGGTTTATACTGGGTTCTGGAATACAGTGCGCCATCCGACTTCAATGAGAAGCTGAAAATCCAGATTCTCCGGGATGAAACTATTTTACGGTTTATGGCCACAAAACTCGATAAATACGCCGTCGAGTACAATGGCAGAAAGAGAAGCGGCGTATCTACCGGAACCGAAAAAGTGGAGGCATAATCATGGCAAAACCAAATGAAATCAAGTATCTCACGGCCATAAAGCCGGAGAAACGCGCCAAAAAATTCTGCCGCTTCAAGAAGTACGGCATCAAGTACATTGATTATAAGGACGCGGAGTTTCTGAAAAAATTTTTGAACGAGCAGGGTAAAATGTTGCCCCGCCGCATTACCGGCAATTCGCTGAAATACCAGCGCAAGGTCTCCGATGCGGTTAAGAAAGCCCGTCAAATGGCGTTATTGCCGTATGTAACTGACCTTTTAAAGTAAAGGAGGAAATCATGGAAATCATTCTAATACAAGATGTGGATAATTTAGGCGCGGCCCACGAAAAAGTAAGCGTCAAGCATGGTTACGCCCGCAACTTCCTGATTCCCCGGAAACTTGCTGTGGAAGCCAATCCTTCCAACCTCAAGCAGTTGGATGAAAGGATGAAACAGCTCAAGAAGAAGGAAGAAAAGTTACTCGCAGAGATCAACAAGGTCATCGAGGTGCTTAAGGCTTCCCCGCTCAAAATCGGTGCAAAAGCCGGTACCAGCGGAAAGATCTTCGGCAGCGTTACTTCCGTTCAGATCGCCCGTGCCATCCGCGACCAGAAGGGGTACGAAATTGACCGCCGCCGCATTCATATCATTGACGAAGTCAAAGAACTGGGCACCCATAAGGCAAAAATTGATTTTGGCCACGGTAATGAAACCGAAGTCGAATTCGAAGTCAGCGCCGAATAGGCCATCTGCCCGCCAAAGCTATCAAGCCCGTGATATTTATGTCACGGGCTTTTTTTTGTGCCCCCCCCTGTACAAGGCTCAAAATGCCCTAAAAACGGCCAAAAATGCCATTTGTGCATTATTTTTCAGTTTTGGGGACAAAATTTCCATAAGTAATAAAAATCCCTATCTTTACAGAAGCTCTTCTATTATTAGTTATAGCGTGTTCTGTCGCAGCTTCCTTTAAATTAGTTCCTCAGTTCATCCTAGCAATGGTATCGTTGAGTGTGTTTTTTTCATTTTTAATTTTTTTTTACAATGAACATTTACGTAGGCAACCTCTCCTGGCAAATGACCGATGAGGATCTTAGAAATCTTTTTGAACAGCATGGCACCGTTGCGTCTGCCAAAATTGTTAAAGACAAAGTTTCCGGCCGGAGCAAAGGTTTCGGTTTTGTGGAAATGGAAGACGACGGCGAAGCCCAGGCGGCTATCACAGCTCTTTATGACCAGGAAGTTCTTGGACGTAAGATCATCGTGAACGAATCACAGCCCAAGCAGCAAGGCGGCGGCGGTGGTGGATTCAAGAAGAGAAGCTTTGGTAGCGGCGGCAGCGGCGGAAGCGGCGGCGGCGGTTATAAAAAAGGTGGCTTCAACCGCGGCGGCGGTGGTGGCGGTTACGACAGGGATTATTAATTGTAAATCAATATATCTTTGTTTAAAATCCTTCCCTTCCGGAAGGATTTTTTATTACCGGCCCTTCGCCCGGAAAGGACATGCCGACAGTGCCCTCGGTTTTGATCCCGCTGGTCGGAAAACCCAAACCTTCGCGCCTGCACGGAAAGGGCGCCCATCCCGGCTGACCCGGTTCCGGCGTAGGAAATTATCCGGGTAATTGGTGTCGGGTGCAGTTCCCCCTCATTCCCCTAAAAAAGTAACAATTCAAATTATGAAAAAAACGTATTTCGTGCTGGTGATTCTCGCCATGCTGTATTCCTGTTCGAGGCAAACCAGGGCCGACCGCATTTACATCAACGCAAAAATTTGGACGGGGGACAGCTCCAACGAACGGGTTACGTCGCTGGCCGTTAAAGACAGCACCATCCTGTTTGCCGGGGTGGATTACAGCCCCTACCAGGGCCCGCATACGGAAGTAATCGACCTGGGGGGCAGGATGGTTGTTCCCGGATTCATCGATAACCATACCCATTTTCTGGGCGGGGGTTATCAGCTGGCAAGTATTGACCTGAGGCAGGTAAAATCCCAGAAAGATTTTATTGCCGTGGTGCGGGCCTTTGCCCAAAACAGTCCGGCCAATCAATGGATACAGGGCGGAGACTGGGACCACGAGGCCTTTGGCGGGGTGCTACCCACCCGGTATTGGATTGACAGCGTTTGCAAAAACCACCCGGTGTTCGTCAGCCGCTATGACGGTCATATGGTCCTAGTCAATTCCATCGCCCTCCGGCTGGCGGGAATTGATTCAAAGACACCCAATCCCCCTGGCGGGGAAATCGTGCGGGATGCCCTCAGTGGTGAACCGACCGGGGTATTGAAAGATGAGGCCATGAACCTGGTGGGAAAGGTCATTCCAGGACCCAGCCGGCAAGAATTGGAGGAAAGCCTGAAAAGGGCCCAGCTGCATGCCTTTAAACATGGCGTGACGCAGGTACACGATATGGGCAGTTACGGAGGCTGGCTGGACCTGGCCACCTACCGGCAGGCCAGGCAGGACGGACGGCTGCAACTGAGAATCTATTCCTTTGTTCCCATCAGCACCTGGAAAAGACTGGATTCCCTGGTCAAAAAGGAGGGGCGGGGTGATGAGCGTATCCGCTGGGGCGGACTGAAAGCGTTTGTGGATGGGTCGCTCGGTTCCACCACCGCCTGGTTTTACCAGCCCTACCTGGATGCGCCGGGCAAAACCGGGCTGCAGGTAACAGATACCACTCTATTGAGACAATGGATCCTGGCTGCCGACGCAGCCGGCCTGCAGGTCGCCACCCATGCCATTGGGGACCGGGCCAACGATTTTATTTTGGGTGTCTATGAACAGGCCGGTCAAAACAATCCCGGTAAGGACCACCGCTTCCGGGTGGAACATGCCCAGCACCTGACGGCCGCGGCTATTGCACGGTTCGCCTCCCTGCAGGTAATCGCCTCCATGCAGCCCTACCATGCCATTGACGATGGCAAATGGGCTTTCAAGCGGCTGGACAGTCAGCGGCTAAAGGGTACCTATGCATTTAAGAGCCTCCTGGCACACGGAGCCACAGTCACCTTCGGATCCGACTGGACGGTCGCTCCGCTGGACCCGGTGGCAGGCATTTACGCGGCCGTCACCCGCAGGACCCTGGATGACAAAAACCCGCAGGGATGGTTCCCGGATGAAAAAATTTCGGTAGAGCAGGCCCTGAGGTGCTACACCAGCTCCAATGCCTATGGAGGGTTCCAGGAAACCAGGCTGGGTCAGCTGAAATCGGGCATGCTGGCGGATTTTGTGGTTTTATCCGACAACCTCTTTGAAATAGCCCCCGAAAAGATCCGGGATATTCGGGTACTACGTACCGTCATAAACGGCCAGGAGGTTTATCACAGTAAGCCTTAGGAAAGAGCCGACCTTAATCCGGGTTGGGACATGGGTGTTTTGGAGTAGGGAGAACCTCCAAACAGGTCACTGACCCGGCAGGAGGATCCCGCCCTGTTAATCAACAAGCCCCGCTGATGGGGCGGGGCTTGTCGTAAATACAGGAAAGACATGTCATTCTTTGGCCTTGATATCGATGACCGCCTTTTGTTTTGTTTTGGCCATTTCGTTAAAGGCCGGAATCTTATTATCCAGGATGTCCTTTAATTTCTTCAGTTGTACATCGATTCTTCCGGCCAGCGATTGGTAGGAATCATGCATCGCGGTGGTCGGTTTGGCGTCAGCCCCTATGACCGCGGCGTTCAGTGCGCTGAGTTTCTCTTCAAGCCGCATGGGGAAACGCAGGTTGTCCTCTCCGGCAACTATTTTACTGTTGTGCAGGACATCTTCAATGGCGGTGAGGGAATCAACGATTGGCCTGGCTGATTTCCGGAAAGGGGCTGATTGGATTGAATCCTCAAAGCTTTCCAGAAATCCATTGAGCTGCGCGCGTACGGAACGGATCTGGCGGTTGGCCTTACCCACTTCATTGAGCTTGCCGTGCACCTGCTGGGCCAGCTCGAACTGTTCGGTCAGGTCGGCCGTGGTGAAGTTGCTGCGGGGGTCGTTGAAGACTTCAAAGGACTGGGTCTGCACTACGGAATCTCCCAGGCAAAGACGCACCTGGTAGGTTCCCGGTACGGCCAGGGGCCCCTCGAGGCTCCCCTCAAAAGTGGCGCTGGTATCGCCTTTGGCTGCAGGATACCGTAAGTCCCATACGAAAGCATTCATGCCGGAGTCTATGGCCAGCAGGCCCGGGCGTTTGGCCTTGCTTTCGTAATAATCGCGGGATATCTTCACCGGTTCTCCCTTATTATCTTTTAGGTTTGAATAGGCAATAATGCTGTCACCGGCAGGACTAAAAAATTTCAATTTGACTTCCCTGTCTGGTTTGGAATTTAAATAATATCGAATGATAACCCCATTGGGCGCATTCTGGCCTTCCTGCACCGTAGGGTCTTCGATATAACCACCCGGGGTGCGGTAAGCATGGCGCGGTTTGTACAGCCAGGCACTGGACCGGGCCACTTCATCGGACAACTGGTACAGGGGGGTGATATCATCCAGTACCCAGAAAGAACGTCCATGAGTGGCTATCACCAGGTCCTTTTCCCTCATCTGTATCTGAATGTCATGTACGGGGGTGTTGGGCAGGTTCAGTTGCAGGCTTTGCCAGTGGGCTCCGTCATCAAAGGAAACATAGATGCCGGTCTCCAGTCCGCAATACAACAGTCCCCTGCGGTTGGGATCTTCCCGGATGCAGCGGTTGTAGGTGTTTTCGGGAAGGCCGTTGGTGATCTGTATCCAGTTCCTGCCATAATCAGTGGTTTTGAATACATAAGGCCTGTTGTCATCGCTCTTATAACGGGTCGCTGACAGGTAGCAGGTGGCGGCATCAAAATGCGAAGGTTCCACATAGCTGATCATGGCCCATTCAGGCAGTCCGCGCGGCGTAACATCGGCCCAGTTCTTCCCATCATCCACACTGACATGCACCAGGCCGTCATCTGAACCGGCCCATAGTACCCCCTGCTTCAGCGGGGATTCGGCAAAGGCGAATACGTCTGCATATACTTCTGCTCCGGTATTATCCAGGGTAATGGGTCCGCCGCTGGGCTTAAGGGTCTTGGGGTCATGCCTGCTCAGGTCAGGGCTGATGGCCTGCCAGTTCTGGCCGCCGTCGGTGGAACGAAGCACATAATTTGAACCCGCATAGATCATTTTGGGGTTATGCGGGGAAAAAGCAATGGGATAGGTCCAGGCGAACCGGTACTTATAGTCCTCGGCACCCGCACCCTGGTGCAATTCCGGGTCCGGCGATACAGCGCGGTACTGGCCGGTCTTCTTATTGTAGGTGGTCAGTTGCCCATCGTATTCACCGCCAAAGGTTATATCAGGGTTGGTGGGATCCGGGACAATGTAGCCGGCTTCGCCGCCTGCCACCGGATACCAGTCACGGATACCGATGGTAAAATCCCCGGTGCGGCTCGCGATCCGGATGCTGCTGTTGTCCTGCTGGGCGCCATACACATTGTAGGGAAAGGCATTGTCCAGGTTGACATGGTAGAATTGGGCGGTTGGCAGATCGATGTCCGTGAAATTCCTGCCTCCGTCAAAAGTCACCTGGGGCCCGCCATCATCGCCCATGATCCAGTTGCTGGCATTGTTTGGGTTGATCCACATATCGTGGTTGTCTCCGTGCCGGTTGGACACCCTGGACCAGGTCACCCCGCCGTCGATGGATTTGAAAAATTCCACATTCAGGATATACAGGGTATTTTCGTTGCGGGTATCTGCAAATATCTGGCTGAAGTACCATGGACGCTGTGTCAGGTCGTTTTGGGTACTGACCAGGCTCCAGTTGGCACCGCCATCCTCAGACCGGAAGACCCCCCCGTGCTGGTTTTCCACCACCGCCCACAGACGCTGGGAGTTCACCGGGGACACCGTGCAAATGATTTTACCGGACATCCCCTTGGGCATGCCGGGATTTTGGGAAATCAGCTTCCAGGTGTTTCCCCCGTCCTCTGACTTATACAGGCCGCTTCCTGTTCCCCCGCTGCTCAATGAATACGGGGTCCGGTTTGCTTTCCACATGGAGGCATAGAGGACCAGGGGGTTATTGGGGTCGATTTTGACATCCACGCAGCCGGTGGAGTCCCCCTGGCTCAAAACAAGCTGCCAGTTGAGACCGCCATCCCGGGAGCGGTAGAGCCCGCGTTCCCTGTTGGCGCCAAATATCTTTCCCATCGCGGCCGCATAGACGATATCAGCATTCTGCGGATCCACGGCGATGGTCCCGATGGCATAGGATTTTTCCAGGCCCATATGTTTCCAGCTCTTTCCGGCATCGGTGGATTTATATACCCCGTCCCCAAAAGAAATATTATTGCGCATTTCTGCTTCACCCATCCCTGCATAAACAATATTGGTATTTGACTTTGACACGGCCAGCGCGCCCACTGAAGAGGATTTGAAATTGGAATCAGATGCACTGAGCCAGGTATTTCCCCCGTCGGTGGATTTCCATACCCCGCCCCCTTCCAGTCCTGCATAATAGACCATAGGGTCTCCAACAACCCCGGTAACGGCCAGGCTCCTGCCCGATCTGAAGGGTCCGATACAGCGCCATTTCAAACCGGAATATAATTTCTTACTGAAGACCTCAGCGGCCGCGGGCGCAGGAGCATTGTTCTTTTTTTGGGCCGGGGCCTTCAATTGAAATAATCCCGCCATGAGTAACAGCAGGACCTTACATAACAGGGATTTTTTTCCCATCAGGGGCATTAGCATAATCAGTTGTTTTTGAAGTAGGCCCAATGTATGCATTTTAGGCAAGGGGGTAAAAAAATCAATGTAAAATATTAGTTGCCCACTGGCCGCTCATGAGCTGGCGGCTAACTTGTAATCTGCTTCATGGTATTTCTGTTTATATTTGAGAAAACCCTTTTCAATGGACAGAAGAAAATTCCTGAAGCATGCCACCCTGGCCTCGGCGGGGGTCACCATTCTGAATTTCCCCCTATTTGGAAGAAATGCGCCCAGCAATAAAGTCACCGTGGCTGTGATGGGGGTCAACAGCCGCGGTTCCTACCTGGCCGGTTGTTTTTCCCGTTTGCCCAATGTGGAAGTTGCCTATATCTGCGATGTGGAAGACACGGCCATCCAACATGGCCTGGAGGCTTTGAAGGATGCCCCCAGGAAACCCACCGTAGTAAAGGATATCAGGGAACTGGTCAAAAAAGGGGATTTTGATGCCCTCATCATAGCGGCACCCGATCACTGGCATGCCCCGGCAGCCATCCTGGGTGTGCAGCATAACAAGCATGTATATGTTGAAAAACCATGCGGCCAGAATCCCTATGAGGGGGAGCTGCTTACCCAAGCATTGCACAAGTATGGAAAACACATACAGATGGGTAACCAGCGCCGTTCCATGCCCACCCTGATGGAAGCCGTAAAAAGGGTCAGGGAGGGGGCCATCGGCAAGCCTTATTTTGCCAAAGCATGGTATACCAACAATCGTAAGTCCATCGGCTATGGCAGGAAAGTGCCTCCTCCCCCGGGACTTGATTTCGAACTCTGGCAGGGGCCGGCGCCCCGCAAGGATTTCCAGGATAACCTGGTTCACTATAACTGGCACTGGTTCTGGCATTGGGGAACCGGGGAAGCCTGCAACAACGGGACCCATGAGATCGACTGCTGCCGGTGGTTTCTCGGGGTGGATTACCCCAGCCGGGTAAGCTCGGCCGGCGGACGGTATGCTTTCAGCGATGACTGGCAAACCCCTGATACCCAGGTCGCCACCTTTGAATTCGGACCCTCCGTTGCCATCAGCTGGGAGGGCAGAAGTTGCAACAACTATCCGGTGGAAGGATCAGGCAGGGGGTTCATTATATACGGCGACAAGGGCTCCCTGGTAAATCTGGGAGGCGGAGACTATAAAATATATGACGAAAACAATAAAATCATCAGGCAGGTAAATCCTGATACAGTGGCCGATCCGGCCAATCCGGTCAGCGCCACCGGCAATCTGGATTTATACCATTTTGATAATTTCATCCAGGCCGTTCGCGGTGAGGCCTCTTTGCATTCCCCGGTGGATGATGCCAGCAAATCGGTATTGCTCTGCCACCTGGCCAATATCTCCCAAAGGACGGGAAGATCTCTTCATTGTGACCCTAAAAATGGACACATACTCCAGGATCCGGAAGCCATGGGACTTTGGAGAAGAACCTATGAAAAGAACTGGGAGCCTATCGTATGATATTTCAGGCCAGGGATTTTAAGTCCGGCCCGCAGCGGCAAAATCATAGGGGCTTCAGGGAAGGATCCTTATTTTAAGACTTCGGAAACTGACCTCATTGCCATGGTCCTGCAGGAGTATATGGCCCTGCAGGGCCTCTCCGAAATGGTCCCATATCTTATACTTGGAAATGGCCACGAGTTTCCGGAATTCCTCTGATCCCCTTTCGTATTCCAGTACTTTGATGCCATTGAGGTAATGTTCGACATGATTGCTGGGATAAACTACAATCCTTCCGTAATTCCACTCCCCGATGGGATGGATGAAGCGTGCTGGCTTGTTTGCCCGGATCAGGTCATAGAGGGATGCCAGTGTCCGGTCCCCATCCCGGCCCAGTTTGGCATCGGGATGGACAGAATCATCGAGCAGCTGGTATTCCAGGCCAATGGCAGATCCCGGATTGTGTTCCTGAAGGGTGACAAAATATTTGACCCCGCTGTTGGCACCCGGGGTTAGCCTGAATTCAAAAGACAGGTCAAAGGCCTTGTACTGTTCCCTGGTAACAATATCGCCGCCGTTGCCCCCTTCTTTTCCCTGTGAAGCAAGTACGGTAAGCAGGCCGTCCTGGATTTGCCAACCCTGTTCGGGGAAAGCATCTTTATAGGCACCCTTCCAGCCCAGGTTCGAATGACCATCAAAAAGGAGTTTCCATTGACTGGACAGTTCATAGGGGCACAGGTAATTGGGAATATTATTGCGCACATAGATTCCGGGAGGAAAGGGCATGGATACAAAAGGAGCCTGATGAATGCGGATGTTTTTGAAATATACCTTACGGCCGGCGTCCTGCGGCCTGGAGATTGCATGGACCTGCAGCCCGATAAAGCCATCTTTGTCCAGGGTATCCACCAGGTAGGCCACCGGTACCTGGTCAATCCATGTTTTCATTTCATGGCCAAGGCATTCAATCCGGATATGGTGGTAGTATCCGGTGCTAAAATTGTTGCCCTCATGGCGATGCAGGGATCCGGTATAAAGCCAGTCTCTCCTGCCCTCATCGTAAATACCGCCGGACCAGCCCCGGGAGGAAGGATCGATCTCGAACTGACAGCCATACACCAGGCCTTTTCCTGCGTGACCCTGGGGATCATAGTGGCTGCGGACCTGGATCCCGGAATTAAAACTGGTATCATCTACCCTGGCGTCGAGCTCCAGTACAAAATCCCCATAAATTTTATCAGTGACCAGGAAGCTATTGGAGGAGCCGGCTACCGTGGTTCCTACGATACTGCCGTTCTCTACCCGGTAATCGGCGAACCCGGCCAGTCTTTTCCAGCCATTGAGTGTCTTCCCGTCAAAAAGGGATGTCCAGCCAGTCTCCTTATCCTGGGCGTAAACGGGATGCTGCAAAAAAGGGAGAAGCAGTAATATCAGGATATACGTTTGTCTCATAAAAGAAATTTTTTGGGCCTGACGCATGCAGGGAGACAAAGCTAGTGAAGAAGGAAGAAAAAATGCAGGCGGGGTATAAAATAAAAAAAGCCCCGGATAAAATCCGGGGCTTCAATGAATATGGCAGCTACCTACTCTCCCGCATTGTGGTGCAGTACCATCGGCCATGAGGGGCTTAACTTCTCTGTTCGGTATGGGAAGAGGTGAACACCCTCGGCAAAACCACCATAAGAATGTAAGATGCAGTAAATGCATCCTTAATACAATTACATATTGGGAAGTTGTAATAACAAGTAAAAAAAAATTAAAGCATACGGGCAATTAGTACTACTCGGCTTTACTGTTACCAGTTTTATACCTATAGCCTATCAACGTCATAGTCTCTGACGACCCTTAAAAGTAAACTCATCTTGTGGAAGGTTTCACGCTTAGATGCTTTCAGCGTTTATCCTGCCCGTACATAGCTACTCTGCACTGCACCTGGCGGCACAACAGATACACCAGCGGTACGTACGACCCGGTCCTCTCGTACTAAGGTCATGTCCACTCAATTTACTTACGCCCATCACAGATAGGGACCGAACTGTCTTGCGACGTTCTGAACCCAGTTCACGTGCCACTTTAATCGGCGAACAGCCGAACCCTTGGGACCTT
>CAIVKC010000049.1 GCA_903906365.1 uncultured Bacteroidota bacterium | reverse complement strand
TATTTATTGGATAAAACATAAAAGCCATTCACGTATGAATGGCTTTTATAATATGAATAAAATTCGGCTCTGTGTCCTAATTTATATCAAAGTGCAATTAAACTTTTGTCTTTTGATTCCAGCAGGGAATAGGAGACCAGGTACTCATCCACTTTTCTGGCGCATTCCCTTCCCTCACTGATGGCCCAGACGACCAGGGACTGACCCCTTCTGGCATCCCCGGCTACAAAAATCTTGGCAATATTGGTCTGGTATTCTTTTTCCGTGGCCCGTATATTTCCACGGCTGTCACGTTCAATATCCAACTCATTGACCAGTCCTTCATGCTGAGGGTGTACAAAACCCATGGCCAGCAATGCCAGCTGGCAGGGTATTTCCTGTTCGGTCCCGGGAACTTCCACGAACTGTGCGGGTTTTCCATCCTCGGTGAATTTCCATTCCAGCCGGACGGTCCGGAGACTTTTGAGGTTTCCTTTATCATCGCCGACAAATTCCTTGGTGGCCACCGCCCAGTCCCGATCACAGCCTTCTTCGTGGGAAGAGGAGGTCTTGAGGATCATCGGATAGGTGGGCCAGGGCATGAACGGGGTCCTGGATTCAGCGGGCCGGGGCATCAGCTCAAACTGGGTTACCGAGGCCGCTCCCTGTCGGTTGGAGGTGCCAACGCAATCGCTGCCGGTGTCTCCCCCTCCGATCACCACGACATGCTTACCGGTGGCAAAAATGTCATCGCCCTCCACCGGCCGCTGACTAACCCGCTTATTTTGTTGTTTGAGGAATTCCATGGCAAAATGAACCCCATGCAGTTCCCTGCCGGGTACAGGAAGGTCGCGGGGAATGGTGGAACCAATGGCCAGCACAATGGCATGGTATTCCCTGAGCAGGTCATTGATCCCGGTATTTACACCCACATGCGCATTGCACCTGAATACAACGCCTTCTTCCTCCATCAGGCGTATCCTGCGGTCAATGACCCATTTTTCCAGCTTGAAATCAGGGATCCCGTAACGAAGCAGCCCGCCGGGTGCATCATCCCTTTCAAAGACCGTAACCTGGTGACCAGCATAATTGAGTTGTGCGGCCGCTGCAAGTCCGGCAGGGCCCGAACCGATAACGGCTATCTTCTTGCCGGTCCGCAGGTTCGGTTTGGATGCTTTGATAAAACCCTTATCAAAGGCAATTTCGATGATATGCTTTTCGATTTCTTCTATAGCCACCGGCGGCTGGTTGATTCCCAGCACACAACTGCTTTCGCAGGGGGCGGGACATATCCTTCCGGTAAATTCCGGAAAATTATTGGTGGCAGAAAGTATCTCATAAGCCTCCTCCCATTGCTGTTTGTAAACAGCATCATTGAATTCGGGTATTACATTGCCCAGCGGACATCCATGGTGACAAAAGGGAACCCCGCAATTCATGCACCTTGCCGCCTGGTGGTTGAGTTGTTCGGCGGAATAGGGGCTTACAAATTCCTTGTAATCCTGTTTTCTTTCCTCTACTGGACGTTTGCCCGGTAGCTCCCGGGTGAATTCCAAAAATCCGGTTGGTTTTCCCATTATCTCTGATTCTTTAATGATGAACGAACTTTTTATCGAGTATCCCCCAGCCGGCTTAAAGCCAGGAGGAAGGAAAACCCTTCAGGAAACCCTTTAGCTTTTTATGGCTGATTTCCCCTTTTTGTCCTTTAGCACTTTTTTATAATCCTTCGGAAATACTTTCACAAAGTTTTTTAGCTGATTATCAAAATCATCCAGCACAAATTCAGCCACCGTGCTTCCTGTGAACAGGTAATGCCGGCTGATCAGATCCTTGAGTTCACTGATGTCATCCTCTCCCACGGGGTCCAGGTCGACCATTTCAGGGTTGCACATGGAAGCAAACCGGGCGTTGACATCATATACATAGGCAATGCCTCCGCTCATCCCTGCGGCGAAGTTGCGACCGGTGTCTCCCAGGATCACCACCCTTCCCCCTGTCATGTACTCACAGCCATGGTCACCTACCCCCTCCACCACCGCATTCACGCCTGAATTACGTACACCGAATCTTTCACCTGCTTTCCCGCGTATAAAGGACTCTCCCGAGGTCCCCCCGTAGAAGGCCACGTTGCCAATAATGATATTTTCTTCCGGGATAAATCCGGCATTTTGGGATGGATAAACAATCAGCCTGGCACCCGACAAGCCCTTGCCAAAATAGTCATTGGCATCCCCCTCCAGTTCCAGGGTGACCCCATGGGTGTTGAAAGCACCGAAACTCTGACCGGCCGTTCCCGTAAATTTGAAGTGAATGCTTTCGGCCGGCAATCCCTTGGATTGGTATTTTTTGGATATCTCGTTACTGAGAATGGTCCCAATGGTCCTGTCTGTATTGCGCACATTGAATTCTGCAAAGACTTTTGACTTGCCTTCCAGGGCAGGAGCGGCTGCCTTAAGCAGTTTCCAGTCCAGCACATCACTGAGGCCATGGTCCTGCTCTTCGAGCTTGTGCAGGCCGGTATACAGGGACGCGGGTTCTTTGTAGAGTATGGAAGAGAGGTCCAGCTTTTTGTATTTCCAATGGCTGATATTTTCGCGCACTGTCAAACAGTCCACCTGGCCCGCCATTTCGTCGATGGTCCGGAAGCCCAGTTCGGCCATGATTTCCCTCAATTCCTGGGTGAGGAATTTAAAGAGGTTAACCACATGGTCCGGATCACCGGTAAACCGATTGCGTAATTCCGGATCCTGGGTGGCTACACCCACCGGGCATGTATTCATATGGCATTTGCGCATCATGATACAGCCTTCCACGACCAGCGCTGCGGTGGCCACACCCCATTCCTCGGCGCCCAGCAGGGTGGCAATGGCGATGTCCCTGCCGGTCTTGAGCTGGCCGTCAGTCTGCAGGACGACCCGGCTGCGTAATTTATTTTTCACCAGGGTCTGGTGGGATTCGGCCAGGCCGAGTTCCCAGGGAAGCCCTGCATGCTTGATGGAACTGATGGGTGAAGCGCCCGTTCCCCCGTCGCTTCCTGAAATCAGGATGACATCGGATTTGGCCTTGGCCACACCGGCGGCGATGGTTCCCACGCCAGCCTTGGATACCAGTTTGACACTGATGCGTGCCTCGCGGTTGGCATTTTTCAGGTCAAAAATGAGCTGGGCCAGATCCTCAATGGAATAGATGTCATGGTGGGGCGGCGGCGATATCAGTCCAACACCGGGGGTTGAATGCCGGACCTTGCCGATCCATTCATCCACTTTATAGCCGGGCAGCTGACCGCCTTCTCCGGGCTTGGCTCCCTGAGCCATTTTAATCTGCAATTCATTGGCCATGGTCAGGTAATAACTGGTGACACCAAATCTGGCGGATGCCACCTGCTTAATGGCAGACCTCATGGAATCCCCGTTGGGAAGGGGCTCGTAACGCAGTTCATCTTCACCGCCCTCCCCGGTATTGCTTTTTGCCCCCAGCCGGTTCATGGCGATGGCCAGGGTGGAATGGGCTTCGTGGGAAATGGAACCAAAACTCATGGCTCCTGTAGCAAAGCGTTTCCATATCTTTTCGGCGGGTTCCACCTCATCGATGGGTATGGAGTTCCGGTTGGGCTTGAATGCGAAAAGACTTCTCAGCGTGGCAGCCTTTTCGCTCTGGTCATTGACCAGCTTGGAATATTTTTTAAATGTGGCATAGTCATTCATCTTGGTGGAATACTGCAACAGGTGAATGGTCTGGGGATTGAATAAATGAAATTCACCTTTTCTTTTCCACTGGTAGACTCCACCCGCCGGCAGGCGCTGGACGGGTATGGCCTTGCTGCTGAATGCCAGGAAATGCTTGGCCAGGGTCTCCCTGGCAATTTCATCCAGTCCCATCCCTTCAATGCGGGAGGTAGCCCCTGTGAAATATTTATTGACCACGGACTTATTGAGTCCGATGATTTCAAAGATCTGGGCCCCCTGATAGGACTGCAGGGTGGAGATTCCCATTTTGGAAAATACCTTCAGCAGACCGTCATTGACAGCCTTGATATAATTTTTCTTCAGTTGTTCGGCATCCATGTCTGTTTCCAGTTTGCCGCTGAGTTTCATGTCACGAATGGAGGAGAGCGCCAGGTAAGGATTTACTGCGGTGGTCCCAAACCCGATGAGGCAGGCAAAATGATGGACTTCCCATACGTCGCCTGCTTCCACGATCAGGCCCACCTGTCCCCGGTACCCTTTTCGGATCAGGTGATGGTGGACCGCAGCGGTTGCCAGCAGGGAGGGGATGGGCGCATGGTCAGAGTCAATGGCCCTGTCGGAAAGAATCAGTACCTCAAAACCGTCTTCCACGGCGTCCACCGCATAACGGCAAAGCCTGTCCAGGCCTGCCTGCAGTGAACCCGGCTTGCCATCAGCCCTGAAATAGGTCTGCAGGGTCTTGGCCTGGAAAATACCGGTGTCTATGCTTCGGATCTTTTCCAGTTCATGGTTGCCCAGAACGGGGTGCTTCAGCGCCACACTGTGGCAGGCAAGGGGTTCTTCGGCCAGCAGGTTTCCATTGCTGCCGGCAAAGGTGGCCAGTGACATGACCAGACGTTCCCGAATGGGATCTATGGGCGGATTGGTGACCTGGGCAAAAAGCTGTTTAAAATAGCTGGTGATGTGCTGGGGCTGGTCACTGAGCACGGCCAGGGGTACATCCGTACCCATGGAACCAATGGGCTCCTTGCCATCCAGGGCCATGGGGGCTATGATGGTCTCCAGGTCCTCGGTGGAATAACCGAAGGCCTTCTGGTATTTAAAAATCTGTTCGTGTTCCAGGTGGGTGAATAATACCCTGGGTTCAGGCAGTTCTTCCAGCCTGATCTTATATTTGTTCAGCCATTCGGCGTATGGTTTTTGTGCACAGATACCCTGTTTCAGTTCTTCGTCACTGATGATTCTGCCCTGCTCCAGGTCAACGATGAACATTTTACCAGGCTGCAGCCTGCCTTTTTCCTTGATCAGCTTCGGATCAACCGGCAACACCCCTGTTTCCGAAGCCATGATAACCCGGTCATCAGTGGTTACGCAGTACCTGGAAGGCCTCAGTCCGTTACGGTCCAGCGTAGCGCCTATGATCTTTCCATCGGTAAAGGAAATAGAAGCAGGTCCGTCCCAGGGCTCCATGAAGGAGGCATGGAACTCGTAAAAAGCCTTCTTCACAGGATCCATCTGCTCATTGCCGTCCCAGGCTTCCGGAATCAGCATCATCATCACATGGGGGAGGGAACGGCCGCAGAGGATGAGCAGCTCAATCATATTATCCAGGCAGGCGGAGTCAGACTGGCCCTGGGTGATGATGGGCAGGATCATATCCATTTCTTCCTTGGAGAAAAAAGGGGATTCAAAACCCTTTTCACTGGTCTTGAGCCAATTGAGATTTCCCTGCAGGGTATTGATTTCCCCGTTATGGGCTATGTACCGGAAAGGCTGCGCCAGCTTCCAGGAAGGAAAGGTATTGGTGGCAAACCGGGAATGTATCAGCCCATAGGCTGATACGATGCGTTTGTTGCTCAGGTCAGGGAAATAGTTGCGCACCTGCAGGCTGGTCAGCTGCCCTTTATACACTACGGTCTTATAGGAAAGGGAGGCCGCGTAAAAACCGATGGCATCTTTTTTTACCGTGTTGTCAATGGTATGACTGGCATAATTGCGCAGGATAAATAACTTTCTTTCAAAATCATCCGGGTTGCCAATATGGTCCGGGCAGGCAATAAATACCTGTTCTATCTCAGGTTCTACAGAAAGCGCGGTTGGCCCAATGCCATCCGGGTTCACCGGGACCTTCCGGTAACCCAGGATTTCCAGTCCGAGCTTTTCTGCCGAACGGTTGAAAATATCCCGGCACTCCTCTTTAAGCCGGATATCCCGGGGAAAAAACAGCATCCCCACGCCGTATTTTCCAAAAGCCGGCAGGTGGATGCCCAATTTGATGCATTCATCAAAAAAGAACTCATGCGGCACCTGAATCATGATGCCAGCACCGTCTCCTGTATTGTTCTCACATCCGCAAGCGCCCCGGTGTTCCATGTTTTCAAGGATGGTAAGCGCGTCGGAAACGATCTGGTGGGATTTATTGCTTTTGATGTTTGCAACAAAACCAATGCCACAGGAATCATGCTCAAACTGAGGAGAATATAGACCAGTATTTGCCATATCTAGTTTATAAATTTGAATATTTGCAATAAAAAGACTGTTTCGTAGAAATATATCTAAGGATATGGGTAGGCAATCGAATAAAAGTACGAAAAAAAAGTCGTTTTTAGATAAAACGTACTAATAATTAGACACAAAACTGTCATTTTTTTACACAAGATATCCGAAGAGGTTGTCCTGCTTATTGAGTTCTGTGAAATTGATGTGGTATTTGTTCAGGTTCTCCAGCAGGGCTTCGTAATCCTGCTTGAGTTTGAGTTCGATGCCGACCAGGGCCGGTCCGGTTTCTTTATTGTGTTTTTGCATGTACTCGAATCGTACGATGTCATCATTGGGGCCCAGAACATGGTTGACAAATTCTTTGAGTGCCCCCGGCCGCTGGGCAAAGCGGATCAGGAAATAATGTTTAAGTCCCTCAAACTGAAGTGATCTTTCCTTGATTTCCTGCATCCGGTCGATGTCATTGTTGCTCCCGCTTACAATACAGACCACATTTTTGCCCCTGATCTGGCTGGCAAAATCGTCCAGGGCGGCTATGGAAAGGGCCCCAGCCGGTTCAACAACGATGGCGTCCTCATTGTATAGTTTCAGGATGGTTGTGCAGACTTTCCCTTCATTGACCAGGTGGACTTCGTCGAGTACCTCCCGGCAGATGCTGAAGGTCAGGTCGCCCGTTCTTTTGACGGAAGCGCCGTCTACAAATCTTTCAATGTTTTCAAGGGTTACCGGATGTCCCGCCTTCAGGGCTTCATACAGGGAGGGGGCCCCTTCCGGCTCAACGCCAATGGTCCGGGTAGAGGGAGAGAATGTCCTGAAATAACTGCCCACACCGGCTGCCAGTCCGCCACCCCCTACGGGGATGAACAGGAAATCAACTTCGGAGAGGTCTTCCAGTATTTCAACAGCCACCGTCCCCTGGCCTTCAATGATCCGGTAGTCATCGAAAGGCGGAATGAATGTCATTGAGTTGTCTTCAGTAAATTGTTTGGCTGCCACCTGACAGTCATCAAAAGTATCCCCGACAAGCCTGATTTCGATCTTGTCTTCCCCGAACATCCGCGTCTGGCTGACCTTCTGATTGGGTGTGATGATGGGCATAAAGACCACTCCCTTTACACCAAGCTTCCTGCAGGAATAGGCAAAGCCCTGTGCGTGGTTGCCGGCGCTGGCACAGACTACCCCTTTTTGCAGCTGTTCGGGAGGCAGGCTGCTCATCATATTATAGGCCCCCCTCAGCTTATAGGACCTGACCACCTGCAGGTCCTCCCGTTTCAGGTAGATATTGCACTGGTATTTCTTTGACAGGCTGTGACTAAAGGTCAGGGGAGTTCTGTTGACCACTTTCTTGAGACGTTCAGCAGCTTTGTGAAATTCCAGTACCGGCCTGGTATGTGTTAATGAATTCATGGTTGTTGTTTATTAACCGGAGCAGACCCGTCGGGCTGCTCCGGTTAAAGCATATAGAGACAATTATTTTACGTCCACTTCTTTGTTGGGAGCGCTGATCGCCGCCTATGCGGGTTTCTGGTTTTCGGGACGAAGGCTTCTGACAGTCTTGCCGGCGAGCCAGAGTTCGCTTTCGCGGAGTTCTTTGAGCTCTTCTTCCAGCTTTTCGCGGTAATCCGCCTTACTGTTGGAATCAATGCTGCGCTGGCTCTCTTTGCCTGATGCCACACTCTCGTATAGTTCGGTAAACACAGGCAGGGTTGCGTCCCTGAATTTCTTCCACCAGTCCAGGGCACCGCGCTGTGCAGTGGTGGAACAATTGGCGTACATCCAATCCATGCCGTTTTCAGCCACCAGCGGCATCAGCGACTGGGTGAGTTCTTCCACGGTTTCATTGAAAGCTTCTGAAGGGCTGTGGCCTTTTTTGCGCAGGACCTCGTACTGTGCTGCAAATATACCCTGTATGGCTCCCATGAGGGTTCCCCTTTCACCGGTGAGGTCGGAATATACTTCTTTGCGGAAATCGGTTTCAAACAGGTAACCGCTGCCTACTGCAATACCCAGTGCGATAACCCTGTCCTTGGCCTTTCCGGTAGCATCCTGGAAAATGGCATAGCTGCTGTTGAGCCCGCGGCCCTGCAGGAACATCCTTCTGAGAGAAGTTCCCGAACCCTTTGGCGCAACCAGGAATACATCGACATCCTTAGGCGGGATAATACCCGTCTGTTCGTTGAATGTAATGCCGAAGCCATGTGAAAAATACAGGGCCTTACCGGCAGTCAGGTGTTTTTGCACGGTGGGCCAAAGGGCAATCTGGGCTGCATCGCTGAGCAGGTAGCAAATGATGGTACCCTTCTGAAGCGCTTCTTCGATATCAAACAGGGTTTTCCCAGGTACAAAACCGTCACGGACAGCCTTGTCCCAGCTTTTTGAGTTTTTACGCTGGCCTACAATTACGTTGATGCCGTTGTCTTTCTGATTCAGGGCCTGTCCGGGTCCCTGCACGCCATAGCCGATAACGGCTACCACTTCATTTTTCAATACTTCCTGCGCTTTAGACAGCGGGAACTCTTCTCTTGTTACCACATTTTCCAATGTGCCGCCAAAATTTAATTGTGCCATGTTGGTTTTGTTTGTGTTTTTTTAGTTTTTATATTTATCTGCACCTGCCGCCCCTTTTTGCGGGCTGGCAGGCTTTGCTTTTTTAGTTAACGGTGACCGGCTCACCCTTTGTTCATGAGTACAACAGTGGATCTCCTTACATCGAAAATACCTCGGCCTGCTTGTCCAGGTATTCATTTTCAATGACCTCAGCCCCGGGTTTTTCCCGCTCAAATTCTTTGATCTTTTCATGAAATCCATGGCTGTCTTTGATGATGGCCACCCTTGCACTGCGCACAAATTCAATGAGTCCGTAAGGTTCCAGCACCTCCACCAGTTTGTCGGTTTCTTCCCGCTGCCCGGTGGCCTCAAAAACGGTATAATCCTTGCGAATAACCACCGCCCTTGCGCCATGTTCTCTGAGCAGTCTTTCCACCTTCACCTTTTCAGCTATCACATCGGTGGGAACCTTGTAAAGGGCCAGTTCCTGCCAGATGATCTGCTCATTGGTATTGTAATAAGCCTTTAGGACTTCCACCTGCTTTTCTATTTGTCGGGCCAGTTTCTTTACAACATCCTCCACCTCATTGATTACTATGGTAAAGCGGTGGATGCCTTCAATTTCCGAGGGGGATGTGTTGAGGCTTTCCACATTGATTTTACGCCTGGAAAATATAATGGCAATCCGGTTGAGTAACCCGATCTGGTTTTCGGTGTAAACGGTGATGGTATATTCCTGTTTCATAATGCTCCTCCGACTCCCAACAGGGAGTTATTTAGATGGTTGTTTAATTGCGACTATCCGCAGGCGTTTATAATCTGCCCACCAGCAACCTTCCCGGAAATGGGAAGGCCGAAGCCGGGTTTGAATGTCTTCGAGTATAGGCTCCAGGTCTTCCCGGGGGGGAATTTGCCTGAAAAAGTTCTCTCCAAACATCCCCAGCCAATCCTTAATTCCATTCTTGGAATCCTGAAGAGGCGTTTCCCTGTCATAATGGGAAGCATAGGTTATCCGAAAACCCTGGCTCTCCAGTAATTCCGCGTATTGGCCAAGGGATGGAAAATACCATACTTCCCTGGCTGCCTGATCGTGGTATCCATATCTGGAAAGTACGGCCCTGGTGGCAGATACGATCCCTTCTACATTGTCCTTGCCGCCCATTTCCAGCACCAGCCTGCCACCGGTTTTTAAACAGCCAGCCATGGAAGCGGCTGCCTTTCGGGCTTCAGTTACCCAGTGAAGGACTGCATTGGAAAAAACGGCGTCAAAGGGTTGGTCAAAGGCAATGGCCGTTGCAGCCATCACCCGGAAGTCACCTTCGGGGTAGGCCTCTTTGGCCTTTGCTATCATGGCCTCCGAATTGTCTATGCCGGTGACCAGGGCGCCGCTGCGGGCGATCAGGTCCGAGAGATAGCCGGTGCCGCATCCCAAATCAAGGATGCGCTCTCCGGGTCTGGGGGCCAGCATGTCTACCAGGTCTTCCCCGTACTTGAAGACAAAAGCATGTTTGTCGTCGTAGAGTTTCGCATTCCATTTTATGTCTGTCAGTGTGCTCATGTCTTATTATTGGCCCTCCTGTGAAAATTGGATCAGCTCAGCCTTATTTCAGAAACACTGCATCCCTGGGGCACCATGGGGAAAACGTTGTTTTCCTTTCCAACCTTCACTTCCAGCAAATAGGAAGCCGGGTGCAGGAGCATGGTGGTCAGCGCTTCCCGCAGGTCCTGCCTGTCGGAAACGTGCATTCCGTCAATGCCGTAGGCTTTGGCCAGCATCACGAAGTCCGGGCTGGCTATATCCACGAAGGAATAGCGTTTGTCATGAAAGAGCTGCTGCCATTGACGCACCATGCCCAGAAAATGGTTGTTGAGTATTATAATCTTCACATCGATGCCGCTCTGCATGATGGTACCGAGTTCCTGCAGTGTCATCTGAAACCCTCCGTCCCCGATGATGGCTACCACCGTGCGTTTTTCTGCCCCAAATTTGGCACCGATGGCCGCAGGCAGGGCAAATCCCATCGTACCGAGTCCGCCGGAGGTGATATTACTCCTGGACTCATTGAATTTCGCGTACCGGCAGGCCACCATCTGGTGCTGGCCTACATCGGTGACAATAATGGCATCCCCGCCGGTTATCTCATTGAGGACATTGATCACCTCGCCCATGGTCATCTCTGTGGATCCCGGACGAAGTTCCTTATTGATGACGGCCTGGTTTTCCTGTTCCTGGTAATCCCTGAATTTCTGCAGCCATTCCGGATGGGTTTTTGCATTCACCAGTTCGGTAAGCAGCGGAAGGGTCTCTTTGCAGTCGCCCCATATTCCCACGGTGGTCTTTACATTCTTGTCTATTTCGCAGGGATCAATGTCAAGATGAATGACCTTCGCCTGTTTGGCATATTTGTCCAGCCGGCCGGTTACCCTGTCATCGAAGCGCATACCAACGGCAATGAGCACATCGCACTCGTTGGTCAGCACATTGGGCCCATAATTGCCATGCATGCCCAGCATGCCCACATTGAGGGGATGGTCGGAGGGCAGGGCGCTCAGTCCCAGGATGGTCCAGGCAGCCGGGATGCCGCTTTTTTCCAAAAAAGCCTTGAATTCTTTTTCCGCCTTACCCAGGATAACACCCTGGCCAAAGAGTACAAATGGCTTTTTGGCCTCATTGATCAGGGCGGCGGCCTGGGCTACGTATTCCTTGCGCACGATGGGTTTGGGTCTGTAGCTTCTTATGTGGTCACAGGGAGTGTAACCCTCGTATTCGAATTGCTGCAACTGGGCGTTTTTGGTAATATCGATAAGCACAGGACCCGGTCGGCCGCTCTTTGCGATATAAAAGGCCTTGGCCAGCACGGCTGGAATCTCCGTGGCATCGGTTACCTGGTAATTCCATTTGGTGACCGGGGTAGTAATGTTGATTACGTCTGTTTCCTGGAAGGCATCGGTTCCCAGCAGGTGGGCATATACCTGACCGGTAATGCAGACCAGCGGGGTGCTGTCTATTTGCGCATCAGCCAGTCCTGTTACCAGGTTGGTGGCTCCCGGGCCGCTGGTGGCAAATACCACACCGACCTTACCGGAGGAACGGGCAAATCCCTGGGCCGCATGGATGGCACCCTGTTCATGGCGTACCAGGATATGCTTCAGTTTTTCCTGGTAATCGTAGAGGGCATCATAGATGGGCATGATGGCACCACCCGGATAACCGAAAATGGTTTCCACCCCTTCAGCCAGAAAGGCTTCCAGTACAGCGACCGATCCGCTGACCGGACGGGTGGCGGGCTTCTTGGGGAGGGCGATTTTTTCGGGGGCGATTTCTAGCGTATTCATATTTTAAATTTTTCTGTTCCCCTGCAGGGGGCCAGGACATGAACAATCAAAGTTTAATATTTTCAACGGGCAAAGGTCCACAGACCTGCAGCCGCATCATTCGTCGGTAACACAGCCGTCGGCGGCTGTTTTGACCAGTTTGGCGTATTTGAAAAGTACCCCGTTGGTCGCTTTGAGCGGAGGCTGCTTCCAGTGCTTTCTTCTTTCCGCCAGCACGGCCTCATCCACTTTCAGGGTGAGGGTATTTTTAGTGGCATCAATTTCAATGATGTCATTATCCTCCACCAGGGCTATGAGTCCGCCATCGTAGGCCTCCGGCGTGATGTGACCTACCACAAAACCATGGGTGCCGCCTGAAAACCTGGCATCCGTGATGAGTGCCACCGTTTTTCCCAGACCCGCACCGATGATGGCACCCGTGGGCTTGAGCATTTCGGGCATACCCGGCGCCCCTTTTGGCCCGATATTTCTGATTACGACCACATCTCCCGCATGCACCCTGCCGGACTGGATGCCATGAATGAGTTCGTGCTCCCCGTCAAAGACGCGTGCTGTTCCTTCAAAACGCTCCCCTTCCTTACCGCTTATTTTGGCCACACTGCCGCCTTCGGCCAGGTTTCCGTAGAGTATTTGCAGATGACCGGTTGCCTTCAGGGGTTTATCAAGGGGCATGATGATCTTTTGTTTGTCAAAATCCAGGTCAGGTGCTGAAGCCAGGTTTTCTGCGAGGGTCTTTCCGGTGACCGTAAGACAGTCTGCGTGAAGCATTCCGTTTTTCAGCAGGTATTTCATTACGGCAGGCACCCCGCCGAATTGATGAAGGTCCTCCATGAGGTATTTTCCGGAGGGTTTGAAATCAGCCAGCACGGGTACCCTGTTGCTGATGGCCTGGAAATCATCCTGGGTCAGGGGAATGCCCACGCTCTTTGCCATCGCGATAAGATGCAGTACTGCGTTGGTGGATCCGCCCAGAACCATCACTACGGTGATCGCATTTTCAAATGCCTTTCGGGTCATGATGTCCCTGGGCTTAATGTCTTTTTCCAGCAGCAGCCGGATGGCGGCACCCATGGCCTGGCATTCCAATTGTTTATCGGTGCTCAGTGCCGGGTTGGAGGAGGAGTAGGGGAGACTCATGCCGAGCGCTTCAATGGCGCTGGCCATGGTATTGGCCGTATACATACCACCGCAGGCTCCGGCTCCCGGGCAGCTGTTTCGGACAATACCCCGGAAGTCGGCTTCATCCATCTGACCGGCTATTTTTTGACCCATCGCTTCAAAAGCGGAGACCAAATTGAGGTCCTGCCCCTTATAATGGCCAGGCGCAATGGTACCCCCATATAACATGATCCCGGGACGGTTCAGCCTTCCCATTGCCATGATCGATCCCGGCATATTCTTATCACATCCGGGTATGGTAACAATGGCGTCGTAATACTGGGCCCCCGCATTGGTTTCAATGCTGTCGGCAATGATGTCCCTGCTGACCAGCGAATAACGCATGCCGTCGGTTCCCATGGATATGCCGTCACTTACCCCGATGGTGTGGAAAATCAGGCCCACCAGGTCCTCTTTATTGACACTTTCCTTGACTGATTTCGCCAGGTCATTGAGGTGCATGTTGCAGGGGTTGCCATCCCAGCCCATGCTGGCAATACCCACCTGGGCTTTTTTGAAATCTTCGTCCTTAAAGCCAATGGCGTAAAGCATGGCCTGGGCGCCAGGCTGGGTTTCGTCCTGGGTTAATGTCCTGCTGTATTTGTTCAATTCGTTCGACATGTATGGTGGTGTTTTAGCTGTTGATTCATTTTTCCTTTCCTGCTCCCTGGTATAAGCGGGGGCCGGTCAATCTTATCATATCAGGCCAACTGTGGCAACTCCTGCTTTTCTTTGACCAGGTTACCATAGGCCAGCTGGATGCGTCTGCTGACTGTCTCATTCCATTTGATCGGAAATACGCTCTCATCAAGGGAGTCCCATCCGATCACCTCTGCGGCGGTACCGCAAAAAAAGGCCGCATCGGCACCCTTGAGTTCTTCGACGCTAAATAATTTTTCTTCCACCTCAATGCCCAGTTCCAGACAAATTTCCTTTACGGTGGCCCGTGTAATGCCGGGAAGGATATTGCCTGCCGGGGGCGTAAAGAGCTTGCCATCCTTTTCAAAGAATACATTGGCCCCCGGACCCTCCGCTACCTGGCCATTCATATCGGTCAGCAGTGCCTCGTCAAATCCTGCGGCCTTGGCTTCCTGGCTGGCCAGTATGGAATTCACATAGTGGCCGGTGGCCTTTGCTTCGATGCGGAATCCCCGGGGATTGGGCCGCTGGAAACCGGAAGTCATCACTCTGAGCAGTTTGTCGCCCAGGAACGGAGCCATCTCCCATACTTCAATTGCGATGAAGGATTCCTTATTCAGGTTAAAACTCATATTGGCCGGCGCGTATACCAGCGGACGGATATAGGCGTCCTGCAGGTTATTGAGTCGCAGGAGTTCATAGGTAGCCTCTTCCAGGGCAAGGCTGCTGTAGGTATAGGGCATGTTCAGTGCCAGTGCCGAGCGTCTCAGCCTGTCAAAATGGGCCTCCGCCTTAAAAATTTTGGTTGCCCCGGAAGCTGTGCGGTAGGAGCGTATACCTTCAAATACAGCATATCCATAGTGAAGTGACTGACTGTAAAAATCTGTTTTAGCTTCGGAAGCCTTTACAAATTCACCATTGAGGTATAGAATTGTATGCTCGTTATAGTATGCCATATTAAATTTTTTTATTTTTTTAAGGATAGGCAAAAAAAAGCGACCCGCCTTTTTGGAGGCGGGCCGCTTAGTATATTTTGTCTTTATAGTATACTCTAACAACCTCCTCCCGGAATGGCAGGAATAATAATGACCACCACCACCAGCAGGGCTGGCACGAAGGTGATTATATTATGTATACTGCGATTGACCATGAACAAAGAGTTGTACCGCGAATATACGTCCAGCCATCCAATAAACAAAGAACTTTCTTGCTACCCCCGAATAGTTATTATATCCTTCAAGGAATTCCTGCGACTCCGGCCATCAGCCTCCTTTCATATAATGGTGGATTTCCTCAGCTCGATATTTGCCTTATTGATATCGCCGGGAAATTTATTGCCCACATAGTCACTGATCAGCTCGCCGATTGTAGTGGTAAAATAGAAATTGACCGGATCAATATCTTTTGTAACAAATCCGTTTTGCAGGGTCCAGTTTACAGCCTCCCGGATGATGGCAGCTTCCTTGAGCAGTCCGAAATGGTCCAGCATCATGGCTGCAGATAAAATCGAGCCCAATGGATTGGCGATGTCCTTGCCGGCTGCCTGCGGATAAGAACCATGTATGGGTTCAAACAATGCCGATCCGTGTCCGATGGAGGCGGAGGGCAGCAGTCCCAGCGAGCCGCTGATGACGCTGGCCTCATCGGAGATGATGTCACCGAACATGTTTTCGGTCAACACCACATCAAATTGTTTTGGGTTGAGGATAATCTGCATGGCAGCATTGTCCACAAAAAGAAAGTCCACCGCGACTTCCGGGTACAGGCCTGCAATCTCCTGAACTACTTTTCTCCAAAGCCTTGAGGTTTCCAGCACATTGGCCTTGTCAACCAGTGTTAGTTTTTTTCTCCTCTGGAGGGCCTGTTTAAAGGCCAGATGGGTGATTCGTTCAATTTCTTCCCGCGTATAGGTGCATTCGTCGGAGGCGATGGTCTGTTCGGCATTGAGTTCCTTTTTCCCAAAATAGATCCCCCCGGTTAGTTCCCGGTATATTACGAAATCAACGTCTTCGATATTTTTGGTCTTCAGCGGCGAAAGATGGTGAAGGGAAGCATAGGTGCTTACCGGGCGTATATTGGCAAAAAGCTGCAATGATTTTCTTAGTTTGAGAAGCCCCTGTTCGGGTCTCACCTTGGCTGTGGGATCATTGTCATACTTGGGATGTCCGATGGCACCAAATAAAATGGCATCGCTGTTCAGGGCAGCCTCAATGGTTTCATCCGGCAGCGGACTGCCCGTTTTATCTATGGCATCAGCACCCATGAGGTGGTAACTGTAATTGAAATCATGACCATACTGTTCGGCAATGGCATTAAGTACCTTGATGGACTGCCTGGTAACTTCCGGTCCGATTCCGTCTCCTTCAATGACTACGATGTTCTTTTTCATGTAATATTAAATTAGGGTGTAACAGGGTAATGGATTTTAATCCCTGGACCTTTCAAAGGCTTCAATCTCATCTTTTATGCTGAGCAAAAAATCGATGTCATCGTAGCCATTGAGCAGGCAGGTTTTTTTATAATCGCTGATGTCAAAATGGGTTGTTTCTCCAAGGGAAGGAATGGTGAGGGTCTGGTCCTGGAGGCTTACGATCAATTCCACGGAAGGATCGCCGGCTATGGCCCGGAATATCTTTTGCAGGAATTCGTCGCTGACCGTTACGGGCAGTAAAAAATTATTAAGGGCATTGCTTTTGAAAATGTCCGCAAAAAAACTGCTGACCACCACATCAAAGCCATAGTCCTTGATGGCCCAGGCAGCATGCTCACGGCTGGAGCCGCAGCCAAAATTCTTGGCTGCTACCAGTATCCTGCCGCTATAGGTCGGGTCGTTTAAAATAAAATCCTTCTTTGGCTGGTTGTGGCTGTCGTATCTCCAGTCCCTGAACAGGTTTTCCCCGAAGCCCTCGCGGCTGGTTGCTTTGAGGAAACGGGCGGGGATTATCTGATCGGTATCCACATTTTCCATATCCAGGGGAACGGCTGTGCTTTGTACAATATTTATTTTCTTACTCATAGTCAACTTCTTCTGCTTGATTAGATAAATTCCCTTACGTCACCTACTTCTCCTGTGATGGCTGCCAGGGCCGCTGTCAGCGGAGACGCCAGCAGGGTCCTGGCGTTGGGCCCCTGCCTGCCTTCGAAATTCCGGTTGGACGTGGATATGCAATACTTGCCCGCGGGGATCTTGTCTTCATTCATGCCCAGACAGGCCGAACAGCCTGGCTGGCGAAGATGAAATCCGGCAGCTTCAAAGACCTTATCGATACCTTCTTCGGTGGCCTGTTTTTCCACCTGTTTGCTGCCCGGCACAATCCATACCTCCACATCCGATGCCTTCTGTTTTCCTTTGACAAAGGAAGCCACCATACGAAGGTCTTCTATGCGAGAGTTGGTGCAACTGCCGATAAACACATAATCCACTTTTTTGCCCTTCATCCGGGAACCTGGTTCCAGTCCCATGTATTGCAGGGACTTTTCAAAAGAGGGTCTTTCCTTATCGTCGACTTCCTGCAGGCTGGGAATTTGACCGGTAACGGCAATGCCCATGCCAGGGTTGGTTCCGTAGGTAATCATGGGTTCGATGTCCTTTGCATCAATGTGGATTTCCATATCAAAGGCCGCCCCGGGATCACTGTAAAGTTCTTTCCAGGCAGCGAGTGCCTTTGTCCAGGCTTCCCCCTGGGGGGCGAAAGGCCGCCCTTTTAAATATGCAAAAGTGATATCATCGGGAGCTATCATGCCGCCTTTTGCCCCCATTTCAATGCTCATATTGCAGATGGTCATCCTGGCTTCCATCGATAAGCCGCGGATGGCGGATCCGGCATATTCCACAAAGTACCCTGTGGCGCCGCTGGCCGAAATCCTGGAGATGATATACAGGATGATGTCCTTTGAAAGTACTCCCCGGTTCAGTGTCCCTTCAATGTTTATCCTCATCAGTTTGGGTTTTGCCTGCAGCAGACACTGGGTTCCCATGACCATTTCCACTTCGCTGGTTCCTATACCAAAGGCAATCGTTCCGAATGCCCCGTGGGTGCTCGTGTGGCTGTCGCCGCAAACAATAGTCATGCCCGGCTGGGTTATGCCCAGTTCGGGTCCGATGACATGCACAATTCCCTGGAACGGATGACCCAGGCCATAGAGTTCGATATCGTTGTTGCGACAGTTTTCGATGAGTTGCTGTACCTGCAGTCTGGAGAGTTCATCCTTGATGGGCAGATGCTGATCCACGGTGGGCACATTGTGGTCTGCGGTAGCCACTATCTGCTTTGGCCTGAATACTTTCTGGCCCCTTTTCTCCAGCCCCCGGAAGGCCTGCGGGCTGGTAACTTCGTGGATAAAATGCTTGTCGATGTAAAGCACCGAAGGCCCCCCGTCGATGGTCCTGATTACGTGCTTATCCCAGATCTTTTCAAATAGTGTTTTTGTCATATTCAATTCTTTAGGCGGTAGCGGATTCAGGCTGGTATTGTTTAGCCAGCTGGTGAAGGTCCTCTTCCATTACTTCTTTTTTGGTATCTGCCACGGCCAGAAAACGCTGGTAGAGCACATCAATATCGTTGCGTGTATATTCATATCCGAGCTTGGCCAACCGATGGGCCAGAGCGCTTCTGCCGCTTCTTGCCGTAAGCACGATTTTGGAACCGTCGGCTCCGACCTCTTCGGGATTTATGATCTCATAAGTGAGGGCATCCTTTAGGAAGCCATCCTGGTGAATGCCCGAAGAATGGGAAAAGGCGTTGGAACCCACAATGGCTTTGTTGGGCTGAACTGGCATACGCATGGTTTCCGAAACAATCCTGCTGATGGGGTTAAGCATCTGGCTCTTGATGCTGGTATAGAAACCGAGGTCTTTTTTATGCTGCTTAATGACCATGGCAACCTCCTCCAGGGAAGTGTTGCCGGCTCTTTCACCCAGCCCGTTGATGGTGCACTCGATTTGTCTTGCGCCGCTGATGATGCCCGCAATGGAATTGGCGGTTGCCAGGCCAAGATCATTGTGACAATGACAGGAAATAACGGCCTTGTCAATGTTGGGGACATGGGAAATAAGGTAGGCGATTTTTTCCCCGTATTGGTGAGGAAGGCAATACCCGGTGGTATCGGGGATGTTGACAGTCGTCGCTCCTGCTGCAATCACCGCTTCTATGACCTTTGCCAGATAATCATTGTCCGTGCGGCCGGCGTCCTCTGCATAGAATTCCACGTCGTCTGTAAACTGACGGGCCCAGCCAACAGCCTGCACTGCCCGTTGCAGTATTTCTTCCCGGGTAGCATTGAATTTGCTTTTAATGTGCAGGTCGGATGTGCCGATCCCGGTATGAATACGGGGTCTTTTGGCGTATTTGAGTGCCTGTCCGGCCACCTCGATGTCCTTTTTTACGGCGCGTGACAGCCCGCAGACCGTGGCATTTCGGATGATTTTGGAAATTTCCTCCACGGAACTGAAATCCCCCGGGCTGGAAATGGGGAAACCGGCTTCAATGATATCCACGCCGAGTTCTTCGAGTTGAAGGGCCAGTTCAACCTTTTCTTTGGTGTTTAATTTGCAGCCTGGTACCTGTTCGCCATCCCGAAGGGTAGTGTCAAAAATGAATATTTTTTTATCAGGCATAAAAATGATTTTTAAAGTTGCAGCAAAAAGCAGGCTGATTACATTTGTATTAAAACAAAAAAAGGGCAAGCAACCTGAATTTCCGAAATTACCTTTGATTGGAATGAATCTAAAATCATAATTGTTAATATATTACACTCTGTAAAGGGACCCAAATCGGGTGAAACCCTTTGCAGGTAAGACTTTTTAAGTTATCAAATTACGATGCCTAACCGATCGTCAGACGCACTGTTTCAACTGATTAAATCACTGGAAAAATCAGAGAAGCGAAATTTCAAGCTCTATGTTAAACGAAATTCGCCAGCTGAGGACTTGAAAATCATACAGTTATTCGATGCTTTGGATAAAATGGACGAATACGACGAAGTCCAGCTTCTCCGAAAGAACAAGAAAATCACCAAACAGCAGCTTTCTAATACCAAGGCGCATTTATACAAACAGATACTTTCCAGTCTGCGGCTTATCCGAAATGAGGATAATATCGATATCCAGCTCCATGAGCAGCTCGATTACGCGCGGATACTCTACAATAAGGGGCTCTACCTGCAGAGCCTGAAGATACTGGACCGGATTAAGGACAATGCCAAAGCCAACTACCAGTTCAGCTTCCTGCTGCAGGTCCTGTTTTTTGAAAAAAAAATCGAAGGACTCCATATCACACGCAGTATGCAGGACAGGGCCGAGCGCCTCGCCAATGAACTCGATGAAGTCAATAACCGCCTCCGGATGATTGGCAGCCTGTCGAACCTGTCGCTGCAGCTTTACAGCTGGTACATCAAAAACGGGCATGCCCGCAATGAAAAGGACGAAAGGGCCCTGCAGTCCTTTTTCGATAACCACCTACCTGCAGAATCGGACCGGATCAGCGGTTTCTATGAGAAACTCTACCTCTACCAGAGCTATTGCTGGTATGCGTTCATCCGGCAGGATTTCCTGCTGTACTATCGCTATGCGCAAAAGTGGGTGGATCTCTTTGAGAAAGAACGGTTCATGATCGATATAGAGACAACCCATTATATCAAAGGACTGCACAATTTGCTGGGAGCCCATTTCGATCTGCAGAACCATAAGAAATTCATTGAGACCCTGCATGCCTTCGAAAATTTTGCACATTCAAAAATTGTGCTTCAAAATGACAATAACAGGATCCAGGCCTTTATCTATCTCAATATTTCCAGGATCAACCGGCACTTTATGGAGGGTACCTTTACCGAAGGGCTTCAGCTGGTTCCGTTTATTGAGGAGAAACTGGTCGAATATGGCCTGTATATTGACCGGCACAGGATATTCGTTTTTTATTACAAGATCGCTTCCCTGTATTTTGGCAGCGGGGATTATGAAAGCACCATCGACTACCTCAGCAAGATTATTAACTGGAAGGTGGACCTGAGAACCGACCTGCAGTGCTATGCCCGGCTCCTTCACCTGATTGCCCATTATGAACTGGGCAATTTTCAACTGTTGGAATACCTGATCAAATCCGTGTACCGGTTTATGGCCAAAATGGAGAACCTGGGGGTCGTGGAGGAAGAAATATTTCATTTTCTGCGGCAATCCTTCCGGGTTCCGCCTTCCAAACTCAGGCCGGAGTTTGAAAAATTACTGGTCAAACTCAAAATGCTGGAGAAAAACCCGTTTGCCACCCGGGCTTTTGCCTACCTGGATATCATCTCCTGGCTGGAAAGCAAGATCCGCAATGTCCCCGTTCAGGACATTCTTCGGGAAAACTTTTTAAAAAGAAGCAGGGAATAGGCCCTTGCCGGACCATTCCCCCCATAACATGAATAACATAACCGCAGGGGCTTTCCCCGGTCAGCCATGGAAAAAAAACTCTTTTTATCTGCCCGTCACACTGGCATTTATCATGCTGTCCCTGGCCTTGCTGCCCTTTTTCCGTTACCACCTGAACCCGGACGGCATTGCCTACCTGAGAATCGCCCGGTATTATGCCGAAGGTAACCTGCGGGCTGCTGTCAACGGTTGCTGGTCTCCACTTTTATGCTGGATGCTGGCTCCCCTAATCCGGGCCGGATTGCAGGAAATGATTGCCTTCAGGCTGCTCAATATCCTGCTGGCGGCTTCGCTGCTCTATCAGGTAGGAGGCCTTGTGCGACGCTACTGCGCCGATTTGCCGGCTGTATACCGTTTTTCCATGCTGGTCAGCTGTGCCCTTGAATTGCTGATCCTTCATTTTAATACCATTACCCCTGATCTGCTCACCCTGGTATTGCTGCTCTGGCTGCTGGAACTGGATCTCTCCGGCCGGTTATACCGCTCTGCCTGGCTCTGCGGACTGGCAGGTGGCCTGCTGTATCTGTCAAAGGCCTATTGTTTTTATTTCTTCCTGGCTTTTTTGATTTGGAAAACCGCCTTAATGTTCTACACCAGGCGCCAGCAAAAAGGCCAGCTCCTGGGTCTGGCAAAAACAGCCCTTCTTTTTTTGCTAATGGCCGGGTTATGGTCGGCCGCCATGCACTGGAAATACCAGCAATGGATGCTCTCCTCCGCCGGCCCATACATCATTTCCATACTTGACGCACAGGGGGTCATCCGCCATCCCTTCGAATCGGAGCATATACTGCGCGCCCTGCCTTACCCGGAGGCTTATTTCAGCTGGGAAGACATGCCCTGGATTTACAGCCATTCCGGTCCGCACCCGGTATATCACAAGGACTGGATGGTATACCTCAAACTGATCTACCTCAACGCAAAAAAACTGGGGTATATGACAGTTGGGAAATATCCTTTCCTGCTGCTATTTATCCTGCCGGTGGGGATGTTCCTGGTTACTGACAGGGCCAGAAGGGCGCTGTTTTTCAACTGGCCCCCCCTGGGCAGCATGGCAGGTTTTGTAGCCTTGTATATATCGGGTTACCTGTTGCTGAGCGTGGAACCAAGGTATGTGTGGATTCTGCTCATTTTGTCCACCCTGCTGGTGTTCCGCCTGCTTTTTTTTGTGCTGGCCAGGGCCGCACCCCGGGTGCGTGGGATCCTGGCGGCAGTGGCAGTGGTGCCTTTTTTGTATACAACCGGCAATTATATCATCACCCGCATCAACGTCAATAAGGATGCCTATGAAACGGCCATGAAAATCAGCGCACATATTCCGGCAGGTAGTCATATGGCGGGTTATTACAGCGAGGACCTCTGGAGCCCCCTTTTCCTCTCGGACCTCCATGATTACGGGGGCATCGCCTCCTATCAGCACCCCGAAGAACTTATCCGGGACCTGGATAAGTTCCAGGTTAACTACCTGGTACTATTCACCGATGGTCAGTATGATGGCCTGCCCCTTAGCATCAAAGAGGGTTTTGAAGTGGGATACAGGGACAGGGGCCTGATCATCCTGCGGAGGATTCATTCCTGAAGGAGGGAGGAGTCATTTTTTCGATCTTGCGGGGCGGCCCGCTGGCGGCCGGCCAGCACATATATTATACTAATTAAATATGTTACGCTGCCCAGTCCGGGATAGGTCTCCCCCTGGGCCTTTGAGCGACCTTTGGAGCCGCAATAAAACAGTTTAGGTGCAAGTATTTGTTAATTAATCTATTGTATGCTTTTAAGGGCAGATACTGAGACCCTGACTATGTGCGGGCCGCTCAAAATAAGGAAACCGTCGGCTTGCGGGCGATGAAGTGCTGAATTGGGGGGTATGTGGTGCAGGAATTATATGGTTTTTCAGAGTTTAGTACTTACCTTTGCCCTCCTTAATTTAGGTTTGCTGGCATTTTTCAATAAATTCCCTGGTCTAAATTATTGATGTTCACCAGAGTAAGTGCATGAGAATGACAGGGTACACAAATACCCGGAAAAGTCTGCTGCGCTGGTTTGTCAATAGGAATTCTAAAAACCTCATATTGTAATATGGCAATTAAAAAAGAAAATCGTCCCAGAGCCACCTTCTCCAAAATTACGATCGGGTTAGCATCCCCCGATTCCATCCTGGAAAGGTCTTACGGAGAAGTTCTCAAACCCGAAACCATCAACTACCGTACCTACAAGCCTGAAAGAGACGGTTTGTTCTGCGAGCGTATTTTCGGACCGGTGAAGGATTATGAATGTGCCTGCGGAAAGTACAAAAGGATCCGTTACAAAGGCATCGTGTGCGATCGCTGCGGGGTGGAAGTAACGGAGAAGAAGGTCAGGCGTGAGCGCATGGGACATATTAAACTGGTAGTACCTGTTGTACATATCTGGTATTTTAAGAGCCTTCCCAATAAAATCGGCTACCTGCTGGGCATGAGCTCCAAGAAACTGGAGACCATCGTATATTATGAAAGATTTGTGGTGATCCAGTCCGGTATCCGGGCTGATAAGGGACAAAATTACGGTGACCTGCTTACTGAAGAAGAGTATCTGGATATTTTGGATACCCTTCCCAAAGACAACCAGTACCTGCCTGATGATGATCCCAATAAATTCATTGCCAAAATGGGCGCAGAAGCGGTGCATGATATGCTTCAGCGTATCGACCTGGACCAGCTGAGTTTTGATTTGCGTGCAGCTGCCGCCAACGAAACCTCCCAGCAGCGCAAAGCCGATGCCCTCAAGCGCCTCAGTGTGGTGGAAAGTTTCCGGGACGCCAATACAAGAATTACCAATCGTCCGGAATGGATGGTGATGCAATATATTCCTGTTATTCCTCCTGAACTTCGTCCGCTGGTTCCCCTGGATGGCGGAAGGTTTGCGTCTTCCGACCTCAATGACCTCTATCGCAGGGTAATCATCCGCAACAACCGCCTCAAACGCCTCCTGGAAATCAAGGCTCCGGAGGTCATCCTGAGGAATGAGAAAAGAATGTTGCAGGAAGCCATCGACAGCCTCTTCGATAATTCCCGCAAATCAAATGCAGTTAAGGCAGAAGGCGGCCGTGCGCTCAAATCCCTGAGTGATGTGCTCAAAGGAAAGCAGGGTCGTTTCCGCCAGAACCTGCTCGGTAAGCGCGTGGATTATTCCGGCCGTTCGGTCATCGTGGTTGGACCAGAACTGAAAATTCATGAATGCGGTCTGCCAAAGGATATGGCGGCTGAACTCTTCAAGCCATTTATCATCCGCAAACTCATCGAAAGAGGAATTGTCAAGACCGTCAAGAGCGCCAGGAAACTGGTTGACAAAAAGGAAGCGATTGTATGGGACATCCTTGAAAATATATTGAAAGGGCATCCTGTCATGCTGAACCGGGCCCCCACACTGCACAGATTGTCCATCCAGGCATTTCAGCCAAAACTGATTGAAGGAAAGGCCATCCAGCTTCATCCGCTGGTTACCACCTCCTTCAATGCGGATTTTGACGGTGACCAGATGGCCGTTCACGTGCCCCTGAGCAGCGCAGCTGTACTGGAAGCACAATTGCTGATGCTTTCCTCCCACAATATCCTCAATCCGCAGAACGGAACACCCATCACCCTGCCTTCCCAGGACATGGTACTGGGCCTCTATTATATCACCAAGGGAAAGAAATCCACCCCCACTGAAAAAGTGCGCGGGGAAGGCAAGGCTTTTTACAGTCCCGAAGAAGTCATCATCGCCTATAACGAAGGAAGGGTTGACCTCCACGCCTTCATCCGGGTGAAAGTGAATGTGAGAAAGGACAACGGGGAACTGGAAAATAAATTGCTGGAAACCACCGTGGGACGTGTGCTGTTTAACCAGCATGTTCCCGCACAGGCCGGCTTTATCAATGCGCTGCTGACCAAAAAATCACTGCGTGAAATCATCGGGGATATCATCAAATGGACCAATGTCCCCAAGACTGCCAAATTCCTGGATGATATCAAACAACTGGGTTTCCGTATGGCCTTCCGTGGTGGATTGTCCTTCAATATCAATGACCTCATCATCCCTGACACCAAAGAGAAGCTGCTTGACAGCGCCAAGGTGGAAGTCGATGAAGTCTGGGACAATTACAACATGGGTCTGATAACCAACAATGAAAGGTATAACCAGATCGTGGATATTTGGTCCCGCGTGGACACGCGCATCACAGAAACGCTGATACGTGAACTGGCTGCGGACAAGCAGGGATTCAACTCGGTTTATATGATGCTTGATTCAGGTGCCCGCGGATCCAAACAGCAGATTAAACAGCTGGCCGGCATCAGGGGACTTATGGCCAAACCCCGTAAATCCGGCTCCACCGGTTCTGAAATCATCGAAAACCCGATCCTTTCCAATTTTAAAGGCGGGCTGAACGTTCTGGACTATTTCATTTCAACCCACGGTGCCCGCAAGGGTCTGGCCGATACGGCCCTCAAAACAGCGGATGCAGGTTACCTGACCCGCCGTCTGGTGGACGTTGCCCAGGATGTCGTTATCACAGAAGAGGATTGCGGAACCTTAAGAGGAATTTCCACCTCCGCCCTCAAGGACAATGAGGATATCGTTGAACCATTATATGACCGGATACTCGGACGTACTTCCCTGCATGATGTTTATGATCCTGTCACAGACAAACTCATTGTAGGTGCCGGTGAGGAGATAGCAGAGGATATAGCCAAACATATTGAGGAGTCAGGCATTGAAAGCATTGATATACGTTCGGTGCTCACCTGCGAAAGCAAGAGGGGCGTTTGCGTAAAATGTTATGGCAAAAACCTGGCGACGGGTTATACAACACAAAAGGGCGATGCGGTAGGTATTATTGCAGCACAGTCCATCGGTGAACCCGGAACCCAGCTGACACTGCGTACTTTCCACGTGGGTGGTGTGGCCGGTTCAGCCTCCGTTGAATCCACGATGATTGCCAAATTTGAAGGCACCATCCAGTTCGACGGTCTGCGCACGGTTGTTGCTGACGGCAATGATGGCAATAAGGTTCAAATCGTTATCGGACGCACCGGTGAGGTGCGTATCATGGATGTGAAAAATGACCGCCTGCTGATCACCAACAACGTACCCTATGGTGCTACCCTGAACGTGAAAGACGGACAGAAGGTCAACAAGGGAGATATCATCTGTACTTGGGATCCCTTTAATAATGTGGTTATTTCTGAAATTTCCGGGTCAGTCAAATTTGACGCGGTCATTGAAGGAATTACCTACAGGGAAGAGGCCGATGAACAGACCGGTCACCGTGAAAAGGTGGTTATTGAAACCAAGGATAAAACAAAACTTCCGTCCATCAATATTGAAGGAGCCAAGGAAGTCAAATCATATAACCTGCCAGTGGGCAGCCACATCGTGATGGAAGAAGGCGATGACGTAAGGGCCGGACAGGTAATTGTGAAAATACCGCGCGTGCTGGGCAAATTGAGGGATATCACCGGGGGTCTGCCTCGTGTAACCGAATTGTTTGAAGCACGTAATCCGGGTAACCCGGCCATTGTTTCCGAAATCGACGGAGTGGTCACTTTTGGTAACATCAAAAGGGGTAACC
Organism: uncultured Bacteroidota bacterium; assembly: GCA_903906365.1. Taxonomy (GTDB): domain Bacteria; phylum Bacteroidota; class Bacteroidia; order Chitinophagales; family Chitinophagaceae; genus Puia. The sequence continues at coordinate 27,035 of CAIVKC010000049.1, read as the reverse complement.
GTGAGATCATTGTAGAGGCAAGGGATGGTGTGGTCAAAAAATACCTGGTGCCCCTGACCAGGCAGATTCTGGCGCAGGACGGTGACTTTATCAAGGCCGGCGCCCAGCTCTCTGATGGTCAGACAGCACCCGCAGATATCCTGTCCATCAAGGGACCCTTTGCCGTGCAGGAATATGTGGTCAATGAAATCCAGGAAGTTTACCGTTTGCAGGGCGTAAAAATCAACGACAAACATATTGAAGTTATCGTCCGGCAGATGATGCGTAAACTGACCATCGTCGATCCGGGAGACACAAGGTTCCTGGAAGAGGATACAGTAGACAAATTTGAATTCCTGGATGAAAATGACTGGATCTTCGACAAAAAGATCATCACTGATCCGGGAGATTCCGGAAAACTCAGGGCCGGACAAATCGTAAGCCTGCGCGAGGTAAGGGAAGAAAATTCCATTCTTCGCCGCAATGATAAGAAACTGGCCGAATTCAGGGACGCAAACCCCGCCACTTCAGCGCCCTTGCTGCTTGGTATCACCAAGGCTTCCCTGGGTACGCAAAGCTGGATTTCAGCAGCTTCCTTCCAGGAAACCACCAAAGTGCTGTCATCAGCAGCCATTATGGGCAAGACCGACGAAATGCTCGGCCTGAAGGAAAATGTAATTACAGGTCATCCGATACCGGCCGGTACCGGGCTGCGTGACTTTGAAAATATGATCGTGGGCAGTAAGGAAGAATATGAACTGCTTCAGACCACCCATGAGGCCATGCAATTCGACGAAGAGGAGTAAGGGAGCGGCTGCATCATTTTAAAAAAAGTAGGAAGGCTAAGTACTTCCTACTTTTTTTTAACTTTAAACAGGGGATGTTGCCGTATTTTTTGGGCCTGCCGGCCGTTTTTTAACACTTTGCTATTGGTTAAAGAATTTAATTTGCAAAAAAAGTATTGATGAAAAACGTATCTGTAATTCTGAGTGTAGTGGCCCTGTTGCTGATTGGTGTTCTTTTCTACCTTCAGTTCAGCCATCCCCAGCCGACCAAAACCATCAGTGCTGCTGCCGCTGAAAAGCAGGCCAGCCAGGGTTTCAAGATCGCCTACTTTGAGATGGATTCATTAAAAGTGCATTATAACTATTTCAAGGATGCCGAAAACCAGGCAAAGGGTAAGGAAAATGCCATGAATATGGAACTGAGTTCCCTACAGAGCAAATACCAGAAGAAGGTCGCAGAATGGCAACAGAAGAGTTCCACCATGACACAGGCCGAAGGTCAGCAGGCCCAGCAGGAATATGCCGAAATGCAGCAAAACTTCCAGGCCCGCAAAGAGGCCCTGCAGGAAGAACTGGCGCGCAGTAACGGGCAGGTAATGGCAGACATCATCAAAAGAATTGAAACTTTCCTGGGTGAATACAACAAACAGAAGAACTATTCATTCATTATGGCATATGAGCCCAATTCCTTCATTTATTACAAGGATTCCGCCTATAATATAACCGGTGACATCATTGAGGGGCTCAACGCAACCTATAAGAAAAAGTAACCGGGCCACTTGACTAAAAAAAAGCGCAGCTACAGTCTGCGCTTTTTTTTTAAGGAAGCCCCGTTATGTTTTGACCTGATTTTCTTATCTTCCCTCATATTTAACTTCTTATGCCGGAACAAACTACTGCTTTCAAACCCAGCCTTGGCCTGCTGGATGCGACCATGGTCGTGGCGGGCTCCATGATTGGTTCAGGAATTTTCATAGTCTCTGCTGATATTACCCGACATGTGGGAAGCGCCGGATGGCTTGTATTTGTCTGGCTCATCACCGGTTTTATGACCATTACCGCTGCGGTAAGTTACGGGGAACTCTCCGGTATGTTTCCAAAGGCGGGCGGACAGTATGTATATCTGAAGGAAGCGTTTAACCCACTGGTTGGATTTTTGTTCGGATGGAGTTTTTTTGCCGTCATCCAGACAGCCACCATTGCGGCGGTGGGCGTGGCTTTTGCGCGTTTTACCGCTTATTTTCTTCCGGCCATCGGGGAAAAGAACATCCTGTTTACCATACCCCTGGGGTTTTCAGACCTCCATATTTCAGCAGCACAGCTGGTATCCATTTCCGTCATAACCCTGCTTACCTATATCAACACCCGGGGTATCAAAGGGGGAAAAACCATTCAGACTGTTTTTACCAGTACCAAACTCATCGCCCTTTTCGGATTGATTGTATTTGGTTTTTTACTGGCCAAGCATAGTTTCTGGAGTGAGAACTGGCAGACCGGCCTGCAGGCTACACAGGATCTGGGCGCTAAGGATGCCGCCGGGGTGCTTCAGCCGCTTGGCTGGCAGGCCATCAGCGGCGTGACCCTGTTGGGTGCCATTGCAGCTGCCATGACCGGGTCGCTGTTCAGCAGCGATGCCTGGAATAATGTAACCTTCATAGCCGGGGAAATCAAGAACCCCCAAAAAAACATCGGATTAAGCCTTTTTTTCGGCACCCTGATAGTGACGGTCATCTACGTGACGGCCAATCTCATGTATCTCCATGTACTTCCGATCAACCAGGTCGCCTTCCCCCAGGATGACCGGCTGGCGGTTGCTGCGGCCAAAGTGATTTTTGGCAGTGCAGGCCAGACCATCATTGCCATCCTGATCATGATCTCCACTTTTGGATGCATCAACGGGCTGGTCCTGGCTGGCGCCCGGGTATATTATACGATGGCTCAGGACGGCCTGTTTTTCAGGAAAGCCTCCCGTCTCAACAGCAATGCCGTCCCCCAGTGGTCCTTATGGGCGCAGTGCCTGGTGGCCGCCATCCTCTGCCTGAGCGGCAGTTACGGTCAGCTGCTGGATATGATATCTTTTGTAGCCGTTGGTTTTTATGTACTCACCATCGTGGGGATTTTTGTCCTGCGCCGCAAACTTCCGCAAACCCCCCGGCCCTATAAGGCCTTTGGATATCCCCTGCTGCCCGCCATTTATGTATTGCTGGGTACGGCATTTTGTGTCCTGTTGCTCGTCTACAAAACCAGTTTTGCTGCCAAAGGCCTGGTCATAACCCTGGCCGGGATACCCATTTATTATTTGGTTGTCTCCAGGAAAAAATCAGCCTGACCCGAATAAAGGCAACTGTCGCCTCAGGGGTGTGTGGCTGGCTGCTGAAATTCGCGCATATACATATGGGGCGATACACCGGTTACTTTCTTGAAGACCCGGTTGAAGGTTACCGCATTGCTGAACCCGGTTTCGTATGCAATGGAAGAAATACTGCCATAATTGCCTGCCATCATTTTTTTGCAGGCTTCGCTGATGCGTATTTCATGAAGAAAGCCTACAAAGGTTTTCAGGGTATGTTTCTTAAAATACCTGCAAAAGGCCTGAGGAGTCAAATGGGCCACTGCCGCTATTTCAGGCAAGGTGATGGCCTTTGTATAATTGGCCATGGTATACTGATAGATATCATTCATGCGCAATCCCTCTGCCTCAGAAATGCCTTGCTCCAAATTTTCTGTTGAAAGCACTTTCCATTTCTTGGGGTTACTCATTTTCTGCAACAGTTCAATGAAGGCAGCCAGGCGGTTGGCGTTGGTTCTGTTTTTTAATTTCATCATGGCCTCCGAACAGTCTGCCTGGTATTGGCCAAGTAACTGAAGCCCCTGTTGGGTAGCTTCTATGAACCGGTGTATCAGTTTCATTTCAGGGAGGTTCAACACCGAGGAAAAAGTTCCTCTCGGATTGAAAAATACCATCAGGGAGCGGACCTGCCTGCCTGGTTGCCTGTCAAAATATTCGGCGCTGCTCTTAAAGACATGGGGCTGGTTGGATCCCAGGATATAGATATCGCCGGCCCTGAAACGTTGCATGAAGTTGCCGGCAATCATCGTACCTTCTCCGGAAATTATGTACATGATCTGTGTTTCATTATGGCGGTGCAGGTGTTCGTAGAAATGCGGCAGTATATCTTCCTGCACGATGATCGACTGGTTCTTTGCAACAGGGATGGTGAACTGTACAACCTTCATAATACAAATATTAGCCTATTTTTTTGACAATCCTTTATTTTGGGTTAATTTAAGTAAATGATTGATTAATCCCTGCCGGGTCGGACCGTCATTTTTCAGATAATTTTGAACTACGAAGGGCTTCAGGTCAAGGCGGAGTCAGGGCTGATTTGCAAGGCCCCCCGGCCGTCCTTGATACAACCCTTATTACATCGGATAAAATCATGTAACCATGCCAATTACTGCCAAGAAGTCTGTTCTGCTGCTGCCTGTGATGCTGATTTGTTTATGCCTGGCAGCCCAGTCTTATGTGCCGCAGCGGGGGGATAAGCGTTTCAGGATAAAGCCATCCGTCCCCATGCAAGCCTACGGATTCGCCCTCAGTGACGTGCGGCTGCTGCCCAGTCCTTTTCGTCATGCCATGGAAATGGATGCAGCCTATCTGCTGACCATCGATATCCACCGTTTGATGCACCGTTTTTATGAATACGCGGGGTTGCCCACCCATGGAGATGTTTACGGCGGGTGGGAGAGCGAGGGGTTGTCCGGTCATACGATGGGGCATTACCTGTCGGCCTGTTCCATGATGTTTGCCTCCACAGGGGACCGCCGGTTCCGGGACCGGGTTGATACCCTGGTGGGAGAACTGGCCCGCTGTCAGCTCGCCCGGGGGACAGGGTACCTGGGTGCCATTCCAAAGGAGGACTCCATCTTTGGCAAGCTGGCCAGGGGACAGATCAAAACTTCCGGTTTCGACCTGAACGGTGGCTGGTCACCCTGGTATACGGTGCATAAAGTCATGGCCGGACTGACGGACGCTTATTTGTATTTCGGAAATACGAAGGCCCTGCAGGTGGTCGTGAAAATGGCCGACTGGACCGAACATACGCTCTCCGGACTCAATGAGGATCAGCTGCAGAAAATGCTGGCCTGTGAATTCGGCGGAATGAATGAAATCCTGGTTAACATCTATTCCATTACAGGTAACCCCAAATACCTGGCACTCTCCTACAAATTCCAGCATAAGGCCATACTTGACCCGCTGGCAGCCGGCCTTGATCCGCTTGCCGGAAAACACTCCAATACACAAATCCCCAAGATCCTGGGCTGCGTCCGCAGGTATGAATTGAAGGGAGACGCAGCAGACCGCCGGATCGCGGAAAATTTCTGGAACATAGTGGTGAAGCACCATTCTTATGTCATCGGCGGCAACAGTGACCATGAATACCTGGCAGATCCCGATAAATTGAGCGATTACCTCAGCGAGAGTACCTGTGAGTCCTGTAATACCTATAATATGCTGAAACTGACCAGGCATTTGTTTTGCCTGCAGCCCAGCAGTACCCTGGGAGACTACTACGAACGGGCCCTGTACAATCACATTCTGGCCTCCCAGAATCCGCAGGACGGCATGATGTGTTATTTTGTGCCCTTGCGCATGGGAGCCAAAAAGCAATTCAGCGATTCCTTTAACACCTTTACCTGCTGCGTGGGAAGCGGAATGGAAAACCATTCCAAGTATGCCGAAAGTATCTATTACGAGGGTCCGGACAGTAGTTTATTGATCAACCTGTTTATCCCCTCTGTCCTGAACTGGACCTCCAGGCATATGATGGTGGAACAGCAAACTGATTTCCCGAGGTCAGATACCGTGCTTTTTACCATTAAATCCCAAAAACCAGCCTTCTTTAAAATACAGATCAGAATACCCTGGTGGGCAGGATCCGCCCTGCAATTGAGGGTGAATGGGCGTGCCATCGCCTATACCAAACAGGCCAACGGCTATGCCGGCATCGAACGGCCATGGCGGAACGGGGATAAAATCAGTATGGTGCTCCCGATGCATTTGTATTATGAAAGTATGCCAGATAATCCCAACCGGGTTGCCTTTCTGTATGGCCCGCTGGTACTGGCCGGGGACCTGGGGCAGACGCCCGTAACCGATTTTCATAAAGTACCGGTTATGCTGACCGGCGACAAAGACATCTCCCATTGGTTAAAACCAGCTGCAGACCGGCCTTTGACCTTCCGCACCGACGGGATCGGCCGGCCCTTTGATGTCACATTCAGGCCTTTTTACCAGCATTATGACAATGCTTACAGCGTATACTGGGATTTCTTTTCCAATGCAGACTGGGCAAAACGGGAAGCCGACTATGAGGCAGAACAAAACCGTGTTCATGATATAGAAACAAGGACCGTTGATCTGTTGAGAGTGGGGGAAATGCAGCCGGAACGGGATCATCATTTTATGGGAGAAAATACCTATGTGGGGGATGAACAGGACCGCAAATCCAGGAACGCCCATACCGAGGGGTGGTTTTCTTTCACCCTGAAGGTTGATACTGCGCGTCCCAACAGTCTGCTGGTCACCTATTGGGGTGGAGATAACGGCAGGATACATGATATACTGATCGATGGCGTTCTCCTGGTAACCCAGGAATTGCATCATGAACATCCCAATAAATTCTTTGACCTGGAATACCCGCTCGATGACTCCCTGGTGCGGGGAAAATCCTCCATTACCATCAGGTTCCAGGCTCATACCGGAAAAACCACCGGTGATATTTACGGATGCCGGGTCATCCGTAAATAGCCATCTTGGCGGCGACCGGTTTTTTGCTCACTGGTTCCTCCAGCGGTTCGGGACTGGGAGGGTTTCCTTATATTGCAAGGCAATTAAAGTAAAGGGAGTATGAATTTTGATGAGCTCTTCGGGCGGTTCGATACCATAAAAGTGGCAGTGCTGGGAGATGTTATGCTCGATACCTACTGCTGGGGTCATGTGGAGAGAATATCGCCTGAGGCACCTGTGCCGGTGGTTACCCTTGACAAGCGGGAATACCGCATCGGGGGAGCAGGAAATGTGGCCCTCAATATTGCCTCCCTGGGTGCCCCCGTCTCCGTTTTTTCCATCATTGGCCAGGATGAGGACGGGAAGATCCTCCAGGATCTACTGGAATCAAAACGCATCAATGCATCTTCACTGTTAAAAAGCGGGGAACGAATCACCACCAATAAGACCCGGATTATCAGCCGTAACCAGCAGATGATGCGGCTGGACTCAGAAACAACCCGAGATCTCAGCGGACAGGAAGAAGAACGGCTGCTGGAATGCCTGCGGAACTTCATTGAGGCGGAGGCCCCCCAGGTGATCATCCTGGAAGACTATAACAAGGGCATACTGACCAGTACCCTCATTGAAAAAGTAGTGGACCTGAGCAAAAGACATGAGATTGTTTCAGCCGTCGATCCAAAGAAAAAAAACTTCTTCAGTTATAAAGGGGTAGATATTTTTAAGCCCAACCTCAAGGAAGTAAAAGAGGGACTTAACCTCCTGGCAGAGGAAATTGATCTGCCTGCCCTGCAGGGTATTCACCGGCAGTTATCCGAAAAACTGGGACACCGTATTTCCTTTATCACCCTTTCTGAAAAAGGCGTTTTCTTCCAGGATGACCGGGACTCGGCGATCATATCTTCCCATGTCCGCAACATATCGGATGTCTCCGGAGCGGGTGATACGGTCATTGCCGTAGCTTCACTGATCTACGCTGCCACCAGGGATGTTAACCTCATGGCCCAGGTAGCCAATATTGCCGGTGGGCTGGTCTGTGAACAGGTCGGCACCGCAGCCATTGACAGGGACCGCCTGCTGGCCGAATGCAAACTGCTCCTGATTTAACCAGTTTTCAATAAATGATCCGCGGGCTTAGCGCCTGTTCAAGCTTTCTGGAAAAAGATTCAAAATTTTCAGTTGGTAATTTATCTATTTTCGTTGTTGATTATTTTCAATTTCTAACCTTATGTCAGGATTTACGCTGGCCATTCATGGCGGTGCAGGCACCATTCTTAAAAATGACATGACCCCTGAACTGGAGCGCGCTTATCTGGAAGGTCTCCAGCAGGCCCTTCAGGCAGGCTTTGCCGTGCTGGAGCAGGAAGGGTCTGCGGTCAACGCGGTCAAGGCTGCCATTGTCATATTGGAAGACAATGTTCTTTTTAATGCAGGCCGGGGTTCGGTCTTTACCAAAAAGGGTGTCCAGGAGATGGATGCGGCCATTATGGACGGCTCCACCCTGGAGGCAGGTTCCGTGGCAGGGGTCCGCAACGTGCGCAATCCCATTGAACTGGCCGAAGAGGTAATGCGCAACAGCAACCATGTATTCCTCAGTGGCAAGGGAGCCAATGATTTTGCCATCAAACAGGGTATTAAGCTGGAGCCGGATGAATATTTCTTTTCCCAGTTCCGCTATGACCAATGGAAGGATATCAGGGACTCGGACAATTACTCCCTGGACCATACCCATCAGCGTCTGGAAGAACTCATGAAGGATAAAAAATTTGGAACGGTGGGTGCCACGGCCTGCGACAAAAACGGCAATATTGCGGCTGCCACCAGCACCGGAGGCATGACCAATAAAAAATACGGAAGAATCGGAGACAGTCCGCTGATCGGTTGCGGCACCTATGCAAACAACCGGACCTGCGCCATTTCCTGTACGGGACATGGTGAAATGTTTATCCGTGCCGTAGCAGCCCATGATGTCAGCTGCCTGATGGAATACAAGGGGTACACCCTGCAGCAGGCCATGGATATGGTGGTCAATGAAAAACTGGTGAGCATTCAGGGGGAAGGCGGTATGATCGGTGTGGATGCCCTGGGTAACAGTGCGTTGATCTTTAACAGCCTGGGTATGTACCGCGGGGTGAAAAGCAGCGACGGAACAGAATACGTAGCGATTTATAAATAAGTTTCAATTTTTTTTCTTGAATAAATATGCGCTCATAGTGGCCGCAGGTTCGGGCAGTCGGATGGGCAGCAACCTTCCCAAGCAGTTCCTGCAGTTGGGGCAGCGGCCCTTGCTCTGGCATACCCTGCAGGCTTTTTTGAGCGCCTATGCGGACTTGAAGGTGGTACTGGTCCTGCCCGCTGACTTTATGGAAGAGGGGCAACGCATTGCAGATTCCACTTTGGATAGCGGTCGCATACAAACGGTTGCCGGCGGAAAGACCCGGTTTCATTCCGTGCAGAACGGGCTTGAAATCGTTGAAGGCGGATCGGTGGTTTTTGTTCACGACGGGGTACGCTGCCTGGTCAGCAGGGACCTGATTCAGCGGTGCTACCAGCAGGCCCTTGAATTAGGCAGTGCCATTCCCGCGGTGGCCCCGGTAGATTCAGTGCGTATGGTATCCGGACAGGAAACCAGGGCCATGGAGCGGTCTGCCATCAGGCTCGTGCAGACTCCCCAGACCTTTCTTACAGACCTCCTGAAAAAAGCCTTCGCTCAGCCCTACCAGGAAAGTTTCACCGATGAAGCCAGCGTGGTGGAACAATTTGGCACAACCATCCATCTGGTGGAAGGGGAAATCTCCAATATTAAAATCACCCGGCCCCTGGATCTTGCATTGGCTGAAATTCTGCTCTCCCAAAGGAACTTGCCATAAGGCCATTTCCCTATTAAATAAATTATCATTTCATCCACCGTAACCAGAAAGGCAGCCGGTTTATTCGAATGAATGGATAGGTTTCCACCGAAGCGCCAAAACTACCATAAAAGAAAGCCAGGTTCCTGATATCGGAACCTTCGAAATCCAGCAGCAGGTCTGTTTCTGCATAATCCCGGATAAAACAATCGATCAGGTAATGGGAAGCCCCGAGTGTCTTGCCGTTTGGGTGGTTTCCTACCAGGATATAATAGGCCCTCTTCCCGCAAAAGAAATAAACGCAGGACGCCACCAGCTCACCGGCGGGGGTATACACCCCGTAGGTCACTGCCTGGTTTTGGGCTGACAATAGGTTGAAAAGCCGGGTAAAATGGATATAGTCTTCCTGTTTCACATTGGTCAGGGGGCCCATGGCCGCCCTGGATAATTCAACGATGGAATCCAGCGGAATATTCTTTTTGCATTCGCAATGCAGCTGCCTGGATTTTTTGATATTTCTCCGGACGTTTTCCCTGTAGCCGGCGGCCAGTTCGGTGTAGGGTCTGTTGAGGTCAAGAACGTAGTTATTGCACCCTGCCGCGTAGGGGGGAAAGGAGGAAAAATGGTTTGCGGGATTGAGCGCGATTTCAGCCAGCCTGAATTTGGCAGGTATGGCTGACAGGAAGGCTTCCGTCAGGCCGCTGGCGCTGAGGTTTCCAAATACCCCCAGGCTTGCCGTGAAGGCCGGCTGGTAAAGATAATACAGGCCATATTTCCTGTTCCAGGTCAGCGGCATCACTGCTTCATAATCCCCCAGCACCGGGGCATCCCAGTGAGCGGCCATGTGATCCAGGTAATAGGAATGGGCATAGATCCTTTCATTGGGAGCATTGGAAATACAATGTTCCCATTTCTTCCGGTCGATTCTTTCCCCGGGCACATAGTATATATTTATTTCCGGGCTCATCTCATTGCCGGGGAAAGGCCAGCCATTTCCTGCGGTTCATATTTTGAAGGTCTATACTGAAAGATATCTTCTTGGCAAAGGTGTTCTCCTGGGCCAGCCCTTTGAGCTGACTGCTGAAATCACTGCTGTACACCAGGGGAGCGTATATATTAAGGATATTTTTGAACAAGGAAAGCTGCAGGCCCCCAACATACAAAAACTTGCTGGTGGGCGGCTGCGTACCCCAGGCTTCCGCATAGGTACCTACATCCAGGAAGAGCTTCAGGGGCAGTTTTACCGGGAACAGATGGGCCGGAAGGGTGGTGCTGAAATTGGCAGCTGCAATCCAGTTGGCTGATCTGCCCTGCAAATCCTGGAATACATCGGTGCGCAGCTTTAAGGCCCCGTCCCTGACCATGATCTGCTGGCTGGCAAGCCCCGTGAATTCATTCCTGCCAATGAAATAATTGCTGTAGGTATAATCTTCGTTTCCGCGGCTGGCCGTAAGTTTGGGTTTATATAGGTCTAATTCCAGGGGCAGGGTTTTTGAACCGATCTGCCCGAATTTGGCGGCAAAAAATCGCACATCCATTCCACCTCCGCCTGCATAATTAAAAAAGTAATTGATGGTCAGGTTCATCCGGTAAAACTGGCTTGCCTGTTGCAACTGTCCCTGTACGCTATAAGGATACAGGACCCTGTTGTCTGCAGTTTGGAAGGTAATCTGGTTGAGGTAACGGAATGAATGATCAAGGGCCGACGGATGAAGGGTGGAATCACTTAAGCGAAGCACAAAGGCAGGATCAAAGCTCCTCTCTGTAATGAAGTAGGTCTTGAATTCAAGCCATCTGTCCACGGTGCTCACCGCAGTTGACGGCCTGAAGTGGAGACGTAAGGCCGGAGCGATTTTGGTAAAGCCTTCAAAAATTTTGACATTATTGCTGTCGGATAACTGGTTGGTCTGAAATTTTGATCCTGCCGCGGAAAGCTCCACCGCGCGTATTTTTCCCGAAGGATACCAGCTATAGGAAACCCTGCCCAGGCCGCTGAGCTGTTTACTGCCTGTTGCATACAGGGGCGCCACCAGGAATTGAAACCGCTCGGGTGGCAGGTTATAGTTATGTATCAAAGCCCCGATCATCAGCTGGTCGTAATAGTTATAACCTGCAGCCGGGGAAAAACTAAGGTACCGGTATTGCTCGGTGTTACGGGCCGAAAACAAAAAAGCAGGCCTGATCTTTTTGGCAGTTCTTCCGGGGTTCAGGGGCCCGGTCTGGTCGAGGAGCGAAAAATGGCGCTTGATGTCCATGCGGCCTCCAGCCGACTGTTGCAGTATTTCTTGTAAATCCTCTGGGTAGGGATGCCTGAATAGCCAGGCGGTAAAATAGCGGTGCATGGCAGAATCAAAACCGGCCCTGCCCAGGCTGTCCTCCAGTGCCCGGGTCCATAGCCTGGCCTTGGCTCCGGATACCAGCCGGAAATTTTCAGGAGAAAACCCGGATGCTTCCCCCGATAGGGGCTGGTCTGTATGTTCAGCCAGGATGATATCCAGCCAGCGCTTTTCCCGGTCTTCCGGGAATTTCCTTTCCAGACCGGTAGAGGGGGCCCCTGCGGGAGCCGCCGGTTTGGCATGCAAGGGGAGGAGGGATCGGTTCAACTGGTCTGCATAGCGTTTATCATAGTAATCATTGAGCCCCTTATCCATCCAGGGGTAGCGGTTTGCGTCCGGAGAAATCAGCCCGGTGACCCAGATCAGCCCCGTTTCATGTCCTATCCGAAGATCCAGATGACGTTCATCGAGTCCGGCTGGCACGCAGGCCACCATGGGAGCCGAACAGCTGCCCTCTCCGCTGCCGGGCGTTTCCACCACACTCATGGTGCGGTAAGGGTATTCCCCGAGTAGTTTGGAATGAAAGAGCATGGCGCTTTTCAGTTTTTCAATACCTTTTTGGAAAAGGACCTGGTTGCCAGGCAGACTGTAGCAATACATGGATAGGGTGGATCCGGAAGGCATCTGCAGGGAATCCACCCGCACCTGGTAGCGTTTATCGGCATACCAGGCAAAATCGACTGTTTGTTCCTGTTTAAATACGAGGGTCTTCTCCGCTTTGCCTGAAGGGGGAAACCGGAGTCCGGCGGGTGGTCCTGCTTTATGGGCGGCAGCCCCCCCATGCGCCGCCTGGGCTTTGGGTGGGGGAGGCAAAAGGACCGGTGCCGACCTGCTGCGGAGCCATTTTATTTCCTCGGGATCCTGCAGTTCGCCGGTGGCGGCCACCGCATAATTGGCCGGCAACGTGATGCTCACTTTATAATCGCCCCATTCCCCATACAGTTCACCCTGGTCAAGATAGGGCATTTCATGCCAGCCTTTCTGGTCATAGACTGCCGGGCGGGGATACCAATGTATGATCTGGTAGGCCTGACCGATATGTCCTCCCCGGTTAAAGTTAAAGGGTATTTTTTCGTGAAAAGGGGTAGTGATCTCAGCCTGGTCTCCGGGAGCCAGGGGCTTGGGAAGCCAAATTTTGACCACATCGATATAAAGCGGGTGGTCCTCCATCCGGGCCTGCCTGCCGTCGACCCTGAAATCCAGCCTGTTGATATATCCCTTTTGGTCTTTGTCGGAAAAATAAAATTCGGTGCTTCCATGCTGCAGGAGCTGTTCACTGTATGCAGTCCGGTCATTTCGGAAGGCATTGGGCCAGAGGTGAAACCATATGAAGGGAAGGGTATCCGGAGAGTGATTGGTGTATATTATTTTGATAAAGCCGTCGAGGGTGTGTTCCACGTCATTGAGCGAGACATCGATGGTGTAGGATAATTGCTGCTGCCAATAAGCACGTTGCGGCATGGCAGGCAGGGAAAGCAAGGAGATAAGCAGTACAAGGATTGTTTTCACCCGTTGTTTTTTATCAAATAAGATGGCCGGTATGCTGGTTCATGGTGATTCCCCCTTTTTTTGAAAAAGGGGCCTATCTGCCTTTGCCCTTGAAAATAATGCGCAGCGTATGGGTCATTATCTTCAAATCCAGGGCCAGGGAAACATTTTCTATATAAATGAGGTCATACTTCATTCTCTCGATCATTTCTGCCGCGTTTTCGGCATACCCGAACTGCACCATTCCCCAGGAAGTCAGGCCTGGTTTTACCTTCAGCAGGTACCTGAAATAAGGTGTTTCACGGAGGATTTGGTTGATATAAAACTCACGCTCCGGCCTGGGTCCCACCAGGCTCATTTCCCCTTTGAGGATGTTCCAAAGCTGGGGCAGTTCGTCGATCCGCCATTTCCGCATGGTCTTCCCCCAGGCCGTCACCCGCTGGTCATTGAGGGAGGAAAGGGCAGGACCGTTTTTTTCGGCATCCTGGTACATGGACCGGAATTTATAGATCTTAAACCGTTTTCCTTTGTATCCGATGCGTTCCTGTGAATATATAACGCTGCCCGGCGAAGAAAATTTTACGCGCAGGGCGGCATATAAAATCAGGGGGGACAGGAACACCATTCCAAGCAGGGCGACCATGACATCTATGAGTCTTTTGATGTTTTGCTGCCAGTCGGGAATCAGGGCGGTCTGGATATCAGATAATACGGCGCCAAAGACATTGCTTGTCTTGACGGAACCCGAGAGGATATCCAGGATGTTGGGAACGATCTTGATCTCCACGTCCTTTTCGCTTAATCGTTCAATGATCTTTTCGACATGGCCGATCTCCGACTTTTCCATGGCGATCACCACCAAAGAGATGCCGCGGCTGTCAATGATATTTTCCAGGTCATCAAAATTGCCCAATAGCGGCAGGTATTTGCTGATGCCGTTTTTCAGATTGATTTCGTTGGTTATATAACCCAGGTAATGGTACCCGATGGATCTGAGTCCGTCATGGGTGTCCTTATAAATTTTGGAAGCCGTCGGATTGCTGCCAACCAGCAGGGTATTAAACTGTATGGTCCCGTTTTCGAGTTGTTTTTTCACCAGGTGCAGCAGTATCCAGCGGCCAATGGTGGTCAGGATAAACTGGGCCCCTAAAAAAATAAAATAGGTCTTATAATAATAGCGGTAATCGGTTTGCGGGTCATTGATGACTATGGAGAAAAAAATCACGGTGCATCCGATCAGGCTGCAGATGAAGGTGAGGGTGAATTCGTTGAGCCTTGATTTCTTATACAGCGAATTATAGGAACCCACCATACCGTAAAATATCAGCCATGCCAGGGGAATGATGGTTATGCCCAGCCAGAAACGATTGTTCAGGTAAGGGATTCCATCTTCCATGGTTTTTTCAGAGAGCAATATCCTCCGGGCAAAGTATATAATGATCCATGCCAGGATAGCTGCCAGGTAATCAGAGAAAATATACCAGGTGATATGGATCTTTTTAGATTGCTTCATAAAGACGCTCAGCTGTTGATGGTATTGTGCTTTATCTTCTGCAAGATGTGGTGAGCAACATCCATGGCCCGGAACCCGTCCACCGCTGAGACCAGGGGTTGTGTATTGTGCAGGATAGCATCCCGAAATTTTTCCAGTTCTGTTCGGATGGCGTTTACCTCCGGAATGGCAGGGTTGGAAATGGCAATGGTCTTTTTTCCGGCGGAAGTGTCAATATCAAAGGAAAAAGCATCCGGATCCTCGGCTGTTTTCAACCGGATGATTTCTGTTTTTTTGTTCAAAAAGTCAATCCCTATATAAGCGTCCTTCTGGAATAGCCGCATTTTTCGCATCTTTTTCATGGAAATCCTGCTGGAGGTAAGGTTGGCCACACATCCGTTGTTGAATTCGATCCGGACGCTGGCGATGTCGGGGGTATCGGTCATCACCGCCACCCCGCTGGCAGAGATATGCTTGACCTCGCTTTTTACCAGGTTTAGGATAATATCAATATCATGGATCATCAGGTCCAGTATTACACTCACTTCCGTTCCCCGGGGATTAAATTCGGCCAGGCGGTGCACCTCGATGAACATGGGCGTCAGTTTCAGGTTTTCC
Organism: uncultured Bacteroidota bacterium; assembly: GCA_903906365.1. Classification (GTDB taxonomy): domain Bacteria; phylum Bacteroidota; class Bacteroidia; order Chitinophagales; family Chitinophagaceae; genus Puia. The sequence continues at coordinate 11,697 of CAIVKC010000049.1, read as the reverse complement.
ACCGCCAGGTAGGCCGGGTTGAACCTTTCCACATGTCCTACCTGCAATTTGATGTTGGATTCCTTGACCAGGTTGATCAGTTCCCTGGCTTCCTCCATGGTATTGGCCAGGGGTTTTTCAACAAATACATGTTTGCCCTTACGGATGGCCTGCTGACAGAGGTCAAAATGAAAGGTGGTGGGTGCAATGATGTCCGCTGCATCGCAGGCATCCAGCAGGCGCTCGGCATCCTCAAAGCGGGGGATCTGATATTTTTGGGAGACTTCCGCGGCCACATGGTCATTGGGATCAAAGAATCCCACCAGTTCAATTCCTTCTATTTCCTTCCAGTTGTTCAAATGAAATTTTCCCAGATGGCCAACCCCGAAAACGCCTACTTTCAGCATGTTGCTATGTTTGTTTAAAAGCCAAATATAGGCATAATGCCCGGGAACTTCAGCGGAACAGGGTAAGTTGAAAGCAGCGGATGGACCTGGGTTCAGAAGCTCTTTTTCAAATAGATATTTTCAAACCGCAATTTGAGGTACTTGAGGATATTTCCCAGGGTAAAGGGGATATCGTACCGGGGAAAAAGTTTGGTTCTGACCCCTTTTTTGAAAGTATACAGGAATACGGGAATCAGCAGCAGGAGGGTGATATAAAAATACAGGTCGTACATTTTTAAAAAGAAAATACGCATGCAAAAGGTATCGGCTTTTTCCTGACCTATGAAAAATGCCATGGTCTTTTTGACCGCGGGGAGCAGCAAGGGAACTTTTTCCCAGTTGGTATAACGGACATCCTCATATTTATAGCCCGGGTCATACCCCAGCGGCAGCTGTTTGCTGTAATAGGCCCAGTTGTTGCGGATATCGGAAAAACTGGCCAGCTGATTATCCGGCCTGGTAAAAAACAGGTTAAAGGTGGGGTCCAGGACCACCCAGCCCTCATCGAGTTTCACTTCTATGATGTTATGGCCCCCAAACCTTCCGTGTGCCTTCATCTGGGCAATCCTCACCTGGAACTGGTATTTTTGCAGGATGCGTGCCAGCACCAGCGAATAACTGCCGCAGGCCCCTTTTGCGGTCATCAGGTCAATGCTGGCGGGGTGCAGGTAATTGGTCTGAAAACCATCCAGGTCGGCATCATCTATAAAAACGGAGGCCCTGTTTCCCAGCAGGTTATTACAGGTCTTCATGATTTTAATGACGACCGAATCCTGGGTATCATTTAAGTCAATCTTCTTATCAATGTTTTTTTGAATGCCGGAAAAAAGTTGCTCCTCATAACTGGCTTCCATATGGAAATACAGCAACGAGGATATTAAAAACCCGTTCAGAAAGGTGAGAAAATACAGATTCTTGAAAACACGCGCAAAGACCCGAAATGGCAATTTAAAAATCATGTCTTTTTATAATAATTAGCGACTGGAAGAATAGTCACAGGGGGATTAAAGATAAAACAAATTAACAGGATTTCTAAGGAAAAGCCATCCAAATTCTTCAGGTCTCCCCAAGATGCGAATGGTTTGCCGGCTATGCATCGAACACGCTGTAAAACAATTCATTATCCACCTGGTCCCTGCTTCATCCCTGCCGGTCCCATCCGGAAGGCCCGGGCCTTTAGTGTTCAATGAGACGGGCTACCCCAAAGGCGCAGCCTGCTGCCAGGGCGCCAATAATCATCACCCGCAGGGCCCCGGACCAGGGGTTTACCCCGGTCATCTTGCTTTTAAAAAAGCCGAAAATAAACAGACAGGCCAGGGTAATGGCCGCCGAAATTTTCAGGCCGTCGATGCCATGTTCAACAAAAAAGTAGGGACTCAGCGGGATGAGCCCGCCTACGATGTAGGAGGCGCCGATATTAAAAGCGCTTTTGCCGGCCCTTTTGGGATCCGGTTTATCCAGGCCCAGTTCATATTTCATCATAAAATCCACCCACTTGTCCTTGTCTTTGGTCATTTCCATAACGGCCTGTTCCTGAACTTCCTGGCTGAGTCCAAGTCCGGCAAAGAATTCCTTGACCTCTTCCCTTTCCTTTTCCGGCACATGCTCCACTTCGTCATATTCCCTTTTGAGCTCGGAATTGTAGTGGTCAGTTTCCGTTTTTCCGGCCAGGTAACCACCCAGTCCCATGGCAATGGAACCCGCTGCAATTTCCGCAATACCGGCAATAATAATCAGGCTGGTATTTTGCACCGCTCCGCTCAAACCGGCTGCGAGCGCAAATGGAACAGTCAGACCGTCAGACATCCCGATAACGATGTCTGTAAGGATCTTTGAACTTTGCATATGATGCTCGGTATGCTGGTGGTGAAGCAGTGTGTCCATGGGTTTTGGTTGTGGGTTTATGGTTATTTATCCGCTGGCAGTGAAAATGGGGCAAATTACTTAAATAAACGGGTATTTGAATTCAGGTGATCAAAACAGCCCCATTCCCTTGCAGGCTTTCCAGGGCCTGCAGGCTTTTCGAGATAATCTCCACAGATTCCAATATTTGACTGCGGCTTATGACCAGGGGAGGCGCAAAACGGATCTTATCGCCATGGGTGGGTTTGGCCAGCAGTCCGTTTTCCTTCAGTGCCAGGCATAGTTGCCAGGCAGCGTCGGGATGGGGATGGTCTATTACAATGGCGTTGAGCAAGCCCTTTCCGCGCACCAGCTTTATAAAAGGCGAAGACAGCCCGGCCAGGCGTTCCCGGAAGAGGTTTCCCAGCAAGGCGGCATTTTCCACCATATTTTCCTCTTTTAATATGCTTAAGGCAGTCATGGCTACCTTACAGGCCAGCGGGTTGCCCCCATAGGTGGACCCATGTTCACCCGGCCGTATGGTCAGCATGATGGGGTCGTCGGCCAGGACGGCAGAAACAGGCAGGGTGCCGCCGCTGAGGGCCTTGCCCAGGATCAATATATCGGGTCTGACGCTTTCATGATCGCAGGCCAGCATCCTGCCCGTGCGGCACAATCCGGTCTGAATCTCATCTGCTATGAACAGGACATTGGCCTGTTCGCAGTAAGCTTTTGCCCTGGAAAGATAACCCTCATCAGGGACGAGTACACCAGCTTCCCCCTGGATGGGCTCCAGCAGGAATCCGGCTACATGGGGGTCCTGCAGGGCCTTGGCGAGGGCCGGGAGGTCGTTATAGGGGATGATCTCAAAGCCAGGCATGAAGGGGCCGAAATTTTGAAAGGAGGAAGGGTCACTGCTGAAAGAAATGACGGTACTGGTCCTGCCGTGGAAATTGCCGCCGCATACAATAATCCGTGCTTTATTGGCTTCAATGCCTTTGGACACGTATCCCCAGCGCCGGCATAGTTTCAGGGCGGTCTCCACCGCTTCCACACCGGTATTCATGGGAAGCACCCTGTCAAATCCAAAATAACGGGTGATGTACTGTGCATACTCACCAAGCAGGTCACTGAAAAAAGCCCTGGAAGTCAGGGTTAGTTTGTGTGCCTGGGCGGTGAGGGTGGCAATTATTTTGGGGTGGCAGTGCCCCTGGTTGACGGCGGAATAGCCGCTCAGAAAATCAAAATAACGCCGGTTATCCACGTCCCAGACGAAGACACCCTCGCCACGGCTCAGTACTACGGGCAGGGGGTGGTAATTGTGGGCACTGTATTTTTCTTCCAGTTCAATAAAATGGCTGGATTTCTCGGTCAACGATGAAATGGAGGACATAAATAAGAAGATTTGTAAAAAGGAAAAATAAGGAAAACAAATGCCGGGCCCTGCCTGTCAGCTTATAAGCCCAGGGGATCATATCGTCATCGTTGATGATCGAGTAAATCAAGGTTTTGATCCAGAAAATATAGTATGGTCGGAGAGGCTAAAATGGGACTTAATTTAGGGCAAGATACTCATTTTTGGCGTAACCCGGAATCAGATAATGGTATAATTGCGGTATTCAAACAATCTTTTACCCGTCTTGCGTTCAATCCAGTAGAGCAGCCTGCCTTTTAAGGAGAAATTTTTACGCCGGGTATCAAATTCAAACACCCAGTTTTTTCTTTTAATACGGTCCTGCATGACAGCCGGATGCGTTCCGGTAAACCGGGTGAGGGAATCGATGGCGGAGTAGTCAAAACCCTCCACTTTCCCGGCCGATACCCGGTCGGCGTGATTGTGCACATTATAGAGTTTTTCGAAGCTGAGGTGTTTTTGCAACTGTTGGGAGGGATCCTTGACCCATCCATAATGGTAAATCCAGGCCTCTATGGGCTTGACCCTTAATTTGCGGCCGTTCTTTCTGAAGCCCTGTGCATCGCGGTAGGAGCGAATGGCCTTGTCATTGCGTATGACCCTTATTTCATGGCTGTACCAGGTTCTTGAATCGCCCACATAATCATAACTGCCGTAAAAATGCAGGTAGTTGAACAGCAGGCCTTCTACGCGGGGATCATCCAGGTATTTTTCCATGGCCTCCCTTATGACCAGGTGGTATTGTTCATGAATGAGTTCATCTCCCTGGATATAGATGCACCAGTCTGCATCCGCGGAAACCGCATCAAAGGCTTTATCGGTTTCGGCAGCCAGTACCTGGCCCCCCTGCCGGAGGGAGTCGTCCCAAACGGAGGGAAAAGTACGGATCTTTTCAGAGGCCACCGCGCCGATTAATTCCCCGGTGCCGTCCTCACAAGCACCCACGCCCACCACGACTTCGTCGCATAGGGGCAGGATGGATCTGATGGCCTCCGTGATGGGGTAATCAAATTTTACGGCATTTCGGATAAAAGTAAAACCGGCAACTTTCAAGGGGGTCTATTTAATGAGTACTGTTTTAAATGAAGGTCCAAAGCTAAGGGATGGAACCGCATGGCTTTTAAAAATACCAAAAAAACAGGAACCGCTTCCACTCATGGACGCATAGAGGGCCCCTGCCTGATACAAGGCTTTTTTGACCGGTTGAAGGACCGGATACATATCGGTCACCGGGATTTCAAAATCATTATGCAGTTCCTCCCTCCAGGTTTCAATGGGCTGGGCGATAATGTCAGAGACCGATTTTGGCGGTACTGCGGGCTTCAGCCGGCCAAAGGCCTGGCCTGTATTCACATGAATGCCCGGGTTGACCAGCAGGATCCAGTAGGCAGACAGATCCAGCCGCACCTGCCGGAGTATTTCCCCGCGACCGGTGGCCAGGCAGGGTGTATTGACCAAAAAAAACGGACAGTCGCTTCCCAGTATCGCTGCGTAGGCGGTCAGGGCTGCCAGGTCGAGTTGCAGGCCAAACTGCCGGTTGAGCAGCTGAAGCATGGCAGCCCCGTCGGAGGATCCGCCGCCAAGGCCTGCGCCCATGGGAATATGCTTATACAGGTATAGGTCAATGGGAGGCAGGCGGGGGAAATCCCTTTTGAGCAGCTCATAGGCGCGGACGCAGAGGTTATCGGTTCCCTCTCCGGGGATGGGCAGACCCGAGTGATGCACCCCGAAATGCGCGGAGGGAAGCACTTCCAGGGCATCATGGAACCGCAGGGGATAGAAAACGGTTTCCAGGTCGTGGTATCCGTCTGCCCTTTTGCGCAGGATATGCAATCCTAAATTGACTTTGGCATTGGGAAAGACTATCATCTCACAAAAGGTTGGATGGTTAGACCGCCTGCAACAGGCAGTTGGAACAGACTGCAAAAAAAGGCCCTGTTCCAAGGCAGGGATCGTTTATACAAATAACGGACAACAGCCAACCCTAGGGTTTTCTGCGGCGGTTGATCTCATCGCGTATGGCAATGGCCCGGATATAATCTTCCTGCTCCAGGACCTCGTTGAGCAGGGTATTGAGTTCTTCCAGGGAAAGGGCTTTCATGTCTTCCCTAGGCGTGGTTTCGGTGGTCGTGGTGGTGGTAACTGTTTTTTTCTTCTTGGAGGAAGAATCTTCCATAAGGATCCCCGCGCTCTCCAGAATATGTTCATAGGTATAAATGGGGCAGCCGAATCGCACGGCCAGCGCCAGCGCATCAGAGGTGCGTGAATCAATTTCCACTGTATCGTGTTCGCTGAAACAGATTAATTTGGAATAAAATATGCCCTCCTGTAAATCGCAGATAATGATTTCCTGGAGATCTATGTTAAAGGCACTCATGAAATTTTTCATCAGGTCATGGGTCAGCGGCCTGCTGGGATGCATTTTTTCCAGCGCAACTGCAATGGCCTGCGCTTCAAATCCGCCAATGACAATGGGAAGTCGGCGCAATCCGTTTACCTCTCCCAGCACTACTGCATAAGAATGGGTCTGGGTAATGCTGTGTGACAAAGCCACAATTTCCAATTCTATCTTCTTCATAAATGATGCACGAAACTAAGGGATTTTATTCAAAAAAAACGACCCAAAAATCGGCCGCTTTGACCGCTATAATTCCTTGCGGGAGCCACCGATTTATGCCACTCCCTTGAGTTGTTTGACCGCTTCGATGATTTTGGGTACCACTACAAAGGCATCTCCCACGATCCCGTAATCAGCAGCTTTAAAAAAGGGAGCCTCCGGATCCTGGTTGATGACCACAATCACCTTGCTTCTGTTTACTCCGGCCAGGTGCTGGATGGCCCCGGAAATGCCGATGGCAATATAGAGGTTGGGCGCGATGGCTATACCGGTCTGCCCCACGTGTTCATTGTGCGGACGCCAGTGGGCATCTGCCACCGGACGCGAGCAGGCGGTGGCTGCGCCCAGTACCCTGGCCAGTTCTTCGACCATGCCCCAGTTCTCAGGTCCTTTCAGCCCGCGGCCGCCACTGACTACGATTTCGGCTTCTGTAAGGGGAACCTGCCCGGAGGATTGGGTGGCAGAAACCGTCTTCACGTCAGGTGCTGCAGCCTTGATGTCTAATGGGATGACTTGGGCAGTGCCCTGCCCGGCTGTTAACGGAAAAGCATTCTGGTTGAGGGTAATGATCTTGATCTCCGTATGTATGGAGACATTGGCAAAGGCCTTTCCCGAGAATACGGTTTTGCGAACGGTGAAGCCATTGGCCACCTGGGGCAGGTCGATGGCTCCGGATACCAGACCTGCTTTTAGCCTGGCTGAAAGCCTTGGGGCAATGGCCTTGCCGCTCAGGTTATTTGAAAATACAATGATATTGGCCCCGGTGGAACGCACCGCCTCGGCCAAAACGGTTGAAAATACCCTGGCATCCAGGTTGTTGAGGGTATCACTGGCTACCTGGTGAATCTTGCCGATCCCATAGCAGCCCAACTCGGACAAATCCTGTGACACGGTTCCCAGCAGGATACCTTCTGCGGTGGTGCCTGTGCTGGCAGCCAGTGCAGCCCCGTAGCACAGTGCTTCCAGGGAGGATTTTTTTATCTGGCCGGCAGAATGGTCTATGAAAACAAGTACTGACATATGATGCGGTTATAAGGTTGTAATCAATCAGGTAGGCAGGGCCTCTCACCGGAGTCCTGCCGGGCTATTAGAAAACTTTGGCTTCCTCATGGAGGAGTCTCACCAGTTCGGCCGGGTTATCAGCTGATACCAGTTTAACCCCCGCTTTGGCAGGTGGCAGCTCAAAGCTGACCACCGAGGTCAGGGTATCGGCCGTCACCGGTTCCACCACTTTCAGGGGCCGGCTGCGGGCGCCCATGATGCCCTTCATATTGGGGATCCGCTGCTCGGCCATCCCTTTCTGGCAACTGACCACCAGCGGCAGACCCACCTGTTCGGTTTGCTCTCCGCCTTCTATTTCCCGGGTCACGGTGGCCAGCGAACCGGCCAGTTCAAATTTTGTAGCCAAGGAGATAAAAGGAAGGTCCAGCAGTTCGGAGACCATGCCGCCGATGGAGGCGCCGTTATAATCGATGGTTTCCTTGCCGGTAAAAATCAGGTCATAGTTTCCTTCCCGTGCAACGGCAGCTATCTGGGCTGCGATATAATAACTGTCCTGACTGTCTGCATTGACCCGGATGGCCTCGTCTCCCCCCAGCGCCAGTGCCTTGCGGATGACCGGGTCAGCGTCGGGGAGCCCGACACATACCAGGTGCAGGATGGTGGCAGGGTCCTTTTCTTTTAATTCGATGGCGCGAACCAGGGCATACCATTCATCATATGGGTTGATGATCCACTGCACCCCTTCGGCAACGAATTTCGTATTGTTATCCTTGAAGGCTATTTTTGCCGTTGTGTCCGGCGTTTTACTGATACAAACCAATATCTTCATTATCCGGGGTTTTAGAGTGGATGAATAAAGTTGTTTATGCAACTAATACAAAGATAAGTTTTGTAAAGATAGGTAGCGCAAAATCGCTAAAAAATTATTGACCAAAAGATGGAACGCATAGAAAAACTCAAAGAATTCCTGGTGGCCAGCCCGAAGGATAATTTTGTCCAGCATGCCCTGGCCCTGGAATACCTCAAAATAGGAGAACCACAAAAAGCCCGGCTGCTTTTTGAAGAAATTCTTGGGCGGGATCCCGCCTATATTGGAACCTATTATCATCTGGCCAGGCTGCTGGAAAACGAGGGGGAAAGGGAACTGGCTGTCCACTGGTACCAAAAAGGGATGGAACAAGCCCGGAGGGCCGGAGACAACCATGCCTTTAATGAACTGCAGGCCGCCTATGAAGACCTTGTTGACTAATGCGGACAGCCAGGCTGTTTTAAGGAATATCCCTTATTCACATAACCTATTCAATCATCCTGAATTAGGTTTATTATACCCCACGCATGCATCTTGATCTACTTTGTCAGCAATTTATTGAGCGCGAAAAACTCTTTGTTCATTCCGACAGACTCCTGCTGGCCGTCAGCGGAGGGCTGGATTCGGTGGTACTCTGCCACCTGCTTGACAAAATGGGCTATGATTTTGAAATCGCCCACTGTAATTTCTGCCTGAGGGGCCCGGAGAGTGAAAGGGATGAAACCTTTGTCCGGGAGCTCGCCCGCCAGTACAACCGGCCCATTCATGTCCGCCGCTTTGACACCAGCGATTATGCTGCCCGCCAGCGGGTTTCCATCCAGGTAGCAGCCCGCGAACTGCGTTATAACTGGTTTCTTGCCCTGATTGGAACAGGAGCCGCTGGTTCACTGAAGTACATAGTAACGGCCCATCATATGGATGACAACATTGAAACCCTGCTGATGAATTTTTTCAGGGGTACCGGAATGGCGGGTCTCCATGGGATCCTTCCCAGGCAGGAGAACCTGATGCGCCCGTTGCTCTTTGCCAGAAAGGAGCAGTTGGAACAATACGCACAGGCCTTTTCCCTGTCCTGGGTGGAAGACAGTTCCAACGACACAGACAAATATGCCAGGAACTTTTTTCGCAGGCAGGTAATTCCCCTGGTGGAAAGGACCATCCCGGGAGCCATGGAAAATGTGGCGGCCAATATCGGACGGTTCCGGGAAGCGGAAATACTCTATCGCCAGGCCATCGGTTCGCATAAAGAAAAACTGCTTGAAAAAAAAGGGGAGGAGTGGCATATTCCCCTGCTGAAGCTAAAAAAATCCAATCCGCTGGAAACCATCCTCTATGAAATCATCCGTGAATTTGGTTTTTCCCCCGGTCAGGTCCAGGGGGTTATCAGCCTGATGGACAGTGAGACGGGCAGGTACCTGCTTTCCGGGACACATCGTATCCTGAAAAACCGCCAATGGCTGATCATTTCCCCGCTCCAGCATGCAGGGTCCCCGCATATACTGATAGAAAAAGGTCAAACCACGGTGGATTATGGGAACGGGTCGCTAGTCATTAAAGAGATCCCGTCGCAAAGCCACCGGCTGCTCACTGATGCCGCTGTAGCCCAAATCGATGCGGACGCGATCTGCTATCCCCTCTGTCTACGAAAATGGAAGCCAGGAGATTATTTTTATCCACTGGGCATGCCAAAGAAAAAAAAGGTCGGACGCTTCCTCATTGACGCCCGGGTTTCCGCTACAGAGAAGGAACGCACATGGGTACTTGAAATGGACCGGAAGATCATCTGGGTGGTCGGCCACCGCATCGATGACAGATTCAAAATAACTCCCCGGACCACCCTGGTATTAAAAATTGAAACGCGGATGGCTTAGTTCATTGAGAAAGGTGGTAAAGACTTCCGGCCTGGCTACAATGGTAAAGACCACACCAAACAGGGCTCCGTAAAAATGGGCGTCATGGTTGATGTAATCTCCGCCCCGCCGCGACATATATATGGAATAGGCCAGGAACATGACCGCATAGAGTATGGCGGGCACAGGGAAGAAAATGACATAGATGGTTTGCCAGGGATCCAGCAGGATGTAGGCGAACAGGGTTGCGCAGACGGCCCCGGAGGCGCCAAGGCTCCTGTATTGGCTGTCATTGCGATGCTTGAAATAGGTGGGAAGTAAAGAGGCGACCAGTGCGCCGAAATAGAGGATGGCAAAATAATACTGGGGCAAACCCAGTCGCCCCGGATAATAGACTTCCATAGCCCTGCCAAACCAATAGAGCGTAAACATGTTGAAGAACAGGTGCATCATGTCGGCATGAATAAAACCGCAGGTGATAAACCGGTAATATTGTCTGCGCTGTGTAATCGCCGGGGGCCAGAATATGAGGTCGTCAATGATACGGGTGTTGCTGAAGCCCGTAAAGGAAATGATGCAGGTGATAATAATGATGCTGATGGTTATGGTGAACATCGATATTTTTTTTAAAGATAACCTTTAATTGACCAACCTCACAGCCTTCAGCTGTGGTGGTATTTTTCATGCCGAATGATGGTGCAGGCCCGGTAAACCTGTTCTGCCAGGATGAGCCGCACCAGCTGGTGGGGAAAGGTAAGAGCAGAGAGGGACCACCGGAAATTGGCCCTGAGCAGCACCGGATCATCTATGCCGTAGGCCCCTCCGATCAGGAATATGAGGTTCTTGGTGCTCTCCCCGGCCCTGGCTTCCAGGAATCTGGAGAGTTCCTCTGAATGAAACTGTTTGCCGCGTTCGTCGAGGGCTACCAGGTAATCTTCTTTCTGGAGCATGGCCAGGATGGTTTCGCCTTCCTTTTTTTTTAATTCCTTTTCTGCCATCTGTGCGGCATGTTTGACCGGGGCGATGATGGTCCACTGCACGGGGAAATATTTGGAAATACGTCGTGTAAAATCCTCCACACCGGTGAGGACATGGGGCTCATGGTTTTTTCCGACTGACCACAATTGTATTTTCATTTTTTAAAAGTAAGGAATGTGTTTCTATAGATATCACTAAAATCTCTGTAAATTCCCTTACTAATATACCTGTATGAGAAAATTATTCTGCCTGCTGCTCGCCGGCCTGGCCTTTTTTCAGGCCTGGTCCCAGATTCAAAAAGCCCCTCCCAGAAACGAGGGGGAAGGACCCTGGACCCAACTGATCATACGCGGGGTCATACTCATCAATGGCACCGGTTCCCCGGCACTGGGTCCCGTTGATGTTGTCATAGAGAACAACCGCATTGCCGATATCGTCTTGCTGGGAAGCCCCGGAAGAAAAATCCTGCCTTCCGACCGGCCTGCGCTGCGGCCCGGCGGGCGGGAATTGGATTGCGAAGGGATGTACATGCTGCCCGGATTTATCGATGTGCACGGTCATATCGGCGGGATTCCGCAGGGAGTCTCTGCCGAATATGTATTTAAGCTTTGGATGGCCCATGGCATCACCACCATACGCGACCCGGGATGTTTCAACGGGCTGGACTGGGTACTGGAGGAAAAACAAAAAAGCGCCAAAAACCAGATCACGGCACCCCGCATATTTGCCTATACCGCTTTTGGCGCAGGCAGCAGGCAGCC
>CAIVKC010000048.1 GCA_903906365.1 uncultured Bacteroidota bacterium | reverse complement strand
CGCGAAAAGTTGCGAATCGTACCAAAAAGAAAACCCTTGAAAATCAAGGGTTTTGAAGAAATTCGAAGAATTAAAAGTAAACCTTGCGGACCGGACGGGACTCGAACCCGCGACCTCCGCCGTGACAGGGCGGCATTCTAACCAACTGAACTACCGATCCAAGAGATGTGATATTGAGTATCAGCTCTTTTTTGGGATGGCAAAGATAAGAGAATTTTGATTTTATCCAACAAAACTTTCTCAGGAAAATCTGCTTACCTTAATTTTACAATATATACGAGAAATATGCCCTTAGACAAAAATCGACAGTTCCTGGAGTTTGAGAAGCCTATAAAAGAACTATTTGATGAAATAGAGAAGCTCAAACAAACTGCGGAAAAGACAAAGGTGGATTTGAGTGACTCGATTAAAAAACTGGAGGACCAGGTCCTCGAAAAACGCCGGGAAATCACCAGTCATTTGACCAGCTGGCAGAAAGTGCAGCTTAGCCGTCATCCGGATAGACCCTATACGCTCAAATACATTGAGAAGATGTGCGATCATTTCGTGGAGTTATTCGGGGATCGAAATGTCAAAGACGATAAAGCCATGGTAGGCGGTTTTGCACAATTGGATGGCCAGACCGTCATGATCATCGGCCAGCAGAAGGGAACCAATACGAAAATGCGCCAGATGCGTAATTTCGGGATGGCCAACCCGGAAGGTTACCGTAAAGCGCTGAGGCTTATGCGGCTGGCAGAAAAGTTCGATAAGCCGGTCATTACCCTGATCGATACACCGGGTGCTTACCCTGGTATGGAAGCAGAAGAAAGAGGGCAGGGGGAAGCCATCGCCCGAAATATCTATGAAATGATGCGGCTGAAAGTGCCCATTATTTGCGTAGTTATCGGGGAAGGTGCTTCCGGAGGAGCGCTGGGTATTGGAGTAGGAGACAGGGTATTTATGCTGGAGAACAGCTGGTATACCGTGATTTCCCCGGAAAATTGCAGTTCCATTCTCTGGCGCAGTTGGGACCAGAAGGAAAAAGCTGCCGAGGAACTACGATTGACCTCCGATAATATGTATGAATTCGGCCTGATTGACGGTATTGTCAGAGAGCCCCTGGGGGGAGCCCATTGGGATTATGCCGAAGCAGCCGCCCTGCTGAAGCCCAAACTGCTGGAAACCTTGCAAGAACTCAGGCGGCTTTCCCCTCAGGAGAGGGTGGACAGGCGCATTGAGAAATTCGGTAAAATGGGCTTCTGGAACGAATTGCAGGAAACTGTTTCATAACAAACTACTTAATACGGGTATTTCATGTTGCGAGAAATTTTGCAGGGCACCGGGGTTGCGCTGGTAACCCCCTTTGATATAAATATGGAAATTGATTACGATGCCCTGGGAAGGGTCATCGATTTTGTGATAAACGATGGAGTGGAATACGTGGTTACCCTGGGTACTACCGGCGAAACACCTACTCTTTCGGGAACCGAAAAACTCGATCTGATCCGGTTCACCTACCAGAAAGTGGCGGGAAGGGTACCGGTGGTAGTCGGAGTGGGTGGCAATGATACCCGGGCCCTGGTCAGGGACCTGGAGACTTTTCCGCTGGAAGGTGCTGCCGCTGTCCTCAGCGCCAGTCCTTACTACAGCAAGCCTTCCCAGGAAGGACTTTTCCAGCATTATAAAGCCCTGGCAGCTGCTTCCCCAAAACCCCTTTTACTCTATAATGTACCGGGAAGAACGGGCCGCAACCTGAGTGCACAAACCACCCTGCGGCTGGCCCACGAAGTAACTAATATCGCAGGTATCAAAGAAGCCAGCGGGGATATGCAGCAGTGCCTGCAGATCCTGCGCGACCGTCCGGATGATTTTCTGGTAGTAAGCGGTGACGATGCCCTGGCCATGCCTCAGATCGCCTGTGGTATGGAAGGGGTCATCAGTGTGGCTGCCAATGCCTTTCCCGGTCAATTCAGTGAAATGGTGCGACTATCCCTTAAAGGGGATTTCAGGGCAGCCAAAAAGCTCAATGATGCCTTGTTGGAAGGGTATGATCTGCTTTTTGCCGAAAACAATCCGGCCGGTGTAAAAGCAGCCATGGCTGAACAGGGACTGCTCAAAAACCATCTGCGGCTCCCGCTGGTTCCCATCAGCCAGCCCCTGCATGATAAGCTGAAAGTTTACCTTAAAAATTAGTATAACCTTCTTTTTTTAAAAAAATCAGGCCGGGCCTTGTTATTCCTGGGGGGGTAAACCCCAGGTTTCCGGCCTCCAGGCCCTGCGCGCATTTTTCATGAAAAAGCTTTTCGGACTGGCGGTTGCCATTTTTATGTTTTCAGGCCTCGGCGCCCAGTTTCGGGTGCAGGTATGGCTGGAAAGCAAGTCTGGTATCAACCAGCTGGATCCTGTTTTCATGGCAGGCTCTTTCAACGGATGGAACCCGCGCGACACGCACTATGTCAGCCGCCTGGATACCCTCAGCCACCGTTGGTATATTCCATTTAACCTGCCCGGGGGCTCCTATGAATTCAAGTTCACCCGCGGCAGCTGGCAACAAGCCGAATGTGGTCTCCAGGGAGCCTTCCTGGAAAACCGGAATATGGTATTGAATTCCGACAGCATGCTCACTTGTACCATCCTGGGATGGAGTGATCAATTTCCCCTCCCTGTCAAAAAACATACGGCAAGGCCGGAAGTACGTGTTTTGGACAGTGCCTTTTTTATGCCGCAACTCGGAAGGTCCCGAAGGATTTGGATATACCTGCCGCCCGGTTATGCAGGGTCTTCCCGCTCTTATCCCGTCCTGTATATGCAGGACGGTCAGAATTTGTTTGATGAGGCTACTGCCGCCAACGGAGAATGGGGGGTAGATGAAATCATGGACAGCCTATCGGAACATAATAGGGGCTGTATCATTGTTGCCATTGACCACGGGGGTGAAAAAAGGCTATCAGAGTATAATCCGTTCGACCATCCCGTATACGGGCCAGGTCAGGGAAACGGATACGCCGATTTCCTGGCCCTTACCCTGAAGCCCTATATCGACCGCCATTTCAGGACCCTCCGGGGCCCTGCCCATAACTATCTCTGTGGCAGTTCCATGGGGGGACTGATTTCGCTCTATACCCTGCTTATCCATCCCCGCGTATTCGGGGGGGCAGGAATCTTTTCCCCTGCACTATGGATCGCCCCTTCCCTGAAAAAGGTGGTATCCGGGAGAATATCCGGTATGCATGCCAGCATTTATCTGTACGGCGGAGGCCAGGAGTCAGCATCCATGGAAAGGGATTTGCATGCCCTTTTTAACCTGCTTCGGGGCCATCCGGGCATTCGGCTGAAGCTGCATATCAATAAAGCAGGCAGGCATAATGAGAGTAGCTGGCGCAAAGAATTTCCGGCATTTTTTCAATGGATGATGATCCGGTAAAAAGCCTTACACCGAAAGGAAGCCCATTTTTCTTTAAAGCGATGATGCCGTCCCCCGAGGTTTGATCAGATCCGGTAAGTGACCCCTTCTATGGCCAGTTCAGAATTTGGGAAGATGGCCTTGACTTCCCTGTCAAATTCTTCCAGCGTCTCGTATTTGGAGGAAAAATGTCCGATAATCAGTTTGCCGGCCCCGGCCAGCCGGGCAATAGAGGCCGCCTGGGAGGTGGTACAGTGAAAGCGCTTGGCAGCCCTGTCTTCCAGGTCTTTCAGATAGGTGGCCTCATGGTAGAGAAGGTCCACGTCCTTGACTTTTTCTGCGATGCGCTCATCATAAACGGTATCGGCCGAATAGGCATAGGACTTGGCTTTGACGGCGGGTTCTGTCACCCATTCATTTTTGATAATTTGGCCATCCCGGTTGGTATAATCTTCCCCCCATTTGAGTCTTTCGAAAAAGGAGCTGGGGACACCGTGTTCCAGTGTTTTTTTAGGGTTGATTTTTTTGGGCGGGCGGATTTCACGAAAAGTAAATCCCCAGCATTCTATCCGGTGAAAGACCCTAAAACAGCTTACTTCAAACTTTTGTTCTCTGACAAGGGTGCCTTCCTGCTGTAAGGCATGAAAATGGAGGGTGAAAGGCAGTACGGTATCTGCCACGCGGAGTTGCATGTCAATGAGTTCCCGCAGGGGTGCCGGCGCATAGAGGTGTATATCTTGTACCCTGCCCAGCAGACCCATACTGGTTATCAGGCCTATCAGGCCAAAATAATGATCCCCGTGCAGGTGGGAAATAAAGATGTGGTTGATCTTGCTGCGCCGGATCTTGTACTTGGTCATCTGCATCTGGGTGCCTTCCCCGCAATCTACCAGCATCAGGTGTTCATCCAGGGTTATAACCTGGGAGGTTGGGTGACGGTCAAATGCCGGCAGGGCTGAATTATTACCGAGAATGGTTACGGCGAACATTATGCGATTTTATAGATAAGGAACTTTTTTAATAAGACGGAATGCCGGCGCAAATTGCTGCTTCTGCTTGAAAAATAGTAAAATTTAAGCGGCTTATGGAACTTGTCCAAAGATTAATTTTCTAAAAAAGGACTTTTGAAGGGTGTAGTTAACTCCGGGAGCGGGCTGCCGGCCTGAGTATCCTTATGTATTGCCATCACTTGTGGAAAGCAGACCCGGGTTGGGGTTCCTGACAGGTAGGGGGTAAACCGGCAACCATAACGGCAAAGGCGTTACGAGGCGTTTATCCGCCTTGGGGTCCGAGGCGGGTGTAGCATGGTCCGACCTGAACTGGACCCTAATGGAAGCAAAGTCGACATTACCTCTTTGAGCCATGTTGGCTGCCGGACTGGGCTGGAAAGTCCAGCCCCGCTTAAAAAAGGGTGTGGGGATGTTTTGAATCCGCCGGTCAGATCAGCCTGGGGGGCCGGGATATGGCGGGGCAGGGTTCCACCTATAGGGAAGGCAAATCCCGGAAATCTGGAAACCATAAAGGACGGAAATCAAAGGAAACCTGCGGGAAGGGAAGGGAAGCCGGCGGTTCTTTGCAGAGGGAATATTATATCTGCTTAATTAACATTTGAAACCATATAAAGTTCAGTGTTTTGCAGAAAAAACGGGTTGACGTTTTGTCCGGTGTTAACTACTGCTCTTCATCCAGGAGTTCACGTTCGATTTCTTCCATTAGGATAATATCTGCAGCCTCCATTTCGGTTGGGGCAGTATTCATCAGTTCAAGCAATTCCCATTGGTCCAGGGCTTTTTCTGCAGCGGGCTGTAGTCCGCATACTACAAAGGAAGCATGTTGTTCGTAAAAAAGCTGTTGCAGGTTCACCAGGTGCTCCGCAGCAGCTTTGTCCAGGCTTTGGGTGTCTTTTAGAATTAGGAGGAGGTTTTTAACGACATTTTGGAGTATCGGAAGCAAACATTTATCCAGCTCTGCTGTCATATTAGCAGTAATTTCCTGTTCTGAGATCGTAATGGCATGGAATTTTTCTCTGGTATCAATTTTGACCTGCATACACACTTAATTGTTGTTAACATCCGTTAATAAACTGGCGGAAAAGAAAATCAAAAATATTCGTTATTATTGTATAAAGCTCAATTACTACAAAATGGATAATAATTTTTCAGCCCAAGTAAAGGAAATTATTTCGTTCAGCAGGGAGGAAGCTTTGCGGTTAGGGAATGATTTCATAGGGACCGAACATTTGCTGCTGGGATTGATCAGGGAGGGTGATAATACGGCTGTTCGGATCCTTAAAAGCTTTAATGTTGATTTGTATGAATTACGCAAAGAAGTTGAAATAGCCGTAAAGGATAAAACCGGAAAAAACATTGCCAACATCAACAGCCTGCCCCTGACCAAACAGGCTGAAAAGGTAATCCGTGTAACCGTCCTGGAAGCCAAGGCTCTTAAGAGCCCCACCGTGGAGACAGAACACCTCATGCTCTCGATTCTCAAAAACAAGGAAAATATCGCTACCCAGATCCTTAACCAGTTTGAAGTGGATTATGATCTGTTCCGAAATGAACTGGGGGTTGTCAAAAGCAACGATGTCCGCAGTGAATATACCGAGGACAATGATGATGACTTTGATGAAGAAAAAAAGTATTCACAGCAAAAGGCGCGGGCCGCAGGAAATACCAAGAGTAAAACCCCTGTACTGGATAATTTTGGCAGGGATATTACCCGGCTTGCAGAAATGAATTCACTCGATCCGATCGTTGGCAGGGAAACCGAAATCGAAAGGGTCTCGCAGATTCTTTCCCGCCGCAAGAAAAACAACCCCATTTTGATCGGTGAACCCGGCGTGGGTAAGACCGCTATCGTAGAAGGCCTGGCCCTTCGGATTGTTCAGCGGAAAGTTTCCCGTGTCCTGTTTGACAAGCGGGTTATCTCCCTGGATCTGGCGGCCCTGGTTGCCGGAACAAAATACCGCGGCCAGTTTGAGGAAAGAATGAAGGCCATCATGAATGAACTGGAAAAAAACCGGGACGTCATTTTATTCATTGACGAAATCCATACTATTGTCGGTGCAGGCGGAGCGAGCGGTTCCCTTGATGCCTCCAATATCTTCAAACCGGCCCTGGCCCGCGGGGAACTGCAGTGCATCGGAGCCTCTACCCTGGATGAGTACAGGATGTATATTGAAAAGGACGGGGCATTGGACCGCCGTTTCCAGAAAGTCATGATTGAACCGCCCAGTGTGGATGAGACCATACAGATACTGAACAACATCAAATCAAAATACGAGGATTATCATAACGTCACCTATTCTGATGATGCCATTGATGCCTGCGTGAAGTTGAGCGACCGGTATATGACCGACCGGCTGCTGCCCGACAAGGCCATTGATGTGCTCGATGAAGTTGGGGCCCGTGTGCACCTGAAGAATATCAATGTCCCCCAGAATATCGTGGAACTGGAAAAGAAGATAGAGGACGTTAAAAATGAAAAGAATAAGGTCGTCAAAAGCCAGAAATTCGAGGAGGCAGCGTCTTTAAGGGATACCGAAAAACGATTGCAGGAAGAACTGGAGAAAGCAAAGGCGGAATGGGAAGAAGAAAGCAAGCACAAACGCTACCCCATTGATGAGGAAAATATTGCGGAAGTAGTCAGCATGATGACCGGTATTCCCGTTAAAAGGATGGTACAGGCCGAAACCGAAAAGCTCCGTAATATGTCCATCGACATGCAGAGTGTGGTCGTTGGTCAGGAAGAAGCCATTCAAAAAGTGGTCAAAGCCATACAGCGCAACCGGGTTGGACTCAAAGACCCCAAAAAGCCGATCGGGACTTTTATATTTCTTGGACCAACCGGAGTGGGTAAAACGGAACTGGCCCGTTCCCTGGCCAGGTATATGTTTGACTCCGAGGATTCGCTGATTCGGATTGATATGAGTGAGTATATGGAAAAATTCACCGTCAGCCGTTTGATCGGAGCGCCTCCGGGTTATGTGGGCTATGAGGAAGGCGGCCAGCTGACCGAAAAAGTCAGGCGGAAACCCTACAGTGTCATCCTGCTCGATGAAATCGAAAAGGCGCATCCGGATATCTATAACATCCTGTTGCAGGTGCTTGACGACGGACAGCTTACCGACGGACTGGGCAGAAAGATCGACTTTAAGAATACGCTTATCATCATGACCTCCAATATCGGGGCAAGGCAGCTCAAGGACTTCGGCGACGGCGTGGGGTTTGCCACCGCTTCCCGTACCTCCAATGTCGATGAGAATAACAAGGCCGTCATAGAAAAGGCGCTGAAAAGAACATTCAGCCCTGAGTTTCTCAACCGTATTGACGATGTGGTCATATTTAATTCCCTGACCAAGGAGAATATCTTCAATATCATTGACATCCTGATGAAGGGCGTGCTCAAAAGGCTCACCAACCTCGGGTTCTCTTTGGAGCTCACCGAAGAAGCCAAGAATTTCATTGCCGATAAGGGGTATGATCAGCAATTTGGTGCAAGGCCATTACACAGGGCCATCCAGAAATACCTGGAAGATCCCCTGGCGGAGGAAATCCTGAACTTGAATATCAAGAGCGGGGACATCCTCATCGCGGATCTGGACAAGGAAAATGCCAAAATCAGGTTTACCCTGCAGGAAAAAGAAAAGGAAAAATCCGAAGCATAGTTATTGATCCTAGCTTTTAAATAACAGGCAGGCCCGCTCCAAAAGCGGGCTTTCCTGTTTTTAGGCCAGATCCTTTATTGGTAAGTAATATCCGGAGTTCCTGATCCGGATTGGTACAATCAGATTTTTTTCAGCATTTTTGCAGGGCTTTGAAAAATTATGGAAACTGAAAAAAAAATAATCATCAGCATCGATGGCTGGTCTTCCTGCGGGAAGAGCACCCTTGCCAGACAGCTGGCCAGGGAACTCAATTATGTCTATATTGACAGTGGGGCGATGTACCGTGCCATCACGCTGTATTTCCTGCGTAACCATGTGGACTGGACCAAACCCAAGGCGGTGGAAGAAGCCCTTCAGAGCATCAGCCTGGAGTTCATATATAATCCCAAAAGCCGGCAAAGCGAAATACACCTCAACGGGGAAAATGTTGAATACGTGATTCGGGACCTGGTCATTGCAGAAAAGGTGAGTGATGTGGCGGCCGTAGGGGCTGTGCGGGAATTTGCCGTCTACCAGCAGCAGCAGATGGGTAAAAAAAAGGGCATTGTCATGGATGGCCGCGATATCGGGACGGTGGTTTTCCCCAAGGCTGCCCTGAAGATTTTCATGACCGCTGACAAAGCAGTCAGGATCGAAAGGCGCTTTAGGGAATTGTTTGAAAAGAATCCCAATATTACCCTGGAGGAAGTGCGCGATAATCTGGAAATGCGTGATTACATAGATTCCCACCGGGAGATCAGCCCGCTTAGAAAGGCCTCCGATGCCGTTGAACTGGATAATTCCAACCTCAGTATGACCCAGCAGTTCGATATTGCCCTGAACTGGGCCCGGGAAAAAATAGCCGGGGCCTGATAAAAAAAGGGAAGCCTGTTTTTTTAAAAACAGGCTTCTTTGATTTGTATTGAAGGATTAGGGGGTTAGATTACCTTAAAAACAGCATTTCCCTGTATTTGGGCAACAGCCATTCCTTATCATCCACGAGTAATTCCAGTTTATCCACGCTGTAGCGGATGGCATCGAAATAAGGCTCCTTGACCTGGCTGCAATAAGCAATGGCCTTGGTCCTGGTATTATCGATGGCATTGGCGATCTTACGTGCTTCAATCATTTTTTCCACCAGTCCGCTGACCGTAGCGATATGCTCTGATATCTTTTCCAGGATTTGTTTCTGGTTGCTGTAGGCAGATTCCTTCAGGCCAAGTTCCTTGAGCCCCTTTATATTTTCAATGAGGGTATTTTGGTACTTGATGGCGGGAGGGAGGATGTGGTTGGTAACCAGTTCACCCATGATCCTGGCTTCAATCTGAACTTTCTTGATGTATTTTTCCAGTTCGATTTCATGGCGTGCTTCCAGTTCAATATGTGTATAAACGCCATTGCTTTCAAAGAGGTGTTTGGCTTTGTCAGTGAGGAGTGAATCCAGTGACAGGGGCGTAGTGGGGATATTGGGAAGACCGCGCCTTTCTGCTTCGTGGTGCCATTCAGCACTATAACCGTCTCCTTCAAATAAGACCTTCTCGCTGCTTACCACGTATTCACGGATTACATGCATCAGCGCAATTTCCTTTTTCTCTCCTTTTTCAATTAAGGCATCCACTTCCTTTTTGAAATTCTTCAGAGTTTCAGCCAGGATGGTATTGAGGGCGATCATCGGGCTGGCACAATTGGCAGTGGAACCCACGGCGCGGAACTCAAATTTATTGCCGGTAAAGGCAAAAGGCGATGTTCTGTTACGGTCGGTATTATCCAGCAGCAGTTCAGGAATGCTCTTGTGCAGATCGAGCTTCAGGATGGCTTCATCCTGCTCGTCAAATTTGGAGCCCACCCTTTCTTTGAGGTCACCGAGCACCTTGGTGAGGTACTGGCCGATAAAGACAGATATGATGGCCGGGGGCGCTTCATTGGCACCCAGGCGGTGGTCATTGCCCGCAGAGGCAATGGCTGCGCGCAGGATGTCAGCATAATCATGCACGGCTTTGATGGTATTGACAAAGAAGGTCAAAAACATCAGGTTGGTCTTTGGCGTCTTGCCGGGAGCCAGCAGGTTGACGCCGGTGTCAGTGGCCATGCTCCAGTTATTGTGCTTGCCGCTTCCGTTTATGCCGGCAAAGGGCTTTTCATGGAGCAACACACGCAGTTTGTGGCGGCGGGCGACGCGGTCCATGATGTCCATGAGCAGCAGGTTATGGTCAACGGCCACACTTACTTCTTCAAAGATGGGGGCACACTCGAACTGCGCAGGGGCCACTTCATTGTGACGGGTGCGCAGGGGAATGCCCAATTTATAGCTCTCCGTTTCATAATCGCGCATGAAAGCATAGATCCGCTCGGGGATGGAACCAAAATAGTGGTCTTCGAGCTGCTGTCCCTTGGCGGGTGCGTGGCCGAATACGGTCCTTCCGCTGGTTACCAGGTCAGGGCGTGCATTAAAGAAAGCTTCGTCGATAACGAAATATTCCTGCTCCCAGCCCAGGGTAGCCGTAACACGGGTGACGTTCTTATCAAAATAGTGGCATACATCCACGGCAGCCTTGTCCAGGGAAACCAGTGCTTTGAGCAGGGGTGCTTTGTAGTCCAGGGATTCACCTGTATAGGAGACGAAAATGGTAGGAATGCAGAGTGTCTTGCCAAAACCGATTTCCATGACAAACACAGGGGAAGAGGGATCCCAGGCCGTATAGCCCCTGGCTTCAAAAGTGGCACGCAGTCCGCCACTGGGGAAGGAGGAGGCATCCGGTTCCTGCTGGATAAGCGCGGCACCGTCAAATTCTTCTATGGGAGTCCCATCACTTTTGATGGTGAAAAAGGAATCGTGTTTTTCTGCGGTTGTTCCGGTCAGCGGCTGGAACCAGTGTGTGAAATGAGATACCCCTTTGCTTTCAGCCCATTGACGCAGGCCGGCAGCAATCTGGTTTGCAACGGCACGGTCAATTTTCTTTCCACCTTTGATCGAACCAACCAGGCTTTTATAAGCTTCATCACTCAGGTACTCACGGGCGGTCTTGAGGGTGAATACATTCTCACTGAAAATAGCAGTAATTTTTGCAGAGCCTTCAACAGCCACCTCTTTTTGCTCAACTGTTAAGTCGTTGATTGCCTTAAATCTTAGGGATTTCATTGCTTGATGTTTTTTGCGAATATAAATAAACAATTACAATAGAGCGCAGCCTGGAAATAATATTTGCCTTTGTGAGGGTATTTTTCAACATTATTTTTGAAAAATTAGCTTTAAAAAGCACGCTTTCCAATAAAATTT
>CAIVKC010000047.1 GCA_903906365.1 uncultured Bacteroidota bacterium | reverse complement strand
CTGTAAAAAGATCAATTATTCTTTTTTCAATGTCTTTTGATTTCTCATTTAATCCAGCCCTAAAGGTTACTATATCTGTAGGGGCTGTAAATTTTTCATCATAGATTTTACAGAATATCAAATTAATTAACTGTTGCGCTAATACTTCATCTCTTGTTGCTCCAACAGTATTCGCAGCCAAATGATTTCTAATAGATTTAAAAATGGCTTTTAAATTATGGGTAGCCTTTAAATCCTTTTGTCTGAATTTTCCAATATCTTCCAGACGTTGACCTAATACTGGAATGTTTGGTATTTCTTCAAAAAGAACTTTGCCCCCCTTTTCTATTTTTCTTAAAAACAATCTTTCATGCCCATTAAACCAAACCCCTAATTCAGCCGGGGATAAACGCAAATAATCTTCAAGCTGACCCCTACCATCTTTACGAGTTTTCTTTTTGCACTCTACTATTATGTAAATATCATCGTCTTTCTTTTTATCATTTTTAAATACCGCAATATCAACCGGATATTCTTTCTTTGTATCGGATGGTCTTGCTTTTACTCTAAATTGCGGACGTGTTTGTATTTGATGGGAACTATAACTATAGTCTTCTACAAGTTGCTTAGAGAAAACCTGAACTGCTTCAACTTCTTCTGGGGTTGCTACAACATCTATTCCTGATATATAATCTACAATTTTATTATCGGTAGATTTAGCCATTATTTTTATTTATGAGAATTAATATATTTTATACAGCTCGGACAAATATAACAAAAAAGGATACCTACAATAATCTGCACATTTAAGATTTATCTTTTTTGGGTGGTGGTACACTTAATAATCCTTGTAATTGCCGATCAAAATTAGAAGCCTCGGTATGCTTATTTATTGCAATTTCGATCTCATTTGGCAATGAATTAGTTTCTTTAATTCGTTGCATCATTTTATTAAAATCAGATTTGTAATTAGCATCTTGTATAACTCTAAATTTCACATATTCGTCTTCTGCAAAATTGCATGCAACTTCTTTACTAATTTTTCCGGCGTTATCTAAAATATCATATTCATTAAATTTCAAAAATGCGTCAAGTCTATTAGACCAATCGTTCATAGTCATAAGCCTGTTTCTTTCAACTTGTAACTCAGCATAATCTAAATACATATTTACAAGTGTATTCAATTTTCTTATTTCATCTTCCCTTAAATAATTCTTTGCTACTGTAACGTCTGATTTTTGAACCTTCCCTTCACGTCCGGCATTCTTCCATGTTTTCAATCCCATGTTAGGCAACGATGAATCGGCGCGAGATTTAATTATTTCAGCAGATGTTTTTTTAACTATTGCGTACTCTAATTTGTTTTGGACTTTTGTGAAAAATTTATGTGTATCAGGATCGTTTTTGTTGTAGTCAACAGCGGTAGCATATAAGTCTGTTATCTTTTCATAGAACATCCTTTCAGATGCTCTTATTTCTCTTATACGTTCTAATAATTCTTTAAAATAGTCTTTACCGAAAAGCCTGTTTCCTTGTTTTAATCGTTCATCATCTAACGAGAAACCCTTTATTAAATATTCTCTTAATATTTTCGTTGACCAGATTCTAAACTGTGTTGCTTTATAAGAACTTACACGATAACCTACTGCAATAATGGCATCAAGATTATAGAAAGATGTCTTATATTGCTTTCCATCATCGGCAGTATGTTCCAAAATGGAACTAACTGATTTTTCCTGTAATTCGCCTTCGGAAAAAATATTTTGAAGATGTTTTGTTATAGCAGGTCTTTGTACGCCAAATACTTCGGACATTCCTTTTTGGCTTAACCATACAGTTTCTTCACCAACAATTACTTGGGCTTTAATTGTTCCATCATTACCATTATAGAATAAAAATGAACCTTGTTTTGATAAGTCAATCATATTACCGGATTAGAGTTTCATAAGTTAATTTTTTTCCTGCAACACCAGCAAGTATTAAATCAAACCTTCCTTGCGTATTATATTTTCTCGTGTTAAAAAGAAGTGTAAATTCATCTACATAAGTCTGCAATTGATCTTTACTTACCCAATGATAAATGCCATCAATCCCCCTTTTTAAATGTGACCAGAAATTTTCAATAGAGTTGGTGCAAGCCATGTGATTTACATATTCTTTTGCTCCGTGATTAACTCTTGAATGATTGTAATTTTCACCTAAGTTATTATATGCGTGCCATTCATCGGTATAAACGTTTGCACCTTTTTCAACATGAGTGTGGATAATGGGTTCAATCGTGTCCTGCTTTGTATCTGGTACAACTACGGTTATCAAATTGCCATCTCTTTGTATCATTCCAAGTACAGGTGTTTTATCTTTATGGCTGCGACCTTGTGAATTTTCAACCTTCTTATTTGCATGGCGATTTTTGTTTTTACCGCCCACAAAACTTTCGTCAATTTCTACCTCTATACCTAACATAGCTTTGAAATTTGGATGATCAAAAGCATATCTTAATCTATGCAGTAAAAACCATGCTGATTTTTGAGTAACAGAAATATCCCTTGCGAGTTGATGTGATGAAATCCCCTTCTTATGAGAACTAAAAACATACAAAGCTAAAAACCATTTCTGCAAAGGGATTTTAGTGTTATCAAAAATAGTTCCGGTGCGCACATTAAAATACTTTCCAGTAGTCTTGCACTTGTATTTATTGCCAGCACATTTATATACTTTTGAAGTAGCGTCAAACGGTGAAACTACATTGCCATTCCACATTAATCTTTCAAGATGATCAATGCAACTTTGTTCTGTTGGGAAGGCTTTTAGTAAATCGAAAATGCTTGAAAATTCAGGTATCATATCTTTGTATTATGGTGTAAAGATATGCTCAATATTTTAATAAACAAAATTATTTGGTGTAAAATTGTATATCATTGCCTAAAAAAAACGCCGTAGTATAACTTCAACAAAGCCATATTGATAGGCAGCTGTATTATTTTTTTTGTTAATAATTAACAAATTGCCAGTCTCTGTTAAAATTTGGAATAATTATTGAAACCAGCCAAGGGATGATCATAACTCTACCTAAAACACAACAATCATGAAAACTATAAGCAGGTCTCTTGCAGCTGCAGGCTTTTTTGCAGCCCTTCTCTTCTTTGTTGCATGTAATAAGGATAATTCGCTAAAATCGACTGGTACCAATTCCATACCCGCCGGCAAATCGAAAGTTTCCGTGTATTTAATGGATGATCCCATCCAGTTTGCAAAAGTGCTGATTGACATAAGGCAGATAGCTGTTTTGGTTGATACGGCCACCACGCAGACCGATCGGGACAACGACCACCAGTGGGATGATAATTATTGTGGCAGGGGAAGGGAAGCCAACAACAAGTCCCTTATCTGGGATACCTTGTCAATCACCCCCGGGGTCTATGACCTGCTTAAATTGCGCAATGGAACCGACACCCTCCTGGCTTCCGGGTTGTACGTAACGGGTAAGATATTGAAAATCAGGGTTACGTTGGGTTCCGATAACAGTGTGTATACAGACAGTGTCACCTCTTATCCACTGGAAGTTTTTGGGCCTCATCCTTACTTTGATATTAATGTGCGCAGGGAAAATGTTGCTTCCCTTACCAACAACCAGTTCAAATTGTGGCTTGATTTCAATCTGTCCAGGTCCATATTTTTCTGGAATGGCAGTTTCCTGTTAAAACCAAATATTGTGGTTTTCAATGATGTGGAGGCCGCCAAGCTGCAGGGAATTGTATTGCCTCCCGGAGCTTCCCCACTGGTAACTGTGTATAATGCGAATGACACTTTATATGCCCTGCCCAATTGGGATGGCAGGTATCAACTCCGGGGAGTACCGGCCGGTACTTATTCCATTACCTTTAAGGGTCACCATGGATTCCAGGATACTACCATCAACAACATCGTCGTGGATTCCGCCAAGGTAACGCAGGTTCCGACCATTACCCTACATCAGTAAATTTCCGATAAATACTTAATTATCAAAGGCCGGATTGCACATCCGGCCTTTTTTTATTGCCTATGGGTAAATATCAAACCAATAAGCATTGCTTTTGTTCTTACCTTAGTTCTTCCATTACATTTTAATTAAGGAGCCTTTAAATATGTTGATTTCAGAGAAAAAAGCCGGGTTGTCCGAGGAAATTTCAGAAGATGCAATAGAAGTGTACGGTGCAAGGGTCCATAATCTGAAGAATATTGATATTAAAATCCCCAAAAACAAGCTTGTAGTAATAACCGGTATCAGCGGAAGCGGGAAATCCTCTTTGGCCTTTGACACCATTTATGCCGAAGGTCAGCGCCGTTATATGGAAAGTTTTGGCGCCTATGCGCGGCAGTTTATGGGTGACATGGAAAGACCCGATGTGGATAAGATAACGGGGCTGAGCCCGGTCATTTCCATTGAGCAAAAAACGACCAACAAGAATCCGCGCAGCACCGTGGGTACGGTTACAGAAGTATATGATTTCCTTCGGTTGCTTTTTGCCCGTATTGGCGAGGCCTATTCCTACAATACGGGAAAGAAAATGGTTAAATTCAGCGAAGAGGAGATTGTAGACAATGTATACAATAAGTTCAGGAACAAAAAAATATCTGTTTTGGCTCCACTGGTAAGAGGCCGAAAGGGCCATTACCGGGAATTGTTTGAGGACATTCGCAAAAAGGGATTTCTCAAAGTTAGGGTGGATGGGGAGGTAAAGGACCTGGTGGCCAAAATGCAGGTTGACCGGTATAAAATCCACGACATAGAGGTGGTCATAGACAGACTGGCGGTTACCGATGATATGAAGGTTAGATTAAGCCAGAGTGTCCAAAAGTCGCTCCAAATTGGTAAGGACCTCCTGTTTTTGCTGGTCAACGATGAAAACCGCGTGGTTCAGTACAGTAAGCAGTTAATGTGCGAGGACACCGGCATCAGTTATGAGGAACCCTCCCCGAATAATTTTTCATTTAATTCGCCGTATGGTGCATGCCCAACCTGCAAAGGGCTCGGATTTGTTTACCAGATCAGTTTGGAAGCTGTAATACCTGACCGCAACAAAAGCATCAACGAAGGCGCCATCGTCCCGCTGGGAGAGGAAAGGGAAGCGTTCGTTTTCAAACAGGTCCAGCAGCTGGCCAAAAAAAACAAGTTCAGCCTGGATACACCGGTCAATAAACTTTCCGAGAAAGTGCTGAACCTGTTGCTCTATGGCAATGAAAACGGTTCAGTGGAGGTAGACCCCGATTTTGAGGATTCACCTGCCGCAGAGCAAGTTTACAAGGAGGAATATGAAGGACTCATTAACCAGTTGAAACGATGGTTTGCCGGAAGCACCACCGATTCCATGCGGGAATGGGTGGAAAAGTTCATGGAACTGAAGGAATGTGATACATGCAAGGGCTCCCGGCTGAAAAAGGAAAGCCTGTGGTTTAAAGTTGATAACAGAAATATTGCCGAACTGAGCAATATGAACCTGGACAAACTGGCCCTGTGGTTTGAAGGACTCGAGAAGCGGATGAACAAAAAACAAACAACCATTTCTAAGGACGTTCTCAAGGAAATTCGCGAACGCCTGCAATTTTTGCTGGATGTGGGACTGACCTATCTGACCCTTAACCGTCCTTCCCGGACACTGAGTGGCGGGGAGTCCCAGCGAATCAGGCTGGCCACTCAAATCGGATCCCAGCTGCAGGGCATCACCTATATCCTGGATGAGCCGAGCATCGGTCTTCATCAGCGGGACAACCAGCGGTTGATTGAAGCCCTGAAAAACCTTCGGGATATTGGAAATAGCGTATTGGTTGTGGAACATGATAAAGACATCATGATGGCGGCCGATTACCTCATAGATATTGGCCCCAAAGCCGGTTTCCACGGAGGAAGAATTGTGGCCCAGGGAATTCCAAAAGCACTTTTAAAGCTGGATACCCTGACGTCTTCCTATCTGAACGGTCACCGGAAAATAGCAGTCCCCAGGGAAAGAAGAAAGGGAAATGGAAAAATGCTTGAATTAAAGGGTGCACGGGGGAACAACCTCAAAAATGCAGATGCCCGGTTTCCTTTGGGAAAATTTATTGTTGTTACAGGAGTAAGCGGCAGTGGTAAATCGACCCTGATCAATGAAACGCTTTACCCCATTTTGAACAAGCATGCCTATAACTCAAAGGCCAATCCGCTGGAGTACAAGAGTATCCGCGGGCTTGAAAATATTGATAAGGTTATTGAAATTGACCAGTCCCCCATTGGCCGCACTCCCAGAAGTAATCCCGCTACTTACTGCGGATTTTTTACGGATATCAGGACCCTGTTTGCCGCTGTGCCTGAGGCCAAAATCAGGGGCTACAACGCAGGGCGTTTTTCATTCAACGTGAAAAGCGGGCGATGCGAGGTTTGTGAAGGCGGGGGTATGCGGGTCATTGAAATGAATTTCCTGCCGGACGTCTATGTCCACTGTGAAAAATGCAATGGGAAGAGATACAACCGGGAAACGCTGGAAATCAGATACAAGGGCAAGTCCATCAGCGATGTGCTTGATATGACCGTCGATGAGGCTGTTGAATATTTTCAGAATGTACCCTACCTGTACCGGAAAATTAAGGTTCTACAGGAAGTGGGGCTCGGATACATAACCCTGGGTCAGTCTGCCGTTACACTGAGTGGAGGGGAAGCCCAGCGCGTGAAGCTGGGAACGGAGCTGTCCAAAAAGGATACCGGAAAGACATTCTATATCCTGGACGAACCAACTACGGGCCTCCATTTTGAAGATATCCAGCACTTGCTGGATGTGCTCAACA
Source organism: uncultured Bacteroidota bacterium (assembly GCA_903906365.1). GTDB lineage: Bacteria > Bacteroidota > Bacteroidia > Chitinophagales > Chitinophagaceae > Puia. Next base: position 81,230 of record CAIVKC010000047.1, on the reverse strand, counting down.
AACTGGTTGACAGGGGAAATACGGTACTGGTTATTGAGCATAACCTGGATGTGATCAAAGTGGCAGACTATGTCATCGACCTGGGCCCGGAAGGCGGGGATGGCGGCGGAAGAATCCTGTTTGAAGGCAGCCCCGAGGAACTGGTCAAAAATAAGGAAAGCTTTACAGCCCGATTCCTGAAGGACGAATTGTGAGGGGTAATTGACCTGAAGTGAAATGGATGCCCTGCCTGTATAAATCATTCAGGATCTCTTTGGACAACCAACAAAATATGAAATAAGCCATGGACAGAGTACTGGTGGATATGGACGAGGTCATTGCTGATACAACAGCAGCCATGCGTAACTGGTATCAGAGCCAATACGGCGGTGATATAGATTACAAAATGATGTTGTCCGGCAAATCCCTCATTATGGGCTTTCCCCCGGAACATCAGGCCCGGGTAAGACAGCAATTATTCGAGCCGGGTTTCTTTCGTCACCTCCCCGTTATGGAGGACAGCCAGGATGTGCTGGAAGAAATGAACAGGAAGTATGAGATCTATATTGTTTCCCAGGCGACCGAATTCCCCAATTCCCTAAAGGAAAAATATGACTGGCTGATGGAGAATTTCCCCTTCTTTACATGGCACCAACTGGTGCTTTGCGGGGATAAAAAACTAATGACGGCTGATTTTATGATCGATGACCATGCCAGGCATCTGGAACATTTTAAAGGCAAACCCTATCTTTTCACCGCGGGACATAACTTGGACGAACATAGATTCGACAGGCTTGATTCCTGGAAAGATGTAGCCAATAAATTCCTTTGACAGCGCACCGGTCTCAGACAACCCCATAAAAAATAGCCGGCAACTAACAGTCGCCGGCCACAAGGGATCAAGGGGAAATAAAATACCAATAAGCTAAAGCGGGTTCCTTAATAAAATCGTTTGTAGGGTACTAAAATATAGGGAACGGATCAGGTTACTGCTAACCTTGTTTTCGGATATCAGATTCTATCAATTCCCCCACCTGCTTATTGGTTGTTCATTTAATTCGATGAATGAATAATTTATTTTACTGTTAAAGTGCCATTTTCTATTCTTTGATCATCACGGAAAATCTCAAATAGATACTTTCCTGTGGTCAGTTTTTTTGTAATTGAAGTTTCCCTAGCGCGTAAGTCTGCCTCATTGATCAATTTTCCTTCCATGTCAAACATAAAAAAGTGGCATTTATTTCCAACCGGACCGGAAGTAGTAATGAGAAGCGTCTGCCTGGATGCATCAGGGTATAGCCTGATTTTGAACCTTCTTTTTTCAGAAAACTTGTTTATTATGATTTTGGTAAATCCCGGTGACAGCGTCACTTCCTTTATGCCTTCGGTTTTTTGATTTCTGCTGAATCCAGTCAGGAAAAGACAAAAAAGGGAAAGGGAAATAGCCGGTTTAAGAAGTATATTATTGCGGTGTAAAGATTTACTCATATTTATTTTTAGACTCGTACAGACAATAAGGTGCAGATTGGAATATTATCCAGATACATTTATGTCTCTAAAGGTTTAAAACCGCAATACCGGGCAACGGGTCGAGTTTCTCCATTCCCTTTCACTGCCCGAACCCAGGCGGATTCCCAGTTTAAAACCGGCCGTGAAGTAGGCATCTTTCTGAGAAGGATCACCCCTTTTGTCACCCGGGTTGTAAGCGCTGTTTGGAACACCGCGCAGCGAGCTCTTATTGGACATCTGGTCGGCAATTTTGGCTGTGGCGGCCGGCAGGTACTTGTAAAATAGGCTGGGGTCGACAAAATTAGTGCTTACATCATCGAGGTAATCAGTAAATGTCTTACGATGTATGATTTCAAATGAAATATTCACATTGGAATTGAAGTAGTATTTAATGCCGACACCCATGGGGATATTCATCTGTGTCAGTGCATAATTTTTTCTGTTGGGGTATTCGGGAAACCCTTCTCCTTCTGTATGGAGCGGCTTAAGATCTACCCACATCGTCTGGTGGGTCGCCGGATCTGTGTAAGTTCCCTGGGGATTAAAGTGAAACACTCCTATTCCTATGATACCATATGGTCTTAGCCTTCCCTGGATATCTGTTGGGTCATTTTCAAAAAATACGGTTGGGAAGAATTCACCCCCGACAAAAGCTTCCGCGATGGGTGATCTGAAATCAAGATTTCTGTTCTTTCGGCTCGTTTCCTCACCACCCTTTACATTGGTAAATGCATCGCTGCCATTGACTGACCCGAAATTAAGGGCAAGCCTGATGCCAAGCCATTCGGCGGGATAAGCCGTAACGTAGGCGCCATAGGAGAGTTTCGTGGTCCTCAGGTTGTAATCTTTCAGGAAAGCAGTACCCCTTCCATAATTACCTCCAAGGTCACCCAGGAAGCCCATTGGTCCGACAGTAATGCCGCCTTCAAAATATGTTCCAGATGATAATTGGCCGAAAGAAGGTAGTGTAAGCGCAGTCAATAGTGTTGCCACCAGCAGACACTTCCCCAGCAAGGAGTGTAAACTCTGTTTCATGAATATTAGATTTAGTTTTCCGATTGGTTTGGATTCCGGCATTAAAAATACAAAAAGCCGGTTATCATACAAGAAACGAAGGAAATAGTTTTTTTGTGTGTAAACCGGCAATTATTTTATTTGGAGTGATTCCTGTTTCGGGATTTATGACGATCCCGGATTCAAGAACATTTCTATGTGCTGAATGCCGTCCTCTATATAAACAGGGCTTGTCTGCTGAAAACCAAGTGATTCATAAAAGGATTTTAAGTAAAGCTGGGCTCCTATTCTGATGCCGGCAGGTCCGTATAGATTCCGCAGCATTTCTATACTCTTCTGCATGAGTGTTTTTCCTAGGTGCCTTTTCCTTGCTGCCGGTAAAACTACGACCCTTCCTATAGAAGGTTCCGCATAGGAAATACCCGCCGGAACGATTCTCGTGTAGGCCAAGAGTTTATTTCCCTCCCAGGACATCAGATGATGTGATGGCTGGTCCTTATTATCTGCATCCTGGAAAACGCAGTTTTGTTCCACCACGAATACTTCGTTTCGCAGTTGAAGAATGGCATATAATTCATCAGGGGTAAGATTCCCAAAAGTCTTGAAGACCCACTTTAGTTGTTCCATTGATTATATATATTGAATTTGGCTTAAAAATGAAATCCATACGGGCCGGGTGTTCATCAGTAACCGTATTTCTCTTTCCATAGGGTTTTGAGGAATTTCCTTAATTCCTCTTCCCTTGGATTCTTCCCTGGTTCATAGAATTTTGCACCCACCAGATTAGCTGGCAGGTATTCCTGAGGTGAAAAGCTGTTTTCGTAACTGTGGCTGTACTGATAGCCTTTCCCGTAATCGAGGTTTTTCATCAGTCTTGTCGGAGCATTCCTGAGGTGAAGCGGAACAGGCAGGTCCCCCTTTTCCCTGACTGCCTGAAGGGCCGCTTCAACGGCCATGTAGGAAGCATTGCTTTTGGGGGAGGATGCCAGGTAAGTGGCACATTGTGAAAGAATGATTCTTGCCTCCGGGTAGCCGATCTTGCTCACTGCCTCAAAGGTGGAATTGGCCAATAGAAGTGCATTGGGATTGGCATTTCCAATGTCTTCGCTGGCAAGAATGAGCATTCTGCGCGCAATGAACTTTACATCCTCCCCGCCTTCAATCATGCGGGCCAGCCAGTATACGGCTCCGTTTGGGTCACTGCCCCTCATTGATTTGATAAATGCAGAAATGATATCATAATGCTGTTCACCTGATTTATCGTAGAGCGCTATTTTCTGCTGGGCTACTTCCATGACGAGTTTATCGGTAATGGTCAAATCGCCGGGAGCGGACTGGCAAACCAGTTCCAGGAGATTCAGTAGTTTTCTGGCATCCCCTCCGGAAATTTGTATAATCGCTTCTGTCTCCTTCAAATCCACTTTCTTTTCCCGGAGAATGGGGTCTGTTTCAAGGGCGGTTTGCATGAGCTGGATCAGGTCCTTTTCATCGAGGGGCTTTAGAACGTATACCTGGCAGCGGCTCAGTAAGGCGCTGTTTACTTCAAAGGAGGGGTTTTCCGTAGTGGCCCCTATAAGTGTAACTATTCCTTTTTCCACGGCTCCGAGTAGTGCGTCCTGCTGACCTTTGTTAAAACGGTGGATTTCATCTATAAACAGAATCGCGTTGGATTTTTCCCGGGCCTCACCAATGATTTCCCTTACCTCCTTTACGCCCGATGAAATAGCACTTAATGTGTAAAATGGCACCTGCAACGTGTGGGCAATGATGTTAGCTATGGTTGTTTTGCCTGTCCCAGGGGGACCCCAAAGGATCATGGAAGGCACTTTGCCCTGCTCGATGGCATTGCGCAAAATACTCCCTTTACCCGTCAGGTGACGCTGGCCAACCAACTGGGCAAGGGTTTGTGGACGAAGCCGTTCTGCCAAAGGAGCCTGTTCGGAATTCATAACAAAATTTTAAACCCCAATAGTACAACAAGTTAGCTTTTTTCGAGTTTTATTTCAAACTGGGATATTATGCAGAAAAGGCAGATGGGAAAGGTTGCATGCAGGAAAATTTCAGGGGGATTGCTTTTTCTCCTGCTGGCAACCGGTGCCTTCGGACAGTGTTCGGGAGTGGTAAACTATGCCATAAACCGACCCGGTGTGGTGATGATAAAGACGGTATTTTCTGCAAATGTTTACGTCCGGAACATGAAAATCGACAACCTGCGGTTTAACAGGCTCCTGGATTCCATACAAAGGATAGACACCAACGGCATCGTTTTTAATGCCGAGCAAAAGCTGGACATTGTCCTCAAGGAGATGAACAGCAATCCTACCCGTTTTTTTAAAACCAATAACGACTATATCAAGCAGGCCCAGGAGATTACCGCCACGGGAACCGGTTTTTTTATCACGGGGGATGGCTATGTGGCAACCAACAGCCATCTGATCGACCGGGACAACGCTTTCATACGCAGGCATTTCATCCTTTCGGCCTTTCAGCAGATTACGGATGCCAATATTTCTGCCCTGGAAAGTTCCTGGGCAACGACATTTACCGAGCAGCAGCGCAGCCTGTTATATAATACCTACTCCTCCGTTTATTCCCGCTTGTTTTCCATGGTACTAAATGACCTGAAGAAAACCGTTTATGTGGTTTATCGCAAGGATGCTGATGGAAAGGGTCCTTATAGTGAAACCAAAGCAGCATCCCTTATTATTAAAGGCTCACCCATGCCTGGAAAGGATGTTGCCATCCTTAAAATTGAAGCGGACTCCAACCTGCCGACCCTAAGGATAGCCCATGGCCAGTTGCCCAGGGTAGGAGAGCAGCTTTATGTGTATGGTTATCCGGGTCCGGTCACCAATAATGATTTTGTATCGGCAGAATCAGCCATAGAACCGACCCTGACCACCGGCATAGTCAGTGCCATCAAGAATTCGGTAAACGGCTGGCCGGTAATACAGACAGACGCAAACATCAATCACGGCAGCAGCGGCGGCCCTGTCTGCAATAACCAGGGAGAAGTCATTGGCCTGACCACTTTCGGGAGCCTGGAAAATACCGGAGGACTGGCTGCAGGGCTGAATTTTGCCATACCTGTGACGATTCTCAGCGAATACCTGGATTCCGTCGATGTCCACCCTTTTGCCAGCAAGGCTTCGGTTTTATTTAATGAGGGGGTGGTATGTTTTGAAAAGCAGTATTACCGGAGGGCATTGGCCAGTTTTTTGAAAGCAAAGCAACTCAATGCCAATTTCCCTACATTGGATTCTTACATTCAAAACAGCCGGGCCAGTATTGCAGCAGGTCTCGATACCCCTGATTTCCCCATTGCTTATATACTGGCCTCCATTGCCCTGTTGATCATTATATTGATCCCTTATTTTTTGCTGTGGCGCAGAAAAAGGAAATAATCAAAAAGTGTATTTTGATTCCCTGATGGTCCCTGGTCCTCCTCTTTGAGGAACCTGGTTTATTGATTGGCGCCGTCCTCCAGTGAAAGGATATACCATCTCAATATCCTGAAATTCAAAAAGACATTGACTGATATGGCCGCGCCGAGAATGAGTGTGAAAATACCGGAGGCGCGCAGAATGGCAGTACGATCCAGGTTTTTTAATTCAGGCATTTCGGGCATGTTCTTTAAAAGTTCAGCGGTATGCTGAAGATTATAGATGGCCTGGCTGACCAGCATGAGGCCAAAGAAAAGCGCCAGAAACCCCATAATCCGGATTCCCACGGGTGTGGTTTGTCGGTTGAAAGGGATCTCGGGGTGAAGGATGTTCTTTCGCAACTGTAGTGCCGCATAACTATGCAGTATGACCCCACCGGTTAAGACGATTATGATCAGCATGGCAGAATTATGGGTCATGGCCCACCATATCAGAAACAGGAGGGTAAATATCCCATTGAAAACGAGATTGACCCAGCTTAGGACCGCAGTGATTGTCAGTGCTTTTTTCATTTCTTATACGGCCTTTTTTACAGCCTCTTGTTCAAAGTATTATTTTTTTTCAATATCCAGCTTGATGGATAATTCTGCCAGTTGCCTGTCATCAATGGTTGCGGGTGCATCCAACATGACGTCCCTGCCACTGTTGTTTTTTGGAAATGCGATAAAATCCCTGATACTTTCACTTCCTCCCAGGATGGCGCATAACCGGTCAAAGCCAAAGGCAATGCCGCCGTGCGGGGGTGCTCCGTATTCGAAAGCGCCAAGCAGAAACCCGAATTTATGCATGGACTCCTCCTTGGTCATACCGAGGGCCTCAAACATTTTTTCCTGCAATCCACGCTGGAAAATCCGAATAGATCCGCCGCCGATTTCATTTCCATTCAATACCATATCATAGGCATTTGCCTTAATGCCTGCGTAGGGATGCTTCAGGTAATGGGCGGGATCTTCTATTGCCGGATTATGCTGAATCATTATTTCTATGTGGTCGGGTTTGGGAGCGGTAAATGGATGATGCCTTGCTACCCAGCGGTTTTCCTCTTCTGCGTATTCAAATAACGGAAAGTCCAGTACCCAGAGTAGTTTGTATTCAGTTTCCTTCCGTAAGCCCTTCCTTTTACCCATTTCCAGTCTTAGTTCACTGACCGCCTTACGTGTCCTCTCTTCCGTACCTGCCAGCATGAGTATCAGGTCACCGGGATGCGCATCGGCAGCCTTTGCAATTTCCAGTAATCGGTCTTCGCTGTAGAACTTATCTATACTGCTTTTCAGGGACCCGTCCGCATTATACCTTATATATACAAGTCCTTTCATGCCTACCTGAGGCCTTTTCACCCATTCGGTTAATAAGTCAAGATCTTTCCGGGTGGTTTCACTGCTCCCGGGGACTGCAATGGCGAGAACTGTTTCGGCGCTGTCAAAGACCTGGAAATTCACCCCGTCGATGAGGTCTGACCTGTTTTCTTTTTGAGGAAATGTATAGGCGGGAAATTTCAGGTTAAGTATCTTCATTCCAAAACGTATATCCGGCTTGTCATTCCCGAAATTCCACATGGCATCCTCCCAGCTCATGCGTTCTATTTTTTCGGTATAGTCAATGCCTTTTACCTGCTTGAAGATATATTTGATCATCCCTTCGAACATATGTAGGATATCTTCCTGTTGAACGAAGCTCATCTCACAATCAATCTGGGTAAATTCCGGCTGGCGGTCTGCCCGCAGATCTTCGTCCCTAAAGCATTTGACTATTTGAAAATAGCGGTCGTACCCACTGACCATCAGCAGCTGCTTAAAGGTCTGGGGGGACTGGGGGAGGGCATAAAACTGGCCTGCATTCATTCTGGAGGGAACCACAAAATCCCTGGCTCCTTCCGGCGTCGATTTGATCAGGAAGGGCGTTTCAAGATCCATAAAATCATGCTCATGAAGATAGTTTCTGGCCGCACGGTTCACCGCATATCGCAATTCCAGGTTCTTTTTTACCGCATTTCTGCGCAAATCAAGGTATCGGTATTTCATCCGCAGGTCGTCACCGCCATCCGTATCATCCTGGATGGTAAAGGGAGGAGTTACTGCCTTATTCAATATGGAAAAGCTCAAAACTTTGATTTCAATTTCCCCGGTTGGTAGGTTCGGGTTCTTGTTACTTCTTTCTGAAACCCGCCCTTTCACCTGCAGAACGAACTCCCTACCCAACGGATTTTCATCCAACTGCCCGTTTAACTCTTCCCCGAAAAGTAGCTGGGTGATACCATAACGGTCCCTGAGATCAACAAAATTGATGCTCCCGAATTTACGGACCGTCTGTACCCAGCCTGCCAGGGTAACTTCCTTGCCTTCATCGGCCTTTCTAAGTTCGCCACATGTATGCGTTCTGTACATTCCTTGATATTTTTACTTGTTTGGAGGTGCAAAGGTAAATTAAAAGAAGATTCCCGAACAGGAAGTTTAAAAGCCGGATGAAGTAAATAGACTGAAAACCCACCAGTTAGGTACCCCACGGCCCTTTCAGTTTCAGCAACGGGATTTGGGGGTCATAAGCTGAGTTGATTTGCAATGCAACTACTTTAGCGCACCATACCCGACATGTATTAAACTATACATTCCCCTTTGAAAAAACCAGGCATTTCGCCGGTAAATCATGATATTGGTCCGGCATGTCTTTGATTGTCAGTGCATACGGCCCCGGTACCGGCCTGATCCGGTTTCAAATCGGAATCAGGCGCTGATGATTTTGTGCATCAATGACTTATAAAAAAGGGAACTAATTCACCTGCCAAAAGCTTTTAAATACTGAAAATTGTCTTTATCTTGTATCAATCCGTATAATTCATACTTCTTTTGAAGAACCCACCCCATTGACTTCGTCGTCAAACCCTGTTCCTGTTTATCCATCATCCATTTAAGGCCATTATCTCTAAGCGTTGAATTTCAATCACAAAAAGAAAAATGAACCTTATGGAAATTATTATCATTCTATCGCTGGTACTGGCTGTGCTGGTGCTGCACCGGCCTTTTTATTTCCTTTTTCACAAATTATACATTCGCCGACAATACAGAAATTTTATAACCAGGGAGACATTTTATCACTCCGTAGTGTCCCGCTATCTTAAGTATTACAACCGGCTGGGTCTTGAAGAACAGAGGAAGTTCCTTTTCAGGACCTACCTTTTTAATAAATCAAAACACTTCCATTATATCGAAGTAGAGGAAAGCACAGAAATGCCTATACTGATCAGCGCAGTTGCAGTGCAACTCACTTTTGGCCTTGATAAGTTCATGCTTAATTATTTTGATGACATCTTTGTGATCCGGGATGATTACCATTATGGTATGTATTCAAGGCCGTTTATGGGACATGTCGACCAGACTGGTATTTACCTTTCCTGGGATAATTTTATGAAAGGGCTGCTGGGCCAGACACCTAATTGTAATGTGGGCCTTCACGAAATGGGCCATGCTTTGGCATATGTAAATTTTATTACCCAAACTGAGGAAGACAAAAATTTCAAAAAGGAGTTTCTAAATTTTTCCAAGATTGCCAGGCCCATATTTGCCAGTATGCAGGAGGGCAAGAAAAACCTGCTGGGAGATTACGCCGGAACTAATTATCATGAGTTTTGGGCGGTTTCCGTCGAGTTGTTTTTTGAGAACCCCGTTCGTTTTAAGCACGAAATGCCTGAGCTATACGAAGCCATAAGCCGGGTTTTAAACCAGGATCCTCTAAATTTTGTCAGTGGTAAAACCACCATCATTCTGAGATCCTCACTGGTTCAATCAGGCCGGGGTTCGGGCAATAAGGCCATCAGGATCAGTTATTAATTGATGCCGGCTATTTCAACTGTTGACTCTGCCGGCTCTATGGCCTGGGCCAGTTTTTTTTCCTTTAATTTTTCTTTAGGCAGAATAACCAGGTAGTAGGATAAAATAAAAAACAGCCCCATAGCAAAGGGAATGGCAGTATATTTCCGGTAGTGCTCGTCGTTGCCCGTAAATTCCAGCAACATCCACATCGCATTGGCGCAGATCCAGAAGACAATTGCCAGGTTGTGAAACAACTCAGCCTTGATCTTCCTGGTCTGCCAGGTGATCAGCAGGGCAACTGCAATAGTGGGAAAAATCATTGCGATCCCAAGCGGCCTCCAGAGCATCGCCCAACTTACATCCTTTACCAGCCAAAACAGAATATGGAGATTTTCAGTTTTCCTGAACTTTTCAGGAATGGAGTACATTTTGGTATCGTTCATTGCTACAACATAGAATGGAATTTGAACCTATGTGCTTCCCGAAGGATAGCCTTGCGGAGACAAAAATATAAAATTGAAGAAATTATGGGCAAAATATTTTGACTGCTTGGGGCCTGCCGGGCAATTGGCATCATTGACCCTCCAAGGCAAAGGGCTACGGACGGAAAAGGAGGTTCCTGAAACGCTGGATATCGGCTTCCCGGTCGATATTGCCCTGACCGGTGATTTGCTGCACCAGCTGCATGGCAAAATAGGGGGCGAGCGAACAGCCCTTGCTGCCCATGCCATTGAGGATTCCCACGCAGGTATGCACCGGGTGAAAACCAGCAAAAGGCCTCCTTTCCAGGGTTGCCGGACGGATGGAAGCGATGTGGTCCACCAGTTCCACAGGCCCTCTGAGCCAGTTCTCCAATAATTGGAGGGTATTGTTCCTGAACGCTTCGGAAGGATGGGAGTTCTTAAAATCCCATTCATAAGTAGAGCCAGCCCAGAAGAGATTTTCCCCCATGGGAGCCAGGTTGAGTCCTTTTTTGTAAATATGGCCAGCTGGCAGTTCCGGGATATGAACAATCAGGGCTTCCCCTTTATTGGGCGCAAAGGGAAGGGCCTTAAAGAAAGGGTTAACGGCCCCTTCATTGCCGTCGCAAAAGACAATGCTTGAAGCATGTATATCGTCATAACTGACTGTATTACCCTCAATCACCAGCTTTTGGAAATCAAATTTCCCGGAGATCAGCTGCTGCTTATGCTCCAGGCCCCGGCGGAAAGTAGCCAGAATATTTGCTAACTCAACCTGCAAACAGGGCTGGATGACTCCATATCCGAAATCATATTTGAAATGGGAAAGCCAGCCGGATTCATCCTCCGGTTTGAACAGGAAAGTGGGGTCCTCCCCATGACGCTTCAGAAATGAGAGCCGCATTTGAGGGGAAGTAAAAAAATCTATAATATCTGTTTCCCTGATACAGCTGATACCCAGCTGCGCCCCCAACAGGGTATATTGCTGCCTGGCAAATGGCAGTATTTCATCAATCATCCAGGTTTTTACGATCCTTCTGCCGGTAACGGGATTGATGATTCCAGCTGCTGACTTCGATGCGGTGTTGGGTAAAGGAGCATCGATGACTTTATAGGATAAACCGGCATTCTCCAGGTTCCAGGCTAAAAAGGTCCCGCAGATTCCCTGACCGACCACAAGCACGTCGACTACCATAAGTTGTAAAATTAGTTCGCAATGACCGGGTTATCATACCCATAAGTCTAATTTTCATCCACATTCACCCGGGTCGACCCGATGTGGGCTGTGAATTCAGGCGCGTACATGCACTCGATGGTGGTTACACCATTGCCAAAATTTCCGGCATGGGTAATAAATACCGGGTATTCGAATACATAGGCGCCTTTTTTTAACTCACTGAAAAAGAAATTTGTGCTGGCGTCCAGGGTGCTTTCATAATAACCGAGGCCGTCCTGCCATTTATATTGGCTAAGGATGTTTACGGGTTCCATGCAGGAGGACCGTATGTCTTTCATATGAACGAATTCCATATCGCGGTCAACCTGTAATTCAATCCGAATGATGACCTTGTCCCCAACGTGGACAAATCCATTATCCATAACAGGCTCCAGTATTTTACCCTGCCCGCTATTTTTTTCCAGCCATAATTTCTTGGTGATCTGAATCGCGCCCGTTCTTCCGGAAATCTTATCCATATTCTCAAAATATTGCCAGTATAACGCTCCCCAGCCTGCGTTTCCGTTGTTCTCTTTTTTATTGACGGCAGGCATGGAAATGGTAACATCCCCCATGGCCGGGCTTACAAATGGCCCTGCTATTATTTTTTTCTGGTAACCCGTACCAGGTTCATTTTCCATCTGGGATGAAATCACTTCTTTTCCGGCCAGACTAACCTGGATCCCGGGCACGGGGGACAGCCAGTCAGATCCCTGTAGCAACAGGGCATAACAGGCGTCGGCTGTCGCTTTGGTCGTTTTCCACGCGTTTGTCTGCTTGTTTTTCAATAACCAGGTCCTGAGGGCATTGACCACCTTATAATCACCCGTTATTTCCTGGAATGCTTCCATGAGCAGCGATTGCGCTTCCACCGGGGCCTGGTACCAGTAATAGCCGCCACTGATTTCCTTCCAGTACATGCCGAGTTCTTCAGACTGCTGGGCATTTTGCCTTAAGGAAGCCATGATGGCTCTGGCGGATTGTAGGTCACCAGTCCTGAAAAGGGATAGGGCGATCATGGCCTGCAGGTATTTATTTTGCCTTGTCCAGTATAACTGGGATTGTTTGCGAAAATAGTACAGTGCAGGGAAGTCTTCCCCATGTAGCACATTAGCACTGAAGAAGCTGCGTATATACAGGTATTGAACCTGTAATTCATCCAAACCGCCTGGCAAGGCATTTGTTTTAGCGGCCTTTTTCAGCTCCCTATAATCTTCTGACATCTTTTTATCAAGGAACCCGAGTGCATGGATGACCAGTGAATCTATCCGCGGGGACATTGCGGCTGGAAGGGCATTTAATTTTTTCAGCCTCCCAATTCCTGCCAGAATGTACTGGGTGATATAGCGGTTATCCGGCCCTCCTTTGAACCAGGGGAATCCGCCAGCGGGAGACTGCATATCCTCCATTTTGGAAAGGGCAGTACCGGCCTCCCTGTCCATACGGACCAAATCAAACAAACGGCCCATATTTTTTTTCTGGGCTGATTCGCTGGTAGCCTCCAGCACCCAGGGGGTTTCTTCCAACAGGACTGTTTTTAGTTCCTGGTTTCTTTCAAGGGCGGAGAGCAAAGCGGAGGTATCGGTCTTTTCCCACTGGTTAAATACCTGCCGAATCTGTGGGGAGGAACCTGCTATTTTGGTGCCAAGCAGGTTAGCATATAGCCTGTTAAAAGACTGTTCTGCGCATTCATATGGGTACTCCATCATAAAGGGCAGTGCCTGAACAGCATACCAGGCGGGGTTTGTCGTGAATTCAAGGGTTAGTGAGCGTTGGCTGAGGGTCTCGCTTTCACCGCTTTTCAGAAGTTTTTCAAATCGAATGTGTTTTGACTGTCCGGGGCTGATGGTAAGGGGTAAGGTTTCGGTAACCAGCAGGCTGTTACCCAGCACGGGAAGGGAAGCTTCTTCCCCATCCGTGATTTCCTCCCCTGCATTGATCAGGCCCGCTGGTCTTTTGCCCCGGGCCATGATGCGGTAGGTAACCGGCTTATCATAGCGGTAGGGAATCTGTAAGGGAAAACTGAGCAGGGAGCTCTGGTGACCGGCTACGGTGAAATACTGATAGGCCTGCATATTCTGAAACCATCCGTCTACCGGTTGGTTGCTTGTTGGATCTATGAGCTGTAATTCTGCCTGTCCGGTCATTTCCGAATCCGACATGTTGACAATTTTTACACCCAGGTCGAAATGATCCCCTTCCCGAAGGAAACGTGGCGCATTGGGTTGGACCATGAGTTCCTTCTGGGTAATTATTTTCTTTTCGCTGTAACCAAAACTCAGGTCCTTTGTATGGGCCAGCGTCATCCATTTCCATTCCGTAAGGGCCTCCGGCATGTCAAAGGAAAAGGAAACACTGCCCGCGGAATCCGTCATCAGGTCTGGCATGAAAAAGGCCGTTTCATTGAAATTTTTGCGCATTTGTACCGATTGTTCCCGTCCAGGTGCCGGTTCTCCTGCGCTTCTGTAAGTCCTGGCCGAGTCAGCTAATAATATGGGGAGAGTAAATTCCGATTTGGCCTGGGCAGGAGCCTGGTCGGTGATATCCCTTTTTAACATGATCGATCCATCGGGATCGTTCACTCCATCGGGTGCCGGCTCCTCATTTTGCGCCAATGAAAGCATCAAATTCCCCTGGTACCCTCTGTGACCCGTGAGTCCGGGCGACCCCCCGGAATTTCGGGTTATCCCAAGGCCCGTTTTCAATGCATCATATATTTTTGGATAGTAACCATAGTATTCCCCGCGGATATAATTTCCAATGGATTGCGACACTGAGAAATTATCATGGCTTTGCCACAAAGATTGCATTTCATCATTATTGAACAGGTCGGGCACCGACCAAGCGGCCGGGGCAAACTGGTCCAGGGAAGCATCATACATGGCTGAAACCACCTCTGCTTCGACCCTGTCGGTTTGACTGCCCCGTATCTTTATTTTCCATTTTTCCCGGCTGCCGGGCAATGTTTTGTCCCGGAAAGTCTCATAACTGACCTGCAGTTCTTTATTGCTCCAGGGGACCCGGATGGTATGTTCGTCGCTGTAGAGGCGGTTGTGCTTAATGAACTGGAAGGACAGGGAAAATCCACCCCGTTGCGCTTCGGTGATCCTGAATCCGGTAGATTTCATTTCATTGCTGAGGGTAAAAAAAGAATAGGCAGCTGAAGGAGCGTTGTTCGAACTGTCCGGATTTTTATCCACCCGCTGAATTACAAAAACATCAGTAGCGTTTGTACCGATCGGGATTTGAACCGACTGCCCGGGTGAACTGGTGGTTTCACGATTAAATTCCCAGTTGTACTGGGGTCCGGAAGGCCTTCCCGTTACTGGCTCATAGAGTTGGAAATATTGCCTGTTCCTTATTTCCCCGCCTGAAGAGTCCCTGGCAGAAACCTCGATCAGGTAGGCTCCGGGAGAAAGTTTTTCCTGGGACAGGTCAATCTGTCCATCGGGGGTTGTGAGCAGGGTCCTGTCAAAAACGACCCGTTTTTTTGACCAGTTTTCCCGGTGGGCTTCATCCCGGTATTCATCGTATGGGAAATACCGAAGGTAATCCGATTCCGACATCACAAACTGGTCTGGCTGGGGCCAAAGTCTTTCCCTGATCAGGCGTCCGGGTGTCTGAAGGGAATAAATCATGGTATGAATTAAAGCCGGCTCAAAGAGGCCTGATAAGTTTTGCGACCGGACAAACATGGATTTCAGGCTGTCGGTTGGCATATTTTCACCCTTCGGCATGTTGATGGATAATTCCAACGCCCTGTATCCAATGGGTATGGTTGTCTCACCGCTCCTGGTTTCACCGTTTAGGTCTGTTACATCAGCCTGGATGCTGTAATCAAAAACAGGATCGAACTCTTTTTTGACGGATTCATCGGGTAGCGCCCTAAAAACAAGGGAGAATTGACCACCGGCATCCGTTGTAATTTCCCCGTGCGCTATTTGCCGAGAAATCGGACCCAAGTGCCGCGGGCTCCTCCCCATGCGCCAGGGATAGGGATAGCGGGCATTTCTTTGGATATGAAACCTGACTTTTGCTCCGGTAATGGGGTTGCCGGAAAAAGCGGTAGCCGTGCCTGTTATTCTGACGGAATCCCCCAGATGTATTTTCCCTGGCAGTTTGGCATACCCGACCCAGAAACCGGGCCTTTTGTATTCTTCTACGGAAAATGTCATTGAATTACCGGAGGAATCGTCTGCTATCTGAAACTCGCCGTTCAACAGTCCTTCCGGCAGAAGGAATGTCCCATGATAGGACCCATAATCGTTGGTATGCAATTGCAGTGAATCCTTTTTGATCCCGTTGGCATCATAGAGAAAAACTGTTGTTTTAAAACCGGGAATTATTTTGGGCTTTTTGGAATCCATATCCCGGGTAACCACAATTCCCTTGAAATAAACGGTCTGGCCCGGGCGGTAAACGCCCCGGTCCATGAACAGGAAGGTTTTCAGATTGTCTTTTTCATATTCCTTTTTGTCGGCAATGGCTGCATTTGTATTGTTTTCCAGGAAAGCGTCCATTTCATCATCCAAAAACAGGCTGTCATTGCCGAAGTGAATTGACAGCATTTGCCGGCTGTTGGTTCTGCTCGTTTCTGGGGAAAGGCAAAAATAACCATGCCAATCAGTTTGATACTGGATGCCCTTAGTAAGGTATCTTTTTCTGGTTTTGTCGTCCCATTGGAGTTTCCATGCCTGCACAACTGCGCGTTCCATTGGCAGGCCAGTTTCCCTGTCCAGCACGAAAAAATCATTTCCGTTGGAGAGATAGGAAATATTTGAGACGTAAAAATGCTGCTGGGCCATTTGGTCTTTGGCAGGATTAAAATCGGGCCCGTTACTGGCCAGTAAAACAAATTCTCCGGATTCCAGGCCATCCATTTTCATTTCGGCAGCATGAACCTGGTAATCCATGGGAAGTGGAAATACCTGTGAAAAGCTTCTCAATGGCTGCATCCCCAATAATTCTTTAAACCTGTCTGCGGCAGGGCCCGTTTCATTGATTTTTTTCTTAAAATCCGGACCGATCCGGATTAACCGGAAAAAGACCTCGCTGATATTTCGATAACTTACCAGTGTTCGGAATGCCTGCCCGCTTGAATTGATTTTTTCAGTTTGCAGCCGGAGCATTGGTTTTAGTATTCTTCCCAGCAGGACAGCACACTGTGCTTTTGCTGCTGAACTGTCCTTTTGCTCTAAAACCTGCCTGCAGATTTCTACCGCCGGCAGATAGGAAAATTGTCCGGTAGTGTCATCTGGAAACTGGTAGGAGGCTGCCCGGGATTCATAGGTGGAGGCCAGGAGGTACCAGGCCTGGGCCGCCGCAGGGACCTGTTTGCCGTATTTTTGGCAAATCGACTGCAAAGCCTCTTCATAAAGGGTCTCCTTATCCGGAAGGGTAGCATATTGGTTTACAAAAGCCAGTCTTTCGAGATCCAGGTCGATCAGGGCATCCGGCCGGGCATCTACTGTATGAAAGCGGATCAGTTCCTGGAACAGCAGGAGCGCCAGGTAGGGAGGGGAACTGGAATCCATGGATTGAAAACGATATACTGCAAATTCAGCGGATGGGGCGAAGGCCTGTTTTTGGTTGATCTCAAATACGGACTCGGGTTGGCTGAGGAGCCCTTCATCGGATTTAAAGTATTCAAGGGCCCGGTGGGCAAGCAGGTCATAGAGGGTGGGACGCAGATTGCGAACGTTGCCGGCCATGATGACGGGTGCAAAGGGAGCAAGACTGGTATGCTGTAAGCGGCCGGTATCTTCCAAAGAGGCCAGATACAGTGCGCGGATTCTGTTTTGAAAGTCCTGGGGGCCCCAGGTACTGAAGTCACCAGCCGCAACACCGGCCGTTGGGGTCCGTAGCAACAACTGATAACGATGTTGACTGTAATACTGCCAGTATGTTTGGGCCAGCAGGCTTTGCAGGATGGCTTTGTAGGGTGATTTGGCTTGTTGCAGCTCGCTATTGAGTTGGGCTATATTTTTTTGCGCCGCATGCTCCTCCCTGCTTTCCCTTAGCTCCATCTGGTATATGAGGGATTTTATAACCTGTACTTCATGTTTGTTTTTCTTGGCAATTGCATAAATGCGGTCTATTTCCTGCAGGGCAGACTGCGTCAGTCCCTTTTGCAAAACCAGGGAATCCACCTGTTGCCACCTACGATTATAAAAACCGGTATCGGGCTGACCCATGCCAATCAATGCAAGGTTGGTAAGAATAAAAACAGGAAGGAGGGTTTTCCATGTCATGGGAAAATATTTTTTAAAGTTACCTGATTTGGCGAATCTTATCACTACCGGTAAAGGGGCAGTTTCCCATTAGATGCTCAATACCCTGTCATTGCATATTTTTCCCCTTTAAAGATTCTTCATAAGTATATGTTTCTAACAGGAGGGAATTAGCAGGGAATATAACAGGAAGGTTGGTTTAACAGGGTTATAACGATTTCGGTTTAAACAATATTTTTCTCCGGCCTTCTTATAGAGGAGCTTGATACAAGCTATTAAAATTAGAAATTATGAAAACGAAATTTACTTTACTCATCGCATTCAGTCTGTTATTTGTTTTTACTTCCCAGGCCCAGAACAACCATGACAGGGGTTACCAGCAAAGCAGCGTTTATAGCCAGCAATCACACCATGAGGGCCCCGACAACAGGGGTCAATTTGGTGACCACCAGGATTTCCGCGGGCAGCGTCAACATGATTACAGGGGAAGCTTTGAACGCAGGAACTACAGCAACCATAGGGATTTCCGGGATTACGGACGGGAAAGAAGGGAAAACCGGTTTTATGAACATGCGGGCAGGGAAGGTCGTGAAAGCAGAGATTACAACAGGTATGCCCATTAAGTCGCTACGGATATGATTGATGATTTTGAAGGGTTAAAGCGAAAGAGCCCGGGTTTGGCCCGGGCTCTCGCTTTAAAGTAAAGAGGTAGAATTATTTTTTTAGTACTTTGGCCATGGTGGCCCCGATATCCGCCGGACTCTGAACCACATGTATACCGCATTCAGCCATGATCTTCATTTTGGCAGCGGCGGTATCATCGGCTCCGCCGATTATGGCCCCCGCGTGGCCCATACGCCTTCCGGGAGGAGCGGTCTGGCCGGCAATAAATCCAACAACAGGTTTGGTCCCGTGCTCCTTTACCCATCTGGCGGCTTCGGCTTCCATACTTCCGCCGATTTCCCCTATCATGACGATACCTTCTGTTTCAGGATCATTCATGAGCAGTTCAACGGCTTCCCGGGTGGTGGTGCCAATAATGGGGTCGCCACCGATGCCTACAGCAGTGGAAACACCCAACCCTGCTTTGGCCACCTGGTCTGAGGCTTCATAGGTCAGGGTACCTGATTTGGAAACGATGCCGATTCTGCCTTTCTTAAAGACAAAGCCTGGCATGATGCCTACTTTGCATTCTTCGGCCGTTATTACCCCAGGGCAGTTGGGCCCGATCAGCCTGGTCGACTTACCCAGGAGATAATTTTTTGCTTTCACCATATCCTGAACCGGAATACCTTCCGTGATACAAACCACCAGTTCAATGCCCGCATCGGCTGCTTCCATGATGGCATCGGCTGCAAAAGCCGGGGGTACAAAAATGATGGAAACATTGGCGCCCGTTGATTTTACTGCATCAGAGACGGTATTGAAAACAGGTTTATCCAGGTGGGTTGTTCCCCCTTTCCCGGGAGTAACGCCGCCCACTACCTGGGTACCGTATTCAATCATCTGGGTGGCATGAAAAGTACCTTCCGTTCCGGTAAAACCCTGCACGATGATTTTCGAATTCTTATTAACTAAAATTGACATGGGGATTGATTTGAATTCATGCTATTGGGGGACAAAAATAGGGGAAAATGTTGATCTCTGTTAGGATGCCCGGGGCAATGTACTGGTTATTTTTTGTATACAGCGGCGGGGGCTGTATCGGCCATGTCAGTACCCGGATGAAGGGACGCAACGGCAAACACCAGGTTTACCGGGGCATCCGGGCGGTTTTCAAAAAGGGCCGGGTTGCTGCCATAACCAACCTTTGTTCCGTGCGGCAGGACCTTAGGGTGGCTCTTATTTAAGCAGTTCGTCCGTATTGCGGTTATTGTCAATTTTACCTTTCATCTCAAGCATGCGCATATCCTTGGCATCCCGGAGGAATTCGGAAGCAAAAATGAATCTGTTGAGCAGGTCGTTTTTGCTGAAAATGATTTCCTTGTTGGAGCCTTCCCATTCTTTTTTACCCTGGTACATGTAGATGATATGATCTCCGGTTTCCATCACAGAGTTCATATCGTGGGTGTTTACAATGGTGGTAATATTGTATTCAATCGTTATTTCCTGGATCAGCTTATCAATCAGCATGGAAGTCTGGGGATCAAGACCCGAATTGGGTTCATCGCAAAACAGGTATTTGGGATTCAGAACAATGGCACGGGCAATGCCAACCCTTTTTTTCATGCCCCCGCTTAACTCTGCCGGGAATTTCTGGTTCACACCCTGGAGGTCGACCCGGTTAAGCACTTCGTTTACCCGGACCAGCTTCTCCTGATAAGTCTTGCGGGTGAACATATCCAAGGGAAACATAATATTTTGCTCCACCGTCATGGAATCAAACAGGGCTGAACCTTGGAAAAGCATGCCAATCTGCTGACGTAGCTCCTTACGGCTATCGGTATCCATCTGGCCAAAGCTGACTCCGCCATAAGAGATCTGCCCGCTGTCAGGTTCGATCAGGCCTACCAGGCATTTCATTAACACGGTTTTCCCGCTTCCGGAGGTTCCGATGATCAGGTTGCATTTACCTGCCTCCATCCGGGCACTCACGCCGTCGAGTACTATTTTTTCTCCGAAGCTCTTATGTATATCTGTAAATTCAATCATGGGCTAGGATGGTGTAGCGTCCAGTAATAATTGTGCCAGCACGTAATCGGCAAATAAAATGGCCACACAGCTGACCACCACCGATTTGGTGGAAGCCCTGCCGATCTCCAATGCGCCTCCTTTTACATAATAGCCGTAAAAGGCCGGTATACTGGAAATAATAAAGGCAAAAGTATAGGCCTTCACCAAAGCAAAAAAAACATTGTAGGGCTTGAAAAACTGCAGCAACCCTTTGTCATAGATGCTTGGTGATACAATTCCCGACATGATGCCGGCAAATCTCCCTCCCCAGATCCCAAGCACTCCGGCAATCACTACCAGCATCGGAATCACCAGCATGGCTGCCGCAATTTTGGGCAGAACCAGATAGGTCTTGGTGTTGATTCCCATGATTTCAAGGGCGTCAATCTGCTCGCTGACCCGCATATTGCCCAGTTCACTGGCTATCTTGCTGCCTACCACCCCGGCCAGAACGATACATACCAGGGTTGGGGCAAACTCCAGGATGACTGTATCGCGGACAATCTGGGCAATCGTTGATTTGGGGATAAAGGGGCTGACAAGCTGGTAGGCTGTCTGCAGGGTCGAAACCGCCCCCATAAAGACCGAAATAATGGCCACAATGCCCAGGGAACCGATGCCGATCTCCGAACACTGGTGCATAAATTCTTTCCAGTACATTCTGGCATTTTCGGGTTTGGAAAACATCCCCCGTATCATCAGTAAATAGCGGCCGAATTCTGTAAATATTGTCATGGGTTATAAGTCATAATAAAACGGCAAATTAGGTACCTGTTTTAATTCAAAAAAAAGAAAAACAAATTCCCTGACCAATGGTTCGGGTCTGTCCTCACGGTTTCCTGGCAGGTTTTTTTAAACGTTTCCACCAGGGAGATTTCTGAATGGCTTCCTCGTAGGAAGTCCTGCATTTGATCTGGGCGTCAATGACGGCCACCAGGGCCATATTATAGATGCTGCGCACCGAACTGCCCAGTTGCAATACGTGTACCGGTTTTTTAAGGCCAAGCAGAATTGGCCCGATGGCATCGGCGCCGCCGACTTCTTTAAGGAGGTTATAGGCAATATTTCCCGCAGCCAGGTTCGGAAAGATCAGGGTATTGACTTCCTGGTCCACCAACTCGCTGAAGGGATAATTGTCTTTGAGGATATCGTTGCTAAAGGCTGTACTAGCCTGCATTTCGCCGTCGACGATCAGGGATGGATTCCTTTGTTTGACGAGTTTCCTGGCTTCTGCAACCAGGCTGGCTTCCGGGGAATCGCTGGTTCCGAAGTTGGAATAACTGAGCATGGCAATCCGGGGTGTCAGGTTAAAATTCCGTACTTCCTTGGCTACCATCAGCGTGATATCGGCCAGTTCTTCGGCGGTGGGGTTGAAATTTACGGTGGTGTCAGCCAGGAACAGGGGGCCTCTTTTGGTAAGCAGCAGGTACATACCCGCGATTTTCTTTACCCCGTCCTCGGTTCCGATGATCTGGATGGCCGGGCGTATGGTATCCGGATAATTTTTGGTCAGCCCGGATATCATGGCATCCGCCTCTCCGGTTTCTACCATCATGCATCCAAAATGGTTTCGGTCGCGCATGACCTTATAGGATTCATATTTATTGAACCCCCTGCGCTGTCTTTTCTGGAAGAAAATGTCCGCAAAGGCCTTTCTTTTCTCCTCCTGTTCGTCACTGCGGGTGTCGATGATGGGGAACTCCTCGATGTCAATGTTGTTGTCGGCGGCGATCATCCGTATCTTTTTTTCATCGCCAAGCAATATGGGGTAGGCAATCCCCTCATCATATATGATCTGGGCCACTTTGAGTATCTTTTGGTTATCCGCCTCGGCAAACACGATTCTTTTTGGATCCCGCCGTGCCTTGCTTCCGATGGCCCGAATAAGCTGGTTATCCAGCCCGAGCCGCTTGTTGAGCTCAATGGCATAAGAATCCCAGTTCTGGATCATGGACTGGGCAACCCCACTTTCAATCGCTGCCCGGGCCACAGCCGGCGCCACCGTGGATAACAAACGGGGGTCGAGGGGTTTGGGAATGATATAATTTGGCCCAAAGGCGATGGTCTTCTCATTATAGGCCATATTGACTATATCCGGCACGGCCGTCTTGGCAAGTTCGGCCAGGGCCTTGACTGCGGCCAGTTTCATGGCCTCATTGATCTGGGTGGCCCTGACGTCCAGGGCTCCCCGGAAAATAAAGGGGAATCCCAGGACATTGTTGACCTGGTTGGGGAAGTCGCTGCGTCCCGTAGCCATGATAATATCGTCCCTTTCAGCGGTCGCATCCTCATAGGTGATCTCAGGATCGGGGTTGGCCATTGCAAAAACAATGGGTCTTTTAGCCATCACCCTTACCATTTCCCGGGTCACCACATTGCCTACGCTCAGGCCGACAAATACATCGGCATCCTTCATGGCCTGCAGCAGGGTCCAGTCTGATTTCTTGATGGCAAAGGGTAATTTGTCATCACCCAGGTCCTTTCTGCCTTCATGGAGGACGCCATCTTTATCGAAGAGGGTAAAATTTTCATATTTTGCCCCCAGGGCCACGTAGAGCCTGGCGCAGGCCATGGCCGCTGCTCCCGCCCCATTAATGACCAGCCGTACCTTGTCGATTTTTTTCTTTTGCAGTTCCAGGGCATTAATCAGGGCAGCACTGCTGATGATGGCTGTCCCATGCTGGTCGTCGTGCATCACGGGGATCTTCAGAGACTCCTTGAGTTTATTTTCAATGTAAAAACATTCCGGGGCCTTGATATCTTCCAGGTTTATTCCACCGAAAGTAGGCTCAAGGGACTTGACGATCTGTACAAATTTTTCGGGATCTTTTTCGTTGATCTCTATATCGAAGACATCGATATCAGCAAATATTTTAAAGAGTACACCCTTGCCTTCCATGACCGGCTTGGAGGCCTCAGGACCGATATCACCCAGTCCAAGGACTGCAGTTCCATTGGTAATTACGGCCACCAGGTTACCCTTGGCAGTATATTTATATACATTTTCAATGTTATTAAAGATTTCCTTACATGGTTCTGCTACCCCCGGGGAATAGGCCAGTGAAAGGTCACGCTGCGTTTTGGCTTCTTTGGTGGGGACAACTTCAATCTTACCTGGCCTGCCTTTGGCATGATATTCCAAAGCCTGTTCCCTTCGGAGTTCCTTTTTTTGCATATGTGATATTTAGATGACCGGCTGTGTGGTCACAACGGCGGAAAATTAAGAAGGAACAAAGTGGCCTATGATCTATTCGGCCATTCAAATCCCTGTTGTGACCCGCAACAGGAGTGCAAAATACGAAAAGGAAGCTTAACCCCATCCTGCCCGAGAGGGGTAATACCTGTAACCTCCAAAAGTCCAGCATCAGGGCATCACGGAAAGTACCAGATGGGAAGGATATTGAATGGACCGGTAAATGGACTGGGTGGCTTTTTGGAAATCTGATTCCTTTGCCTCAAAGATATTGGGGACATAGGTTTGCGGATTCCGGTCTATGATTGGAAACCAGCTGCTTTGAATCTGTACCATTATTTTATGCCCTTTTTGGAAAACATGGTTGAGGCTGTGCAGGTCGATTCGGTAGGATTCGACTTTACCAGGCTCCACCGGTTCGGGCTTTTCAAAACTCTTGCGAAACTTCCCCCGGAACACATCATTGGCCACCATGAGTTCATAGCCCGCCATGGCAGGTTCCTTGGAATAGGTCTCGGGATATACATCTATTAGTTTGACCACCCAGTCTGCATCACTGCCGGAAGTGGCAGCAAACAATTGGGCGGCTATTTTACCGGTTACAGTGAGGTCTTCAGCCAGAGGAGGGGTTTCCCAACTCAAAACATCCGGCCGGTCCTTTACAAAACGCTGATCTTCGGTGAGCCAGGTATACCACCTGGACCCCGGACCATAGGTTTCTTCCACCGGCCTGTTGCGGTAGGGCACGGGATGGGCCGGGTCTGAGATGTATTGGTCTGATGCGGAGGTTCCCGGGTCGGTTGGCTTTTCAAAGGAGAGCCGTCCTCCCTCCCGAAAATAAATATTTTTTAAAACAGCTTCCTGGGGTGGCCAGCTTTCGTAAGACTTCCAGGAATTGGTGCCAGTCTGAAAAGTAATGGCTTCCGCAAATTGGCCATCCCCCTTACCCTTCAAAAAATAGGCAAACCAGGGCGCCTGTATATTCTTCCTGAAATAGGCTCCTGTCTCTGAGTCGAATTTTATCCTGCCAAGGCTGCTGCCGTCACTGCGACCCCAGCCCCCGTGGTTCCAGGGACCAATCACCAGGTAATTCTTATGACTATGGTCTGATTTTTCCCAGGTTTCATAGGCCTTCTGTGGCCCGTAGAAATCCTCCTGGTCCCACCATCCCGCAACATTCATAATCTCTACCCGGGGAGAATCCAGCCTTTTGGTAAGGGCCTGGTCCTTCCAGAACTTGTCATAATTGGGGTGATTGGAAAAATTATCCCAGGTGGGCATTTTATGGAAAAAATATTTTTTGTTGACATTGGACAGAGGACCCAGTTTCAGGTACCAGTCGTAGGTGTCATAAGTCCCAAATGGAAAGAGGCTGTCTGTTTTGGCGGCTTCCTCCATAAACGCATATTCAAAGCCATAACTAAGGCGAAAAGCGCCATTGTGGTGAAAGTCATCCCCCAGGAACATATCCGCCGGCGTGGCCTGTTCGGATACTGCCTTCAGGGCGGGATGCGGATCAATGGCGCCCATGACGGTCGTCCAGCCTGCATAGGATATGCCGTACATACCCGCCCGGCCGTTGTTGTTGGGGATATTTTTCAGCAGCCAGTCAAAAGTATCATAGGTATCCGTGCTCTCATCAATGGCCTTCTTGTCTGTTTTATCCCTGCTGAAGCGCTGCATTTCAAAGGTCCCCTCCGAATTGTAGCGACCGCGTATATCCTGGTATACAAAAATATATCCCTCCTCGGCCATGTCCTTTACATAGGATGTTTTTTCCGGACTGGACTGATCACTTACCCCGTAAGGCGTGCGCAGCAACAGGAACGGCAGGGGCTCCGTTTGTTTTTTGGGCGTAAAGACCACCGTAAAAAGGCGGATACCGTCCCGCATGGTAATCATGAACTCTTTTCGGTTATAGGATTCTTCCTGTCCTGTCTGGCCATAGGCGGCCGATAGGTAAACCAGCGCAAGGAAACCAAGGCAAATTCGGGTCAGTGGGCGGTACATGCAGTTACTTTTTTAGTGTGTTAACAGATTTATGGCCGGCCATACCATTATGATCAGGCTACATGCCAACAATAGATCTTCAGCTGCTGAATTGAACCATGCTTCCTATCCAGGCCATCATTCCCATTCCGATTTCAATGGCCGATTCATCCACATTAAAGGTGGGGGTGTGCACACCGGCTGTAATGCCTTTTTCAACATTCATCACCCCCAGCCGGTAGAAACAACCCGGGATCCGTTGGGTATAATAGCCAAAATCTTCAGCACCCATGCGCAATTCGGTTTCCTGTATATGTTCTTTACCCATGTATGTTTCAGCTGCAGCGACTGCCACTGTATGAAGGGATTCATTATTATATACTACCGGGTAGCCTACATCTATATGCAGGTCTATTTCCGCTCCCATGCTTTCCACCAGTTGAACAGCCTGCCGGCGGATCAGTTCGTGCGCCTTAAAACGCCAGACTTCATCCATCGCCCGGAAAGTTCCCATGAGTTTGACCTCGCTGGGTATTACATTGGTCGTAAACCCTCCCTGGAAAGAAGTAATCGAAAGTACCGAAGGGGAAAAGGGGTTCCGGTTTCGGCTGATGATTTGCTGGAGGGATACGACCAGCTGGGACGCAATTAATATGGTATCTGCCGTGGTATGCGGGGCTGCAGCATGACCGCCCGCTCCCCTGATGGTGATGTATAATTCATCTGCACTGGCCATTACCATCCCGCTGCGGAAACTCAGCTTGCCTGTAGGCAGACCAGGGTGAACATGCAGTCCAAAAATGGCCTGTGGAGCAGGATTTTCCAGGACCCCTTCGCCGATCAATAGGCTGGCACCTCCCGGATTCCTTTCCTCACCGGGCTGGAAGATCAGTTTAATGGTACCATCCCATTGGTCTTTGAGTTCATGCAGGATCTTGGCTGCTCCCAGCAGCACGGCGGTATGCACATCATGCCCGCAGGCATGCATTACCCCGGGATTGACCGATTTATAAGGAACCTCATTTTCTTCCCGTATGGGCAGGGCATCCATGTCGGCACGAAGGGCGATCACCCGGTCTGAACGCTGACCGCCCCTGAGCAGGGCGATGACCCCGGTTGTTGCCTTACACTCAAATGGAATACCCATTTCCTCCAGCCTGGCCTGTATATACCTGGAAGTTTCGAATTCCTGGTAACTTAATTCCGGGTGGGCATGCAGGTATTGCCTGACCTCAATAAATTCAGCCGCATATTTACCGGCCAGCGCCTTTATTTGTTCCTTTAACATAGTAATTACTCAAAATAATCCATTTCCAAAATTCCTGTCGGCTGTTATCGGCTAAGTCTAATTATTTTCATCCTCCCTGGATTTGTCCGGTTTCACCTCAATCATATCATGAATCACATACATGCCTGAAGGAAAAAGGGAGGATAGTTTTTTCAGGTATACATCCGCATCTTCGGGTGTCCTGAAATTACCCGCCTTGAGTCGGTAGTTCGGGGGTTGGTACATCAGGTACAATTTCAATTCGGGGTATTGCTGATAAATCTTGGATTTTAATGAAAAGACCTTATCCCTGTTATTGGAGTTAATTACCTGAATCCGGTATCCTGGTATGCTGCGGCGGCTGTCACGGGTCGTTTCTTCATTGATCTGAATCTGCTTTTTGATCAGCACTTCCATTCTCGGGTCTTTGAGGACTGCCACTTTCCCCGAGTCAGCCTGTGCCATCACCCCTTTGGTAACCAACAATGCCAAAACGAATACCCAGTTTTTCATGATCTATAGGTTGTTTTTTTACCCTTTATTTCATCAAAGTTAATCAACAATTCCGAGCCGACCCCTTTACCTTTCAGTAGTCATTTTTATGTTCAGGCGGCTGACCTTTTAATATGGCAACCCCTGCACTGCATCCCAGCCTGTCGGCGCCCGCGCCGATCAGCTGTATGGCGAAATCATAGGTTCTTATGCCGCCCGAAGCCTTGATCTTTACCGATGCGGGCAGATGCTCCCGCATCAGGGTGACTGCCTCCAGGGTGGCACCCTGTTGGGCAAAACCGGTAGAGGTCTTTAGGTAATCGACACCTGCCATACCATACAACTGGCAGCATTGAATGATTTCCTGACGGGTAAGTATGCCGCTTTCGATGATGACTTTCAGGACCTTGTTGCTGTTGCGGACAATGGGCAGGATCGTGCCGATTTCACCGGCCAGGTATTGCCAGTCATTATTTTTGAGTGCCGTAATATTGATGACCATATCGAGTTCATCGGCCCCGTCAACCAGGGCCAGCACGATTTCAGCGACCTTGGCTTCCACCGCGGAGTAACCAAAGGGAAAACCAATGACCGTTGCTACCCTTACCGGCGTATTACGGGTAAGCCCCCTGGCTGCCCTTACAAAGGGCGGCGGCAGACAGACAGCCGCAAAATGGTGCCCGATGGCCTCCTGACAAAGAACCTCTATCTGGGCTGCCGTGGTTTCCGGTTTGAGCAGGGTATGATCTATATAGGAACTGATATCCATGGGTCCGATATACATAGTTTGGATTCCTGAAATTAACGCTTTTTGGCTAACAGCAGGTCGCATCCCATCTGAGCGCAATGAGATTGTTCCCACTCATAAAATTAGTAGGCCCTTTTTGCTATTTATGGCATATAAAGTGTTCATTTGCGCATACAAAACCTAACAATATGAGGATATTAAAATGGCTGATTGCCCAGAAACTGCTTTTCCTGGCGGTATTGCTTGTGCCCGGCAGGCTTGTTTTTGCGCAAGCCACCTTTCCGGTTAACGGGGTTGCAGACCCACGCTCTGATTATTATGCATTTACACATGCTACTATCGTGAAAGATGCAAAGACAACCCTTCAAAATGCCACCATGATCACCCGAAAAGGCAAAGTAGTGGCACTGGGCACCCAGCTGGCGGTTCCGGCTGATGCGGTTGAAATAGATTGCAGCGGAAAATTCATTTATCCTTCCTTTATAGACCTTTTCAGTGATTACGGCATTGCGCCGGTAACCCCCGGACAAAACAGGGGGGACTTCTTCCGGTACCAGAACACAAGCAACACCAAGGGCGCTTATGGGTGGAACCAGGCCATCAAGCCGGAAACGGATGCTTCCAGACTGTTTACAACCAATAATGACAAGGCTAAAGACCTGCGTTCAGCGGGATTCGGCACTGTCCTTTCACACCAGCAGGACGGGATATCCCGTGGTACGGGTACCTTGGTAACCCTGGGCAGCGATAAAGAGAATCTGGTCATGTTGAAGGAACGGGCTGCCGCCTTTTATTCTTTTAATAAAGGCATTTCCACGCAGGATTATCCCAATTCCCTGATGGGGGAAATAGCACTGCTTAGGCAAACCTACCTGGATGCCCAGTGGTATAAGAACAGGCCCGCCTCAGAAGGTATCAACCTCAGCCTGCAGGCATGGAACGAAAGCCAGGCCCTCCCCCAGATCTTTGAAGCCAATGATAAATGGAATGATCTGCGTGCCCTGAAGATCGGTGCTGAATTTGGCGCCCAATATATAATAAAGGCCGGGGGAAACGAATACCAGCGCCTCGATGAGATGAAAGCAACCCATGCTTCCTTTATCCTGCCCCTCAATTTCCCGCTCGCAGTGGATGTCGAGGATGCCAATGATGCGCGTTTGGTAGCGCTCGGTGTCATGAAACACTGGGAGATGGCGCCCCTTCAGCCGGCTATGTTTGAAAAGGCCCAAATCCCGTTTGCCCTCACTGCGGCAGGTTTGAAATCACCCGCCGAATTTATGGCCAATGTACGCAAGGCCATGGAAAGCGGCCTGAGCAGCGCCAGGGCTTTGGATGCACTGACCAGGATGCCAGCCACCCTGATCGGTGTGTATGATCTGGTGGGAAGCCTGGATCCGGGAAAGCTCGCCAATTTCGTAATTACCAACGGACCCGTATTTGAAGAAAAAACAGTGTTTTTTGAAAACTGGATACAGGGTAAAAAATATATAATTACAGAAAACGGATGGAAGGATCTGCGGGGAAATTATAAATTGACTGTAAAAATAAACGATAAGAACCGTGAATATACCGTAGAAATCAAAGGCACTCCCGATAAGCCTGCGGCTACCCTTCAGCCAGGAGCTGACACCCTGAAAACACCTGTCGCACTGAGTCTTTCAGCTAAAATGGTCAAGCTGACCTGGAGTTTGAAAGGCGATAGTTCCAGGCTCAATAGCCTCAGCGGCCTGGTGGAAGATAAATTCTGGGTGGGTAATGGTTACAATGCAGATGGCGAGCCAGTCAGCTGGAATATGCAACAATCTTCCCCTTTCGTGGAAAAACCGGATACTACAGTTAAAAAGGCGGAAAGTATAAAGGATATAAACAGGTCCATTCCTTATCCCTTCAACGGGTTTGGTTATGAAGGGCCTGAAGGACAGCAGGATATTCTGATCAGGAATACCACCGTTTGGACCAATGAAAAGGAAGGAAAGCTGGAAAATACGGAT
This sequence comes from uncultured Bacteroidota bacterium, assembly GCA_903906365.1. GTDB lineage: Bacteria > Bacteroidota > Bacteroidia > Chitinophagales > Chitinophagaceae > Puia. Next base: position 51,219 of record CAIVKC010000047.1, on the reverse strand, counting down.
GTTTATTTGAAAAATGGCAAGATTGCCTCTATAGGTAAAAACCTATCTGCGGGCAATGCAAAAGTCATTGACGGAACGGGGAAACATCTTACTGCAGGCATTATTGACGAGCACTCCCATATCGCGGCAACGGGCAGCATCAATGAGTGTTCTCAGTCTGTCACGGCAGAAGTGCGGATCGCCGATGTCATTGACCCGGAGGATATTCAGATTTACCGGCAGCTCGCAGGAGGCGTAACAGGGGCCCATGTGCTGCATGGCAGTTGTAACACCATCGGCGGGCAGACCCAGCTTATCAAACTGCGCTGGGGCCGCAGTGCCGAGGAAATGAAATTTGCCAACTGGGATCCCTTTATAAAATTTGCCCTTGGAGAGAATGTAAAACGTTCCTTTGGAAATTCCAACAACCGCTTTCCAGACAGCCGGATGGGTGTCGAGCAGGTATTGGTGGATGCATTTACCCGGGCCAGGGATTATATGAAGGAAGGCCCTGCCAGGCGAAAGGACCTGGAACTGGAAACCCTCGCTGAGATTTTGAACCACAAACGCTTTATCACCTGTCATTCCTATGTGCAGAGTGAAATCAATATGCTCATGCACGTGGCTGACAGCTTCGGGTTCAGGGTAAATACCTTCACCCATATCCTGGAGGGCTATAAAGTGGCCGATAAGATGAAAGCGCATGGAGCAGCCGCATCCACATTCAGCGACTGGTATAATTACAAGATGGAGGTAATAGACGCAATTGCATACAATGCAGCCATCATGCAGAAAGAAGGATTGACGGTTGCCATCAACAGTGATGATGCCGAGCAGGCCCGCCATCTTAACCAGGAGGCTGCCAAGAGCGTCAAATACGGCAATGTCTCTGAAACGGAAGCCTTGAAAATGTGTACCCTCAATCCTGCCATCATGCTCCATGTAGCAGACCGGGTAGGTAGTATCAGGATAGGTAAGGATGCAGACCTGGTCCTGTGGAGTGACCATCCGCTGAGTGTATATGCCAAGCCCGAGAAAACCCTGGTGGATGGTATTATTTATTTTGACAATGAAAGGGACCTGAAGCTCCGCCGCCAGATCGCTGCTGAAAGGAACCGGCTGGTCCAGAAGATGATTTCTGCCAAAAAGGAAGGTGTTAAAACAACCCCGGCGGTGGTTTCCTTTGATATGATCAACGAATGTGAAACGGACCGGCATGTAAAAAACAGTATATGGGAGCTTGGAAATGAAACGCGAAACTAGACATAGCGGTCACCCCCATGGATATCTTTTAATTAACGTGACAATTTTATTTATATGAAAAGTACATTATTGATATTTTTACTCAGCCTGTCGGTCTACCGGTTATGCGCCCAGGAAAACATATCTCCTTCCCGTCCCCAGTCGGGCGATATTGCACTCGTTCACGGCACTGTACATACAGGCAATGGCGAAATGATTCCTGACGGGCTTGTGGTTTTTTCAAATGGAAAGATTACCGAAGTCGGAAAATATGCAGGGCCAACCAAACTCACGGAGATAGACTGTTCCGGAAAGCACATCTACCCGGGTCTGATATCTGCCGCCTCCATTTTGGGACTCAATGAAATCAGCGCGGTCCGCGCTACCTCCGATGAAGCCGAACTTGGTGACATCAACCCCAATATCCGTGCTGCCATTGCCTATAATGCGGATTCGAAAATCATTTATAATGTGCGCAGCAACGGAATTCTTCTTGCCAATGTCATCCCGCAGGGTGGCATTATCAGTGGATCGTCTTCTGTGATGCAACTGGATGCCTGGAATTGGGAGGACGCGGTTTACCGGCTGGATGGCGGGATCCATTTCAATATGCCCAACCTGGTCAGGTTTTCTACTGAAGGAGACCCTGTAAAGGATGCCATGGATCAGATAGAGGGGGTTAGGACTTTTTTCAGGCAGGCAAAGGCCTACATGCACGAAACCAGGCATGAACAGACCAACCTCAAATTTGAATCGGTCAGGAAACTTTTTTCAGGGGAGCAGACTTTTTTTGTGCATTGCGACCTGGTGAAGGAAATGATGGTGGCTGTCAGTTTTGCCAGGGAATTTGGTTTCCGCACCGTCATAGTAGGGGGAATCGACAGCTGGAAAATCACCGATTACCTGAAAAAATACAATATCTCGGTCGTACTCCGGCAGGTCTTCACCCTCCCTGCCATGCAGGATGATGACGTGGACATCATTTATAAGGCCCCTTTTCTTCTTCAGCAGGCAGGGGTTATGTTTTGCATTTCCGATGCCAATGAAAGCAGCCGTTACCGAAACCTGGCATTCAATGCCGGGGTGGCCTCCGCCTACGGACTTACCAGGGAGCAGGCCCTGCAGGCCATTACCCTCAATGCCGCCAAAATCCTGGGTATTGACAATCGCACAGGCTCCCTTGAAAAAGGAAAGGATGCCAATATCATTGTAAGCGAAGGTGATGTACTGGATATCAGGACCAGCCTTGTCAGCCTGGCATTTATCCAGGGACGCCAGATTGATCTGGATAACAAGCAAAAACAACTCTATAACAAGTACATCGGGAAATTCGGGCTTAAGAACTAATGATTGGCCAATCAGGCTTATTCCGGCCCCGTCAGCTGCCCCAGGCGGCCGACGGGGTTTTTTACTGCCTTCCCCCGCCAAGACTGCTCAAATAGGGGCCATAAGGGCCCAAACAGATTTTCAACAAAATGAAATTACCGCTGATAAAAATAAGCAGGGGCAATACTCATATTTGCCTAAATTCGGATGTATTCACATTCACCAACTAAAACTACTACACATGGGAATTCTACGACTGAGCCCGCCTGGAAAATTTTTTTCCATGTTGCTGGGATTTCTTTCCCTCACTTTTTATGGGGCGCTAGGCCAGGTCACTTTTCCGGTCAACGGAGTGGCTGACCCCAGGGCTTCCTGTTTTGCCCTTACCAATGCCACCATCGTAAAGGATGGCCAGACCACTATTCCCAAAGCCACCATGGTCATTCGGGAAGGCAGGATCATAGCCATTGGCACTTCCATTGAAATGCCAAAGGATGCGGTGGTCATTGACTGCTCCGGGAAGTATATCTACCCCTCCTTTATAGACATTTACAGTGATTACGGCATACCCGTTCCCGAAAGACAGCGTAATGGTTTTGATTTTCGGGGCCCCTCGCAGATTACTTCCAACACCAAGGGGGCCTATAACTGGAACCAGGCAATCAGACCCGAAACCGATGCCTCCAGGATTTTCACCACCGATGATGCCCGGGCAAAGCTGCTTCGGGAAAGCGGGTTTGGAACGGTACTTACCCATGAAAAAAATGGTATTGCCAGGGGTACTGGTGTCCTGGTCACGCTGGCCAGCGAAAAGGAAAATCTGGTCATCATTAAAGAAAAGGCCGCCGCGCATTATTCCATGAATAAAGGCACTTCCACGCAAAGCTACCCCGGATCGATCATGGGGGTCATCGCTTTGCTCAGGCAGACCTACCTGGATGCTCAATGGTATAAGTCAAGACCCGCCAGGGAGGGCGTCAATCTCAGCCTGCAGGCCTGGCTGGATAACCAGGGTCTGCCTCAGATCATGGAAGCCAATGATAAATGGAATGACCTGAGGGCCGACAGGATAGGCGATGAGTTTGGAGTCCAGTATATAATAAAGGGCGGGGGCAATGAATACCAGCGAATCAATGATATCGCTGCCACCAAGGCTCCCTATATTCTGACACTAAATTTCCCCCAGGCCCAGGATGTGGAAGATCCCAATGATGCCCGGTTCGTTTCACTGGCAGACATGAAGCACTGGGAGCTGGCCCCTTCCAACCCGGCTGCTTTCGAAAAGGCAAACATACCCTTTTGCCTTTCCTCAGCTGACCTGAAGGATGTTAAACAATTCCTGTCCAATCTGCGTAAGGCCTTCGATTATGGATTGACTGAATCAAAGGCATTCGAAGCCCTGACCAAAACCCCCGCCACCCTGCTGGGTGTCTATGATAAGGTGGGGAGCCTGGAAGCCGGTAAGCTGGCCAATTTCCTGGTCACGAACGGACCCATATTTGGTGAAAAGACAGCTATTTTGCAAAACTGGGTGCAGGGGCAGAAATATGGCGTTAAAGAAGAAGAATGGAATGATATCAGGGGAACCTATAATCTGGCTATCAGTTCCGCAGCCGGGACATCCAATTATTCCCTGGAGGTCCGGGGCTCCAATTCGGCCAGCGTAGTTGGCAAAGATACCATGACAACCAAATTCAGTTTTGACGGAAAAATCGTTAAACTCAGTTTTTCGGCGCCTGTTGCCAAAAAAGGCCTTCCAACGGGGAGCGGTGATACTGCATCCCGCACCATGGCACCGAGGGGTGGACGTATGGGTGGCCCCAGGGGCGGGGCAACCAGCCGCCTGAGCGGAGTGGCAGGCGGATCTTCCTGGAATGGAAACGGGGAAGACAGCGCAGGAAATGCCATTGTCTGGACCGCCACTTTCCTGAAAGCTGGTACCAATTCCCAGGATAGTACCCGCAGGAAGTTCCCCCCCAGAACCGGGAAGGTTCTATTCCCCTTTGACGGATATGGCTGGGAGGAACTCCCCAAACAGGAAAATATCCTGATAAAAAATGCGACTGTCTGGACCAATGAAAATGAAGGAAGACTTGAGCAAACCGATGTTCTGGTGAAGGGTGGGAAAATTGCCCAGCTGGGCAAGGGTCTCAGTGACGCCACGGCAAGGGTCATTGACGGAACCGGAAAACACCTTACTGCCGGGATCATCGATGAACATTCCCATATTGCCGCAGCGTCCATCAATGAGGGTGGCCAGTCGGTAACCTCTGAGGTCCGGATCGGCGATAACTTGAATCCCGACGACATCAATATTTACCGTCAGCTGAGCGGGGGTGTTACCTCCTCCCATATCCTGCATGGTTCAGCCAATACCATCGGCGGTCAGACCCAGCTCATCAAACTGCGATGGGGCCTCGGCGATGAAGATCTCAAATTCAGAAACTGGGATCCTTTCATAAAATTTGCGCTGGGCGAAAATGTCAAAAGGACAACCTCCTCCAGTAACAACCGTTTCCCGGACACCCGGATGGGAGTAGAAGAAGTTTTGATGGATGCCTTTACCAGGGCAAGGGACTATGAAAATGAATGGAAGAATGCTGAAGCCAATAACAGAAAGAAGGGGGCACAGCCCATTACACCCAGGAGGGATCTTGAACTGGATGCGCTCGTTGAAATTCTGAACCATAAAAGATTCATCACCTGTCATTCTTATGTTCAAAGTGAAATTACGGCCCTGTTGCGGGTAGCTGATAAATTCGGTTTCCGCGTTAACACCTTCACCCATATTCTGGAAGGTTACAAGGTTGCCGATAAAATGAAGCAACATGGGGCAAACGCCTCTACGTTTTCTGACTGGTGGGCCTATAAAATGGAAGTGCAGGACGCTATAGCGTATAATGCCGCCATCATGCAGAAGGTGGGTCTGAACGTGTGTATCAATTCTGACGACGCCGAGCAGGCAAGGCGGCTTAACCAGGAAGCGGCAAAAAGCGTTAAGTACGGAGGCATGGCCGAAGAAGATGCCCTGAAAATGGTGACGCTCAATCCTGCCAAGGCGCTTCATGTGGATGACAGGGTAGGTAGTATCCGGGTGGGAAAGGATGCGGACCTGGTTCTATGGAGCGACAACCCGTTGAGTATTTATGCCAGGGCGCTGACCACCATGGTTGACGGCGTTGTATACTACGATGTGGACAAGGATGCCGCCAAACGGAAATATATCCTGGAAGAAAAAAACAGGCTGGTACAGAAGATGCTGGCCGAGAAAAAGTCCGGGGGGCCGGTGATGGCTGCACAGCCCAGTTTCCAGATTCTGCTTAGCTGCGGCGACCATGAGCATCATGACGGACTGGTTACATTTGATGTCAGCGAAATTTTTGAAAATAACAAGTAAATACTACCTATCATGAACAAATCAATATATAGTGTATGCTGTTTTTTGATCCTGTTTTCCACGGCAAGGGCACAGGATGATGTCTACCCTGTCAGGGAGCAGCCTGGGTCAGTTGTCATAACCAATGCAACCATTCATGTGGGCAACGGTCAGGTAATTGAAAACGGGAGCATTGAAATGTCAGGCGGAAAAATAATTCAGGTCGGCAGCCAGATATCGGCCACCCAGCCCAACGCCAGAATCATCGATGGAAAAGGTAAACAGGTTTACCCCGGGCTGATACTCCCGGTTACGGACCTGGGCCTAAAGGAAATTGCCAACGGCGTTAGGGGGTCAAACGACTATGAAGAAATCGGGGAATACAACCCAAGCATTCGCTCCATTGTGGCTTACAATACGGACTCCAGAATCATCAACACGCTTAAAGCAAACGGGATCCTGCTTGCAAATGTGACGCCCAAGGGCGGAACCATCAGTGGTTCTTCCACAGTAGTGCAGCTGGATGCATGGAACTGGGAGGACGCTGCCTATAAAATGGATATAGCCATACATTTGAACCTGCCTTCATTCATCAGCAGGCCAAACCGTTTTGCCCTTTTTCTGGGATTGCCCATTGACCGGACTGACCCTACCAAACAGGCTCTTGAAAAAATGGATGAAATCAAATCGTTCTTTCGACAGGCCAAAGTATATATCAATGAGCCTGTACATAAGGAAACAAACCTGAAGTTTGAGGCGCTTAGGGGATTGTTTGACAGGTCAAAAAAATTGTTTATTCACGCTGACCAGGTTAAACAAATGCTCGTCGCTATTGATTTTGTGAAGGAATTTGGTTTTGATGTGGTAATTGTTGGAGCCAGCGAGAGCTATCAGATCGCAGATCTGCTCAAGCAAAATAATATAGCCGTCATCCTGCAGCAGCAACATGAACTTCCCGCCACTGAAGATGATGATGTTGATCAGCCCTATAAGACTCCTTACCAGCTTCAAAAAGCAGGGGTATTATTTGCTCTCAATGATGAGCATGATGAAACCCGGTACAGAAACCTGATGTTTAATGCAGGTACTGCCGCGGCTTATGGATTAACCAGGGAACAGGCACTTCAGGCCATTACCCTCAACAGTGCCCGGATTCTCGGAATTGACGCTACCACCGGGTCAATTGAAAAAGGCAAGGATGCCAATATTGTCATCAGTGAGGGTGATATACTGGATATGAGGACCAGTATCATAAGCGCCGCATTCATACAAGGCCGCCAGGTAAGCCTGGAAAATAAGCAAACCCAGCTTTACCAGCGTTATATGACCAAATACGGTCTGAAATAATTATTCACTCCCAAAGGGTACGCCCGCCGGCTGGCGGGCGTACCCTTTTTATTTGGGGGATTTACCAGACCCTGACCTGAAGACTGTCCGGTCGGAACATGGAATCCTGCCGCATGAACCGGTACGTGGAATAGAAATCATCCGGATCAGGAGAGGGCCTGTTTACCTGATTTTCACCTGGGCATCCACATCAGTCATCACCTCGTTTGGCGGCACCTCCGGCCGTTTGAGGCCGGCCAGCCGATTACTATGCCCCGATAGATTCGCGGCAAGTGTGAAAGGCCGTTGGTCGATATGCAAGACCTGTATTTCGAAGTCTTACGGAACGCTTTTACGCCTGTTAGGATACCTTCCTGGTTTGACAAATTTTCCCCGAAGGCCGCCAATTCTTTTCACTTGGCAGACCTTGATGGGTCGCAAAAAGAAAGGCCCGGTGTACTTAACCGGGCCAGGAAATAGATGATTATAAAATTATTTGTCAGGCTTCTTTTCCGTGGCAGTTCTTATATTTTTTTCCGCTTCCGCAGGGGCAGAGGTCATTACGGCCAATTTTCGGCCCGACCTTTATGGGCTCTTTTTTCACCGGTTCGGCGGGATCATAATAATCGCTTCCTTCATGAACGATATCCCGGCCGGGCTCCCCGGCGACTACCATTTCATCTTTGCGCACTTTTAGCTTGCTCATATCGGTCTTTTGTTCCCTGCCTTCGCGGATAGGAGCATTATTTTCCTCGATGGGGATGGAACAATGGGACAGAAAGCTGACTATATCCTTGTTGACCTCGCTGTCCATTTGACGGAACAGGTCAAATGCCTCCATCTTATAGATCACCAGTGGATCTTTTTGTTCCAGGTAGGCTGTTTGAACGCTTTGTTTCAGGTCATCCATGGAACGAAGATGCTCTTTCCAGGCTTCATCAATGATGGACAGGGTGATTTGGCTTTCCACTGCATTCATCAGTTCACGCCCTTCGCTGTCAAGCGTCTTTTGCAGGTTGGCCAGCACATTGATGGATTTTTTTCCGTCACTAAACGGAACCACCACATTTTCTATATGTCTGCCCTGGGTCAGCCGGATATTTTTAAAAACAGGGACAGCCTGTTTGCGAAGCTCTTCCAGTTTACGTTCATAGTTCTGGGTGGCTTCCGTATAGAGTTTATCAGTCAGCTGACTGACCTCGCCCTTCAAAAACTCTTCCCTGGTAATGGAAGTGTCCAGACTGAAATTTACAATATTGGACAGTTTGAATCCCTCGTAGTCGTCCATTTCCTTAAATGAATTGACCAGGCTTTCTGCGACCACATAGAAAGCGTTGTCCAGGTCCAGTGCCAGTCTTTCACCAAAAAGGGCGTGATTGCGTTTCTTATATACCACATTACGCTGCTTGTTCATGACATCATCGTATTCCAGCAGGCGTTTGCGGATACCAAAATTATTCTCTTCCACTTTTTTCTGCGCTCTTTCAATGCTCTTGGTCACCATTCCGTGCTGGATTACCTCACCTTCTTTATAACCCATTTTATCCATGAGCGAGGCGATGCGTTCGCTTCCAAACATACGCATGAGGTCGTCTTCCAGGGAAACATAGAACTGGGTGGTTCCCGGGTCACCCTGACGGGCAGAACGTCCGCGCAACTGTCTGTCTACCCTCCTGGATTCATGACGCTCCGTGCCAATAATGGCCAGGCCGCCGGCTTCCTTCACGCCGGGCCCAAGTTTGATATCCGTACCACGGCCAGCCATGTTGGTAGCTATGGTTACAGCCCCGGCGAGGCCTGCCTCAGCCACTACCTGTGCTTCACGGGCATGTTGTTTTGCATTGAGTACATTATGGGGAATTTTTTTGACCTGAAGCATCTTGCTGAGCAGTTCACTGACTTCCACAGAGGTAGTTCCCACCAGGGAAGGCCTGCCTTCATTGCGCAGTTTTTCAATTTCATCAATAACGGCCTTGTATTTTTCCCTCTTGGTTTTATATACCAGGTCCTGGTGGTCCTTGCGAATAGCCGGCATATTGGTGGGAACGGTGACTACGTCGAGCTTGTAAATATCCCATAATTCGGCCGCTTCCGTTTCAGCTGTACCGGTCATCCCGGCGAGCTTATGATACATCCTGAAATAATTCTGCAGCGTAACGGTGGCATAAGTTTGGGTAGCCGCTTCAATCTTTACATTTTCTTTGGCTTCAATGGCCTGGTGTAAACCATCACTATAACGACGGCCGTCCAGTATACGTCCCGTCTGTTCATCCACAATTTTGACCTGGCCGTCAAGGACTACATATTCTACGTCCTTATCAAACAACGTATAGGCTTTAAGCAATTGTTGTACCGTATGAATACGGTCCGCCTTTACGGAATATTCATTTAACAACGCTTCCTTCTGCAATAGCTTTTCTTCAGCCCCCAGTTCACTTTTTTCGATATCAGCCAGTTTTACGGCTATATCAGGAAGTACGAAGAATTCAGGATCCTCACCTTCCCGGGTAATCATCTGAATACCCTTGTCAGTCAGTTCAACAGAATTATTCTTCTCGTCAATCTGGAAATATAATTCGGCATCCACCTTCGGCATTTCCTTTTGCTGGTCTGCCAGGTAATAGTTTTCCGCTTTCTGTAATTTCACCCGCATACCCGGCTCTGAAAGAAATTTAATCAGGGGTCCTGTCTTTGGAAGACCACGATGTGCCCTCATCAGGGCCAGTCCCCCGTCCTTGGGGTCGTCGTTTCCTTCTGCGATCTTCTTCTTGGCTTCATTGAGGAATTGGTTGACGACTTTCTTTTGTATTTCAACCAGCCTTTCCACACGGCTTTTTAGAATATGGTATTGCTGATCATCCCCCTTGGGTACCGGTCCTGAAATGATCAGGGGGGTCCTGGCATCATCAATGAGCACACTGTCCACTTCATCCACCATGGCATAATGATGTTTGCGTTGCACCATCTCATCGGGAGAATGCACCATATTGTCACGCAGGTAGTCAAAGCCGAATTCATTATTTGTGCCATAGGTAATATCGGCATGATAGGCTGCCCGGCGGGCCTCACTGTTGGGTTCGTGCTTGTCAATACAGTCAACACTCAGCCCCAGCCATTCAAATATGGGTCCGTTCCATTCGGAGTCACGCCTGGCCAGGTAGTCATTGACCGTAACGATATGAACACCCTCCCCTGCCAGGGCATTCAGGTAGGCAGGCAGGGTGGATACAAGTGTTTTTCCTTCACCGGTAGCCATTTCTGCGATCTTGCCTTCGTGCAGGACGGCTCCCCCGATCAGCTGCACATCGTAATGCACCATATTCCAGGTGATGGGGGCCCCCCCGGCTATCCAGGTGTTTTTATAAATGACCTGGTCACCGGAAATGGTAATATGTTCTTTTTTGATACTCAGGTCACGGTCAAAGTCGGTGGCGGTGGCGCGGACTTCCGGATTATCCTTGAAGCGCCGGGCCGTTTCCTTGACTACCGCAAAGGCCTCGGGAAGTATCTGTTTGAGTATTTCTTCAATTTTCTTGTCCCTTTCCTTGCGAAGTGCATCCACTTCATTGTAAATCTGGTCTTTACCGTTAATATCACTGAACGGCAGTTCCTCGGCTTTTTTATTGAGTTCAGCAATTTCCCCGTCTATTTCACTGAGGAACTCGCTGATGCGTTCCTTGAATTCCCTGGTTTTACCCCGGAGCTGGTCGTTGGAAAGAGACTGGTAGGAAGCAAAATGCCTGTTGGTAGCTTCTACCAGGGGCTTAATGATTTTGATATCCTTCTCCGACTTGTTTCCCCCAAAAATTTTAGAAATAAAACCTAACATAATATCTTGATTAATAGATTAAAATAGATTTAGCGGTCATTAACCTTGGCAAATATGGTGCTTAATCCCATTTAAAGCCAAAATGACAGGGACGCAAAGGTAAGAAAAAGCTTCGCAAGGAGAAACTGGCCCTGAGCTGGACATTCCTACCAGTCAGCCCGCCTCCATACCCAACCCGGACTGAATGTCCCGATGCCCGGGTCAGGCCCTGGAAAGGGCTATTTGAACCAACGCGCGATATACATTTTGTAACCTTTTTGGACATTCCATTGCAATTGGCGCATCAGGTTGCGGTTTTTGGATGATATGGTGGAAGCCATCCGGCCATTGTGGGAACCCTGCTCCGTCAGGGGAGGATCAGCCCAGTACATCCTTACGATATGATTTGTAATCAGGCTGTTGTGCCACCAGTCAATCACTGTATGGCATTTACGGGTCTTCAGGTCTTCGAGTATTTTGCGGGCGGCCTCCAGATCCATCATGTAAGCGCCGGCACAGCGCCCCCTGGAGGCTTCATAGAGCAATTGGCCCTTTCTTAAACTCCTGGTAGGGGGAAATTCCAGGGTGGTATTTTCCAGCGAAATCATAAACCCCTTATCGAGTTTTTGTGCCTCCGAAGCAATTTTTGCAATTTTTTCCGGAAAATTTCCCAGGAAAAAGGGGTCGTTTTCAAAGACCAGGGCAAATTTATTCTTGTTTTTTACAATTCGTTCATAACTGAGAATATGGTTCAGGGTGCAGGAAATGATGCCTTCCCTCAGCACATCCCTGATTTCAGGTATAAAATATTGATGCAGCAGTTCATCGCTAAAACAGGAAGGATCCCCCTCGGTGACCAGTTCATATTCCATGCCAAAGGACCCGAAAAGGTCCCTGATCCTGGCTTCATGAAGTTCATATCCCTTTTTTGCGTGAACGACATAGATCCCGTCTATTCCAAATTCTTGCAGCATAACATGGAGCATAACGAATTTATCCCCAGAACCTGGGTTCATTGGTCCGCCAGCGTATTTGTAAAATTAGTGTATTGGGCAATAGGGGAGGGCAAAAACGGACAATGAGCTTCCGGGTTCCCATACCATGTGGACGCTCCGGCGCCCGCGGGGAAGTATCGGACAAGCGGACGGCCGCCCGGCCCCTTGCCAGGAAGCATTTTTGGTTTTGTTAAAAAAATTAGTAATTTAGGGGCTAAATTTATTAGTTATGTCAATGGCTGGACAAAACCTCAAGTATCTGCGCAAATTGCGGGGATGGACCCAGGAAGAATTTGCAGCGAAATTGAAAATCAAGAGATCTCTGCTTGGAGCCTATGAGGAGGAAAGGGCTGAACCTCGGATCGAGGTGCTGGAAATTGCCGGAGATATTTTCAAGCTCTCTTTGGATGAGCTCTTGCTCAAAGAGCTTGCTGAAACCAAGGGCAATTACCTGGCCCGCAGAAGGGCACAAAAAATGGCGGCCGGCTCAGCGGAGATACAGATGGTACCGGTCAAAGCAGCTGCCGGATACCTGGCCGGATATGCGGACCCGGATTTCCTGGATGAATTGAATACGTTTACCCTTCCGATGCTGGCACCCGGCAATTACAGGGCTTTTGAAATTGTGGGTGATTCCATGCTTCCTACACCCAGCGGTTCGGTGATCGTCGGCGAAAAACTGGATGACCTGGAAGAGGTGAGAAGTAACCAAACCTATATTGTCGTTTCAAGAAGTGAGGGGATCGTATACAAGCGCGTCCTGAAAAACAATAAGCTGAAAAACAAGCTGACCCTCATCAGCGATAATACGGTTTACCAGCCCTACCATGTCAACGCAGAGGATGTAATAGAACTGTGGAAGGCCCAATTTGTAATCAGCAAGGCCAATACACAGCATCGCTGGGATGTCAACCAACTGGCCAGCCTGGTCAGTAATCTGCAGGACCAGGTGTCGGTGCTTAAAAAGAAGATGAATTAATCAGCTTTTCAATCAGGAAAGCCTGCAAAGTCTAATTCCTATTGAAGGCCCTACGTTCAGGATATCGGATGCTGGACGGGGGGCTTACAGTACATAAGACCCGCCTACAATTCATATATTTCTTTTGCGAGCCGGAACGTATTGCAATGCGCGTCCACAATCGTTTTTATGTCAGGCGAGTATCCTCCCCCCATGGCCACCGTACAGGGTATTTTATTTTGCCAAAGCAGGGATAAGACGAATGCATCCCTTTTCCGGCAGCCTTCCTTTGTGACCTTCAGCTTCCCAAATCTATCCGAATCCAAAATATCCACGCCGGAGAGGTAAAAGGCGAAATCCGGTTTTATGCGCTCAATAAGGGAAGGCAGGTTGGCTTCCAGCAGATCCAAATAGAGGGCATCCTCCGTTCCGTCCTCCAAAGGAATGTCCAGGTCCGATCTTTCCTTTCGAAAAGGATAGTTATGCCTACCATGCATGCTGAAGGTAAAGACCCGCTTTTCCTGCTCAAATAGGCTGGCCGTTCCATTTCCCTGGTGTACATCGAGATCTATTATAAGAATCTGATCCGCGCGTTTTTCATGCAACATAAAGTTGGCGGCCGTCGCAAAATCGTTCAGCAGACAGAATCCTTCGCCACGGTCTGCAAATGCGTGATGGGTGCCTCCCGCCACATTCAGGCTGATTCCGTTTTGCAATGCATGCAGGCAACAGTCAATGGTGCCCTGGGTAATTATCAGCTCCCGGGTGGTAAGTTCAGGGGACTGCGGAAAACCGATTGCCCTTTGCTCTTTTACACCCAGCGTCTGGTGCTTTAAACTGTCCAGGTACCCGCGGGTATGGGTTAATAATACCGTTTCGTCAGGGCATATTCTGGGCGAAAAAAGCTCATCATCAGTTATGGTGCCTTCATAAAGCAGCTGTCCTGGAATCAGTTCATATTTTAACATGGGAAACCGGTGACCTTCAGGCAGCGGGTGGGCATAGACCGGATCATAGGCAACCATTAACTTCCTGGACCGGCTCATTGTATCTGAATAATCTTTTTGTTGATGATGGCAAATACCGGCTCCCCCGAAAGCGGTTTAATGGGCGCAAGTCCGGTAAAATGGCTGAATGCGGGAAGCACCGCATATTGTTTCCCAAAGTAAAAACAGGGAAACTGAAGGGATTGTTTTCCATAACCATTTATCCGGATTCCCGGATGAATGTGCCCGGAAAAGTAATAGCCGCGGCAGGGTGGTTTCCCGGTTTCCAGCTGGTCAATATCATGGATGAAGTGGAAGATATCTTTGATTCGTGTTTCTATATTGACTGTGATGCCAGCACTTTGGTACCAACTGTCCTGCAGGATGTCATGGTTGCCCTTAATGAGGTGGATCCGCAGATCGGGAAAGGCCTCTCTCCATTTTTTAAACAGGTCGAACTCCCTGTTTTCCTGGCTGTGGAAAAGGTCACCCGCGATAATCAACTCGGCAGGTTGAAAGTACTGGATCATGGTTACGAGCCGCCGGAGATCTTCCATATACACCATGGGAGGAACGGCGATACCCGATTTCCTGAAATGACCCGTCTTACCAAAATGGAGATCGGAAATAATAAGGGCCTGCTGATCTTCCCAATACACCGACCGGTCCGGAGAAAGCCAGAGCTGCTGATCTTTAAACTGAAATGGAAATGGGGGATACATAGGCTACATGAAAACCGCAAATATATTCAATTCAAAGGGGTTAATCATCAAAAACGCTACCGGTTCAGCTGCAACTGCATTCGTTTAACCCGGTCCTCCAGTTTTTCTGAGGAGAGGTTTTCACGCATACTGTCAACTTTCAGCGGGAAGCAGAAAGGAGTCAGCTTATTGGGGAATGTGATCACAATTTTTCCTTGCTGCACCCTCTCGAGCATATTCCTGAGCCGGGCCTCCTCCATTTGTTGTTCCATGACTTCATTGTAGGCCTGGCGCATCAGCAGGTTGTTTTTATCGTATTCGCTGAATACATTGAATAACAGGGAGGCCGAGGACTGGAGATGCCTCGCTTTTGTTTGCTCGCCGGGATATCCCTGAAAGATCAGCCCCCCGATAACGGCTATATCCCTGAATTTTCTTCTTGCCATTTCCGCAGAGTTGACGCTTCGCTGTATGTCCCCCGAAAGCAGTTGGGGGGAGAATAATTCATAGGCATTGGTATCGTCCACCGGTATAGGCTGGTCACTGAGCAGTTCAAAACCGTAATCGTTCATGGCAAATGAAAAGGTAATGGGAGTAATCCTGCCGATTCGGTATGCAAGCAGGGCAGCCATGGCTTCATGTACCAGCCTGCCTTCAAAAGGATACACAAATAAATGGAATCCTTCCCTGGTTTCTATCTGTTCAATGAGCAATTCGTTCTCCCTGGGCACATGTGATAACTCTTCCTGCAACAGGAAAAGGGGTAACAGGGCCTTTAATTCCATATTCACTGAGCAATCGCCCGAATGCGGATCCGATGCCGGATCTGAACCCTCCATGATCGGGTGCACATCATTGAGGGTTTTTCGGAGCATCATGCCCAGGTTGGCTGAAAGTGGCATTCTGCCTCCGTTCCAGCTGGGGACAATGGCTTTCTTTGCGCTTGATTTTCTGACCAGCGCCGTCATATCCTTGATCATGACAAATTCCAGGTTTCTGCCGGCAAGGGTAAATACATCTCCGGGCTGCAGTTTGGAAATAAAGTATTCTTCAATGACACCCACATAACCGCCGCTCATGAATTTCACCTTCAGCATGGCATCGCTTACGATGGTGCCGATATGCATTCTGTGTCTCATGGCGATCCGGCGACTGTTTATTTTATACACCCCTGCAATGATCTCCACTTTCCTGAATTCATCATACTGTCCCAGGGCTGATCCCCCTTCTGTGATGAAATGCAGGATTTCCAGCCATTCCTCCTGGCTCATCTCCCTGAAACAATAGGTGGACCTGATTTCTTCAAAGAGCTGCCCTGGCAGGAATCCGTCGGAGATAGCCAGTGTAGAGAGGAACTGGATCAGTACATCAAAGCAAAGCAGCATGGGAACCCTGCTTTCAATGAGTTCCAGTTTCATGGCTGATTTCAGTGCGGCCGCCTCCACCAGTTCCAGGGAGTGCGTGGGCAGGAAATAGATACGGCTTACTTCGCCGGGCTGGTGCCCGCTGCGTCCGGCCCTTTGTAAAAATCTGGCAACTCCTTTGGGAGAGCCAACCTGTATAACCGTTTCCACCGGTCTGAAATCAACCCCCAGGTCCAGGCTGGCCGTACACACGACTACTTTGAGCCGGCCGCTGTGCAGGGTCTCCTCCACCCAGTTCCTCAATGCAAGATCAATGGAACCGTGATGCAGGGCAATTGCCCCGGCCAGCTCCGGGCAGACTTGGAGAAGTGACTGGTACCAGGTCTCGGTCATGCCGCGGGTATTGATAAAAAGCAGGGTGGTTCTGCTGCTGGCAATGATGGGCAGCACTTTGTCAATGAGCTTGATTCCCAGGTGACCGGCCCAGGGATATTTTTCTATTTCATCGGGAATGATCGATTCCACCTGTACTTCCTTATTGATTCTGGCTATTACGATATGGCCGTTGTCAGGGTTTTGGCCCGAAACCGGGGACAAAAGGACTTCTTTTGCCTGAACCAGGTTTCCGATGGTGGCGCTGATACCCCATATGCGCAGCCTGTCTTTGTCCTTCGACTTGTGCTTATGGGCCCTGCCGGGTTCCTGTTTCCTTTCGGCCTGAAGGAGGGCGGCTATTCTTGCCACAGCCAGTTCGACCTGCACGCCACGCTTGCTGCCCAGGAGTTCGTGCCATTCATCCACTGCGATCATCGTCAGGCTCCTGAAGACCTCCGGGTAATTTTTCTGTGCAAGCAGCAGGTGGAGGCTTTCCGGCGTTATAATAAGTACTTCCGGCATCTGACGCTTTTGCTTCTGCCTTTCGCTCATTTCAGTATCCCCGTTCCGGATTCCCACCTTCCAGTTCATGGACAGGTCGGCCAGGACCGCTTCCATAGCCCTCCCAATATCCTTTGCCAGTGCCCGCAGGGGGGTGATCCAAAGTAATTGCAGACCATTCCTGGATTTTTGCTGGTAGTCGCCGGGATGTTTATTGATAAAGCAGATCAGTGCCCCCAGGAAAGCGGCAAATGTTTTGCCGCATCCGGTGGGTGCGTTGATGAGCCCGCTTTCACCTTCATGGATCAGCTGCCAGGCTTCCTGCTGGAACAAAAAGGGATCCAGACCCCTGGAAGCCAGCCAGGCGTGAATGATTTGGTAACCAACAGTACCGGTAAGGTTCTTTTTATTCATTTACTGCCAATCCGATTAGGGATAATCACTGTCCGCAAAGCTTATGGCCGGAGCCGGTATCCTGGAAAAATGTCCCGGGATCTCAAAGGAAGCATTACAGGGTTTTCAAATATTCTATGATGGCCTTTCTTTCTTTTTCCTTAAGGTCATCCCCAAAATAATGACCGTAATTGCCATATCCGGGGAGGTCCGTGTTATAAACGGTCTTTCCTCCGGGTCCCTTTTGGGTGGTATATTTCCATCCCAGGTGCTGGTAATCATATTCCGGGTTGTCAAAATCCCTTGACCAGTATCTGGGACGCACCCGGCTGTTAAGCACGCCTTCCAGGTCGGGGACGGAACCATTGTGAAAATAGGGGGCAGTGATCCATATTCCGTCCAGCGGGGGGGCTATGTATCCGCTGTACGGCTCGAGCCTGGCTGGATGGTCCCCGCTGGCAAACCAGCTGTTGTTAAACCAGTTTACAAACTGTGGGTTCTGATAATTGCTCTGAAAAAGAAGGGAGTCTGTCTGGATGACGCCTTCGGGTATCAGCAGGTTGGGATATTGCCCGTCCCTGCCATTGCTGCCATGGCATTTGGAACATTTTTGAACATACAGAATTCCACCCTGCCGGACCAGCTGCCGGTCGACAGCAAGAGGATAGGGGGGCGGCTGCAGGGTATTAATATAGGCCAGCACGTTGCTGATATGGCTGTCCACCTCCCTGGATTCTGCCGTGTCGTTGACCGTGAGCAGGTTAGATGCCATTAGGAATCTTCCAAAATCGCCCCTTCCAAAACCGTTATAGAACATGGAGTGTTTTTTCTTAAGCATCCACCAGGCAGGTACATCGGTAGGTATAATTTGTTCCGGAATATCCATCGACGCAGAATCATTCCATTTAAAAGTAGCCGGATCCCTGTGGGCCACCAGCAGGGCTGCCAGCCGGTCTGCGGCATTAACGCCCCTTACCTGGGTATATAACTGTGCGCTGATGGCTTTCACCACTTTAAGAAAGGGTTCGGCTGCCTCAAATTTCTTGGGATCTGTTTTTTTGAGCAACTGTTCGGCCAGGACAGCGTTTTTGGGATCCAGCTTCTGGCCGCTGGTAAAATCAATCATGGAGTTTCCCAGGCCGATGATTAATTTATTGTCGAATACCTGTGCGTGGCATTGCAGGCAATTAGGCGCCACCACCGTTTCACCGTTGGCTGCCCTGACTGCGGTATACTCGTAGCTGATGTCTTTATTGAGCCCTTCCCGCTGCAGGTAATTGGTGCTGTTCCTGCCGAATCCTAACTTAAAATATCCGTATGGGATGCCGCTTTTCAGGTAATCCCCCGTTGTCAGGTAAACATAGCCCGCTGTGGCATCACCACTCCGCTGGGCGCTTGGCGGTATGTATACCGGTTTGTTTTCCGGCAGTTCCTTCATGCTCTTTGAAAATGCAAAGCAGACTAGGGCCATTGCCGATACCACTACAATTGTTTTCATATCTGTCATTCAGTAGGTTAAAATTAACAAAGTTTACCCTAAGGGCTTTCACGGATTCTTTATGACCAGGACCAGCTCTAAGGGGAGTTTCTGTCAATTGGCCGGGGCGTTCCGCTGAAAGGAGGGAAAGCAGGCGCCTGGCTTTGCTCAGCCTATTAACAGATGGAACAACAAAATGTTTTTTGAAAAAATGCCGCCCGGGTTGAACCAAGCGGTTCCCGGTGTCCTATTTTGCGGATGGCCATTCAGTTCACCTGCGTGACGGAACCATCGAGTTTTTTGATCATATAGATCTTTTTGTTTTCAAAGTAATCCAGCGTCATATTCTGTTTGTTCAGGAAGACCGGCTGAATGTCAATGTCATTGAAAACCCGGAATTTTTTTTCCCCGATGCTGCTGCTGAGGGATGCCCCATACTGCTGGAGGAGCCTGGCAAAACGAAAAGTGGTTTCATATCCGCGGAATACCATGTCGCTGGGCCTGCAATAGAATTTTGTTTTAAAATACTGTTGAATGGATTTAACCCATGGTTCCGCCTGGTTTATAAAAAAGGGGGTTGTGTACATAATTTCAATCCCGTTGTATTCAGGTTCGGACAGCTCTGCGATATTGTCCCAGGTCGGCATTCCTATGATGGTAATGGGGTAGCTCCTGGCATCGGCGGCCAGCAGCTGACAGAGACCCCTGGCGAAATTTTCATCCAGGCTGGCAGCCAAAAATATATTTTGTTTTGTACTGTCCAAATAGGGGAGCAATTGCTTTTCATCTAAGGGTTCATCCAGATTCACATAACTAAGCTTCAGCGGGACGGATGCCGTGTTCTTTTCAATGTCCAAAAAATAGTTCCTCAGCCGGTCTTCACTGGCGCCTTTTTTGCGAAAGACGATGATTTTGGAGGTTGCATAGCGCCGCTGCAGGAATTTGTATATGCCTTCGCAATGTGTTTTCAGGGTTGAATTCAACATCACGAAGTCCGGGTTGTTGGTGATGCCGCCATCGTTGGGGTAATTGGCATTGATAAAGGGGATATTCTTATGAAGGGCCCAATCGGCCAGCAGCCTCAGGTCGCTGTTGCCGACCTGGCCGATGATGAGTTCGGTCCTTTGAAAATCCGGTTCATGGAGAATCTGGTTGATACTGCGTTTAGGGGACCTTGTGTCGTACACCCTTACCTCAAGGTGCGCTCCGATGCTTTGCAGGGAATCCAATGCAAGCTGGGCCCCCTCGTAAAATTCCAGGCCCGGGTTTAGAAATTTGGGAAAATTCTTATCAAAGCGGTAGTTGCCCAGCGGATCTATGGCTGAATCCAGGTAGAGTGGCACAAAGAGCGCTATATGCCTTGTTTGTAAGGAGCTGTCAGCCTGGGCCAACAGGCGAGACCCGCCCAATAAAAGAAAGGTCCCCGTTAATCCGATGATGGCAATTGCTCTTTTCATGGAATTCTATTGAATGTTGTCCTGTCGCATTATTCCCACTCTATGGTTGCCGGGGGCTTGCTGCTGATATCATATACCACCCGGTTGATCCCTTTCACATTATTGATGATCTCATTGGAGATGTCCGCCAAAAATTCATAAGGCAGGTGGGCCCAGTCTGCCGTCATTCCGTCTACCGAAGTGACCGCCCTC
Source organism: uncultured Bacteroidota bacterium (assembly GCA_903906365.1). Classification (GTDB taxonomy): domain Bacteria; phylum Bacteroidota; class Bacteroidia; order Chitinophagales; family Chitinophagaceae; genus Puia. The sequence continues at coordinate 30,763 of CAIVKC010000047.1, read as the reverse complement.
AATGCCACCGTGAATTCATAGGTCCTTTCATCGCCCATGACACCTACGCTTTTCACCGGCAGCAGGATGGCACCGGCCTGCCAGACGCCTGCATAGAGGTTGCGGTCCTTTAAGCCCTGAATATAAACATGATCTGCCTCCTGTAATAAGCGAACTTTCTCTTCGGTGACCTCTCCCAGGATCCTGATGGCCAACCCCGGTCCGGGGAATGGATGACGCTGCAGCATGTCATCGGGTATGCCGAGTTCCTTTCCCACCTTTCTGACTTCATCCTTAAAAAGGTAGCGCAGGGGCTCCACCAGTTCCAGGTGCATTTTTTCGGGAAGGCCGCCCACATTATGGTGCGATTTGATGGTTACAGAAGGCCCGTGAACGCTCACGCTTTCAATGACATCCGGGTAAATGGTGCCCTGGCCAAGCAATTCAATTCCCTCTATCTTTTTGGCTTCCTCCTGGAACACATCGATGAAAAGTTTTCCGATGACCTTCCGCTTTGCCTCCGGATCGGTTTTCCCCTTGAATTCATCATAGAACATCTTCCTGGCATCCACTCCTCTTACATGGAGACCGATCTGGTGATAGGTCTCCAGCACCTGTTCAAATTCATTTTTGCGAAGCACCCCGTTATCGACGAATATACCGGAAAGGCGTTCGCCAATGGCCCGATGGATCAGGGTGGCCGCTACGGTGGAATCCACTCCACCGCTCAGGGCCATTATCACCTTGCGGTTGCCGATTTGTTCTTTGAGCTGGGCTACGGTATCGTTTACAAAATGGGCAGGGGTCCAGTTTTGCGAACAGCCGCAGATATTGACCAGGAAATTCCGGAGTATTTTTTTGCCTTCGGTGGAATGATAGACCTCGGGATGGAACTGCAGGCAGTATAGGGCAAATTCGTCGCTGTTTTTCTTAAAAGCCGCGTAGGGTATATTTTCGGTGGTGGCCAACACTTCAAATCCCTGGGGAAGTTCCAGGATGGTATCGGCATGACTCATCCAAACCTGGGACATTTCCCGGACATCCTCCAGGAGGATATCCTCTTTTTGTTTGTGGAGCTGGGCTCTGCCATATTCTCTTTTGCTGCTGTTGGCGACCTTTCCGCCGAATTCCTTGGCAGTCAGCTGCGCCCCGTAACAGATTCCCAGGACCGGCCACTTCCGGTGAAGGGCTTCGATGTCTACCAGCGGCGCATTGGGGTCGTTGACCGAAAAAGGGGACCCGGATAAAATAACTCCTTTCAGGGACGAATCGGCCGGTATCTTTTTATGGTAGGGGGTGATTTCACAAAACACATTGGCTTCACGGACGGCCCTGGCAATCAGTTGCGTATATTGGGAACCAAAATCGAGAATGAGAATCTTTTCTGTCATGGGTGCGAAGGTAAGAAAACGGTTTGGAGTTTGCAGCTTTTCTGCGCTCCCCCGCCCCCTGGCCGTGCGTCATTTGAACCGGATATCCGGGTTTTCCCGGATGGCCCCGGGGGCATTCGGGAGGGGTTGTAACCTCCTTCCTGTTTTAGCCCTCTAAGGGAGGAACGGTTTCCCTTTTCAGAATAAAAGACTAATTTTTGCATTACTAAAACCATTGTTATGAAAAAATATGCCTGGTTTTTGCTTCTCTCTGTGCCTTTTTTTCTGGGCTCCTGCCGTCATTTCCTGGGTAAACGTATCCGCGGCAATGGGAATATAAAAACAGAAGAGCGCAGCGTTGGCTCATTCAGGAATCTGGAAGTCAGCAGTATTGTGAATGTGTATGTCACCCAGGGTGAGATGAAACCCATTCGCATCACCGGGGATGAAAACCTGCTGCCCTACATTGAGGTTGAGCAGGAGGGAGACCAGGTCATTATCCGCAGCAGGCCCGGTATTAACCTGGATCCAAGCCATGAGCTCAATATTTATGTAACCGCCCCTGCTTTCAGCAGAATCGGTCTTTCCGGTGCGGGTAATATTATTTCCGAAGGCAAAATAACCAATACGGAGAACCTGGAACTTAACCTGAGCGGGGCAGGGGATATTAAAATGGAGGTCGACGCCCCCAAAGTCAAGGCCGATATCTCCGGGGTGGGTTCCATTTATTTAAAGGGACAGACCAAGGATGTGGACCTGCAGGTGAGCGGTGCGGGAAGTGCGCACTGTTTTGATTTGCTCAGCGAAAATACCATCGTGGGAATATCCGGGGTAGGCAGCGCGGAAGTATTTGCCAGCGTAAAACTGGATGCAGAGGTCAGCGGCGCAGGCAGCGTCCGGTATAAGGGAAACGCCAGTGATGTGAATCAGCACGTAAGCGGGGTAGGCAGCGTCCATAAAGAATAGTTTTAAGCCGAAAAGTTTGGGTCAGTGCCGGCCAAATGATGGAGGGGACCTGATCAATGGCCGTATGGGCCGCAATTGGCTGTCCTGGCCTTCAGCCGGCGGCACCAACCAGATTCGGGAATGGCGGCCCGCGGGTGGTAGTGGGGGTATATCAGCAGACCGGAGGTAAAGCAGGGAGGTTCCGCCATTAGGAAAACCGGTTCAGTTTTTTGGGTCAATGCATCCATGAACAGACAGGCCTGACCAACGCAGGCATATAAGAGGAACCTCCTGATTTTCGGCAAAGGGACCGGGTTCTATGCTAAAAAAGGAATTCAGGAATTTTCCACACTACCTTTTTTGGGTTACCAGTCGGAGGCCGTTGAACTACCTTAATTGGTCAATGGCCTGGAACATGGCGCGAAAACAATTCCAGGAAGTATTTTCAGGCGTGGCTGCGTTGGGCACACTATAAAAACCCCTCAGGAACATATCGGTACGTGACCAGGTGGTCTCCATCAGACCCAGGAAACGGCTTTTCATCTCCGGGGTGGACTGGTTCCGGTAGGAGACCATATCAGCCACCTGCTGAATGGCGATGGAGGACTGCCTCCAGGGACAGGTGAGTACCCTGAATCCTTTCATGGCAAAATACACGGCTGTTTTATCGGCGCGTTCGTAATGCCAGTCACAAATGACCACGTCTTTTGGAATGAGATCGATGGCCCGGTAGGTGTTATTATAACTTGCCTCCCATTCACCCAGCCCCGTTGTCCTGCCATCCAGCAGACGGTCCCCCCATATCCAGAGTTCCCTGCCGCTGCGGGCCAGGAAATCATGCAGTATCCGTACCTCTCCGGCAAAGAGTTCGGCCGGATCCCTTCCGGCACAGCGGGGGCACCTGGGATCCCCGATGTAAAAGACCTCATCCATGCCTGCATGAAAGGCCGTGCTCTCAAAGACATCGCAAAGTTCACCGATAAGGTCAAAAAGGACCGGATGTAGGCCGGGATGCAGGGGGCAATAACTCTTACAATACAGGTTGTCGGCATTGGGCCATTCATATTTTTCAGGAATTTTGACCCAGGGTGTTTCATCAAAATCGGGATATACCTGGAGCAGTTTCCCGGTCCGGTTGGCCCAGGACTGGTGACCCAGCATATTGATCTGGGGGATGATCCTGATACTGTTTTTTCTGCAGGCGGCAACCATTTTTTTGACATCGGACCTGGAAAGGGCGAAGCTGTCGGTGAGTTCGGGATGGGAACTAAACTGGTAATGATAATCGATTTGGACAAGGAGGGTGTTCACCTTTCTGGGAGCCAGCTCCCTTTCAATAAAATTAACAAAAGAGTCCAGCCCGACCGGCCTTGGCGCATCGATGCAAAAACTCCGAACCGGCAACAGGGAGTCCAGCTTATCCTGGGCCATCAGGGCTGGAGCCAGGGCCCAGCCCATGGAAGAGATCAAAAGAAGTGAAAACAAAGTTTTATTCATGGTGAAGCTGTTGATGTTTAAAATCCTTACCGCCCTGCGGGCCACCACAATGTAGGACGAATTTGCCTTTCTTGTATAGCTGTCGTGCGCTCTGCCTTTTATTTCCTTCACCCCCAAAGCCAGCCAGTCAACCTGGCGGCACAAAAATGACGGGACTTCGGTCCCGTCTTTTATCATGTGCGCATGGCCGTGGATCTTATGGCCCGGCCAAACGGAGGGCCCGGCAGATATCAGAAATTCTGCCAGTGGCCAGGTATCCATTTCCATCCGTTCCTGGTCTGCTGCCAGTGTCCTTCCTGCCATCTAACTCCCGAACGGCGTCTTTCCCAGTGTCCTTCGCGCCAGCGATAACCACCCGAGGACCATACCCAGTCGCCGGTGATCCAGATATGTTCGGGGGAAGGCTGTGGCGGCCTGGCATAATAGACTTCGGCAGGCCGCTCCCTGACTACATAGCGTTCATGTACAACGCAGGAAGAAAAACCAAACAGGAAAAAAAGAAGGCCCAGTTGATAAACATGCTTTTTCATAATTGGTATGTTTAAATAATTAGGACCGCCATGATTTGAAATGGTTTACAGGCGATTTGGGTAATCAACGATGGCCATGGCCGTTTACGCACAATTACCTGTAAAAAACGGTTCATCATAACAATTGGTTAACCTGTTTAGGGTATTCTATACACAGGAAACCTTAGGTGAGCAGGTTCATAATATGGTGAATTCTTATATATGAAATCCAGTTGGGCAGAAGCATTCTGCGCAAAGGTGATGTCAGCCTTTTTTTTCTCCTCCAGCCTTTTTTTGAGTTCAGGATGATCCCTGAGATAGGTTGCAGCGACGTCCTCCCACCGGTATTCACTGTATCCCTCTTTCTGCTGCAGGATGGCATCAAAAAAATTCCAGGAAAAATAAGAATCCTCCCCGGCAGGCTCCAGCATCTCGGCAATAAACCTCCTGTTGGGCTGGTTGCAGGGGATCAGGTAATCCCCCTGAAGGAACTGGATGGTCTGCCTGGAAGCAGATACCTTCACGCCATAGTTACGATGGTGTTTCTCATAGGCCCCTGCAGCTGATTTATACTCATCGATGTGGTAGGCTTCCACTTCCATGACCGTATCCCGGTCCAGTGCAATGAGGGTAACCCCATTTAGCAAAAGCAGCTCAGAAACATCGTGCCACCCCTGAGGCAGGACATAGTAGGCCGGTACTTTCACGAACTGGTCACCCTTGAAATAATCAAAGTACCGAACTTCCTTATCGAAGGGTTTATCATGATCATAATACAGCCTTTGGAGCCCCGTTACCTCGCTGGTTTTCTGAGCCGCAACATAGCCTTTGAACAGGATATTGTCATAACGGGCGGTATCCACTTTCCAATGAATCGCGAGGCTGGATTGTGTGAGTTCAGCGCTGAGTTGCAATTTCCTTTTTTCTATGATTTGCCCTGCATGCAGGGAGGCCTGTTCCATGATTGTCTGCAGGAGCGCATAGGTGGAAAGCACCCGGTCGTGAAAGGGCTTGAGCATATGGGTTTCCGGCATATAGGAAATACAATGGAACAGGGCCGCATATCCGCTCGAATACCGGGGCGGGTCGTAAAACTCCTGCCAGCCTTTTTCGGGGCTGCCCTCCTCAAAATTGACATAGGGGCACATGGGCCATCCCTTTTTTTCCATAGCCTGGAACAGGGATGGGTCGAAGGTGTCATGCACAAACTGACCCAGTTCGCCGCCCAGCTTATTCCACTGGGTGCTTATCAGGGTCATGGTATGCTGGTAGTCGGCACCGTCACTGACATGATTGTCTACCTGTATATCGGGCTGCACCCAGTGAAATATACGGGCAAAGGCCCTGGCATTTCTTGAGTCTGACTTGGTGAAGTCGCGGTTCAGGTCGAGATTTTGCGCATTGCCCCTGAATCCGAAACTGCGTGGCCCGTTCTGGTTAACCCGGGAACATGAATTCCTGTTGAGTGCCCCGCCGATGTTATACAAGGGGATCACAGCCAGGGCAATATTGGAGGGAACCTTTATTTTGCCGTTGCATACATCACGCAGCAGCATCATGCTGGCATCCACGCCGTCGGGCTCCCCGGGGTGAATGCCATTGTTGATGAGGATCACGATCTTATGCTGGGCATGCCATCCGGCTGGGTCAAAACTGCCTTCGGAGCTATAAAGGACCACATGCATGGGATAACCGGCGTCGCTGGTACCCATTTCCTGGAGGCGGATTTTTTTGGAATGGGTGGCCAGGTTCCGGTAAAAACGGATGCATTCCGGGTAGGTGGCTGTTTCGGTTCCACCGGACCTTTCAAAGGGCGTTTGCTGGCCATAGCCGACGGCAGTGGCAAACATAATACAGAGCAGCAGGGAAATTCTCATGACGCTGGTTTTAGCTTATTTTGTCCGGAGATGGATAAATGCCTTTCAATGTAGCCAATCTGGTGGAAACAAAAAAAGGCATCCCATGGGATGCCTCAGTAATAATTTTATGAAAAACGGGCTATTTAGCCAGCGTATTGATGCGTTTGGCGAGTTTGCTTTTCAGGTTGGCCGCTTTGTTCTTGTGGATGATGCCTTTTTTGGCCAGTTTGTCGATCTGGGAGGCCACATCAGGGAAAATGTCTCCGGCTTCTTTCTGAACCTTGATTACCCTCAGGTCGCGAATGGCGTTACGGGTAGTTTTACCATAATAACGGTTGCGATCCCGGCGTTTGTTTGCCTGACGAACATCTTTTTTTGTTGCTTTATGATTGGCCATGAACTCGAAATTTTAGGACGGCAAAGGTATGACCGGCCAGTCAATATTCCAAAAGTTTATGCCTAAAACCCAAAAAAAGGCCGGCCTGCTTTCCTGGGAATGGATAATTGCTGCCTTTGGGAAGTTCTTTTGCCTTTCAAATCAGCCTGTTAAATAATCCTGTGCGAGCCCCCCTGGTGCAAAATCCTGGTTGTCTGTGATGATTTTCACCGATATTTGTGGTCCTTATAAAAAGATCGATTTTCCATGAAAGATTTTCAGTACCTCACAAATTCCTCTCCTGCCTACATCGAAAGCCTCTACCTGGATTATAGCCGCAACCCGGAAAGTGTAGATCCGGAATTCAAGAAATTTTTTGAGGGATTTGACTTTGCTGTGTCCCATGCAAAGACCGGAGTCGGTTCCAATGGGAGCGCCACTGCTTCCAAACCCCTGGTAACCAATCTGAAAACTACTGACGGGGTGGACTGGAAAAAGGAGCTGGGTGCCTACCGGATGATTTTGGGTTACCGCAATAAGGGTCACCTGGTGGCTAAAACCAACCCCATCCGGCCACGCAGGGACAGGGGGGCCAACCTGGATCTGCCTTTCTTTGGATTTGACGACGAAGACCTGGACCGGAATTTTTTCGCCGGAAACCTCATCGGGCTGGGAACCACCTCCCTGCGCAACATATTGCAGCACCTGCAGAACTGCTATGCCGGCCATGTAGGCATTGAATTCAAATACATTAGCGAGCAGCCAAAGATTGACTGGCTTACCAACGAGATGGAAAAGGGGTTTACTGCCCCCCTGTCGCTGGAAACCAAGAAGCGTATTTTGGAAAAGCTCAATGAGGGCGTCATGTTCGAGAAGTTCCTGCATACCAAATACATAGGGCAGAAAAGGTTTTCACTCGAAGGCGGAGAGACCACCATCGCAGCCCTGGACGCCATCATCAACACAGCCGCCCAAAACGAAGTGCATGAAGTCGTCATCGGCATGGCCCACCGCGGGCGCCTCAACATCCTGGCCAATATCATGGGCAAGACCTATGAGCAGATATTCAGTGAATTTGAAGGGACGGCAAAACTCGACCAAACCATGGGCAGCGGCGACGTCAAGTACCATATGGGCTATGGAAGTGAACTCACAACGCCTTCCGGCAAATCCATCCACCTGAAGCTCATGCCCAATCCTTCGCACCTGGAAGCCGTTGACCCGGTGGTCGTGGGATTTTCCAGGGCCAAGGCCGATGTTTTGTACCAAAGCGATTATGACAAAATTCTGCCCATCCTCATTCATGGCGATGCTTCCGTGGCCGGGCAGGGCATTGTTTATGAAGTGCTGCAGATGAGCGACCTCAAGGGGTATTATACAGGGGGCACCATACATTTTGTGATCAATAACCAAATTGGATTTACCACCGATTTTGACGATGCCCGCAGTTCGGATTACTGCACCTCCCTGGCAGCAGCCATACATGCTCCCGTGCTGCATGTCAACGGCGATGATGCGGAGGCGGTGGTAAAGTGCGCCGAAATCGCCACGCGCTACCGCCAGCAATTCCACTGTGACATATTCATAGACATGGTCTGTTACCGGCGGCATGGCCACAATGAGGGCGATGACCCCAAATTCACACAGCCCCACCTCTATGCCCTCATCGACAAGCATCCCAATCCAAGGGAAGTATATACCCAGTTCCTGATTGCCTCCGGGGAATCGGATGCCAAGGAACTGGCAATGGCCATGGAAAAAAAATTCTGGGCCGACCTGCAGGAACGCCTCGATGAAGTAAAGCAAAAACCCCTCCCTTATTCCTACCAGCAGCCTGAATTATGGTGGAAAAGCCTGAGAAGGGCTACTGCGGAGGACTTCGTTAAATCTCCCGCAACGGCCATCAGTGAGGCGGAATTCAAAAAGATTTTTGATTCCCTGATGGTATGGCCAGCGCATTTTACACCCCTTAAAAAGGTGGAGAAGATCCTGCTGGAGAAAGTGAAATTACTCAAAGAGGAAGGGAAGGTGGACTGGGCTACCGGGGAACTGCTGGCCTATGGCAGCATCCTGCAGGAGGGCCGGGACGTGCGCATGAGCGGGCAGGATGTGCAAAGGGGGACTTTTTCGCACCGACATGCCGTACTGCGCGATGAAAATACAGATGAACCCTATAACCGCCTGAGCAATATACCAGGAGCCAAGGGTCAATTCCGGATATTCAATTCCCTGCTGAGTGAATTTGCCGTGCTTGGATTTGAATACGGATATGCCATGGCCAATCCCAATGCACTGGTCATATGGGAGGCCCAGTTCGGTGATTTCAGCAACGGGGCCCAGACGATGATCGATCAGTTCATCGCCGCCGGCGAACAGAAATGGCAGCGCATGAACGGGCTGGTTATGCTGCTTCCCCATGGCTATGAGGGTCAGGGGCCCGAACACAGCAGCGCCAGGATGGAGCGTTTCCTTCAGCTGTGTGCAGAATTGAATATTGTGGTTACCAATATCACCACCTCCGCCAATCTGTTCCATGCCATGCGCAGGCAGTTGCTGTGGCCTTTCCGCAAACCCCTCATCAATTTTTCCCCCAAAGCCAACCTGCGGTACCCCGGAACCTATTCGAAAATCGCTGACTTCACGACAGGCAGCTTTCAGGAAGTCATGGACGATCCTTTTACCGAGGATGCCTCCCGCGTGAAAAAAGTGCTGTTCTGCAGCGGAAAAATTTACTTTGACCTGGCCGAACGCCAGCTTAAGGATAACCGTAAAGACATTGCCATTCTCCGGCTGGAACAGATTTATCCCCTGCCCCTGGGGCAGATTGAGGCCCTGTATTCAAAATACCGGAAAGCCACCTGGTTCTGGGTACAGGAAGAGCCCTTGAACATGGGTGCGGCCTCCTTTCTGCAGATGAACCTCAGGAGCATCAATTATGGTTTTATCAGCAGGCAGCCCAGCGCGGCTACCGCCACCGGTTACAATAAAGTGCATAAGCAGGAACAGGAAGAAATCATAGAAACGGCATTTACCATTTAATGCGCGGTTACCTCCAAGTACAACCTTAGGATGGGGCGGGATGGCCGGAGGTTAATAAAAGTTGATTAGTTTTACAGCTTTCTTGACAGTAGGTTTTTTCCAGTACAAGTAATTACATTTTTCAATATGATTGATATAAAAGTTCCGACAGTAGGCGAATCCATCAGTGAAGTAACCCTGGTAAAATGGCTTAAAAAGGATGGGGATTATGTGAACCGGGATGAAGTGATCGCAGAGATGGAAAGCGAAAAAGCAACCTTTGAAGTCAATGCAGAAAAAGCAGGTCTGCTCCGCCAGGTCGGCAAGGAAGGAGATACGCTGAAGATAGGGGATCTGGTAGCCCGCATAGATGAAACGGCGCCCCCCCCGAAAGAAAACAAGGCAACCCCTGTCGCCGCGGCTCCGCAGGCCACCAGGCAGGATGCTGTTCCCGCCCCGCAGCCGGCGCCGGTAACGGCCGTTGCCAATGACCTGAAGGCTACCCCGCTGGCCGCAGCCATCATAACCGATAAGAAAATAGATGCATCCTCCATCACCCCTTCGGGTGCCGGGGGAAAAATACTTAAACACGATGTGCTGGATGCCCTGACCCACCCGGGCAGGACGCCCGGTAAAACCCTGTTTGGCAGGGAGGAAAAACGGGAGAAGATGAGCAATCTCCGTAAAACGGTTTCCAGGCGGCTCGTGGAGGCCAAAAACACCACGGCCATGCTCACCACCTTTAACGAGGTGGACATGAGCCAGATCATGGGACTGCGCTCCCGGTACAAGGATAAATTCAAAGAAAAGCATGGCGTCAATCTTGGATTTATGAGCTTCTTCACCAAGGCCTGCTGTTATGCCCTGCAGGAATGGCCCGCCGTCAATGCATACATAGACGGTGACGAAATCATTTACCATGACTATTGTGATATTTCCATCGCCGTTTCTGCCCCCAAAGGACTGGTTGTACCCGTCATCCGCAATGCTGAAAGCCTCAGCATGGCTGAGATTGAAAAAACGGTGGTACAACTTGCGGCCAAGGCAAGGGACAACAAACTCAGCATGGAAGACATGCAGGGGGGGACTTTCACCATCACCAATGGGGGTGTCTTCGGTTCACTGATGTCGACTCCCATCATAAATATTCCGCAGTCGGCCATTTTGGGCATGCATAAAATCGAGGAACGGGCCGTGGTCATCTCCGGGCAGGTGGTGGTCAGGCCCATGATGTACCTGGCCGTCAGTTATGACCACCGCATCATCGACGGACGTGAATCGGTTTCCTTCCTGGTCAGGGTCAAAGAATTGCTGGAAAACCCCGAACTGCTGCTCTTTGGCAAGGACCCAGTCCGGACCCTGCTTGAACTGTGAGCAAACCAGTCTATATCTCATTTTGCCGGGTCTTGAAGGCCCGGCTTTTTAATGCAGCCGGATGAAATATGATAACCAGTTACGCTATGCCCTGGAAATAACGGGGACCTACAGGGGGGAAATCCCGCTGCATGTCTGGCTGAAGCAATACTTCAGGGACCACCCCCAGATGGGGTCCAGGGACAGGAAACAGCTGTCCGACATGGTATATTGTTATTACCGGCTGGGTCATGCCATGGCCGGGCAGGACAGAAAAGAGAAAATACTCACCGGACTCTTCCTGTGCAACCGGTCGGCCAGTCCTGCGCTGGCCTATTTCAGGCCTGCCTGGAATGAAATGACAGGCCTGCCGCTCACCGAGAAGATGGCCCTGGTAAAGGATCATTTCCGGCCTTCGGAGATCTTCCCCTGGCCGGGCGAACTGAGCAGCGGGATCGATCCCCTGGCATTTTGCCACTCCATGCTGCTGCAGCCCGACCTCTTTATCAGGATCCGGCCCGGACACCGGGAGCGGGTTTTGGAAAAGCTCCGGCAGGCAGCCATCGCCTACCGTGAAACAGGACCCGACTGCCTGGCCCTGGGTAACCAGACCAGCCTGGAAAAGGTACTGGACATCAACCGGGAGGCCGTCATCCAGGATTATAGTTCCCAGCAGGTGGGCCGGTTTTTTTTACCCCCGGAGGGCAGGGGAGTGCCCGGGGGCATATCCGCCTGGGACTGCTGTGCCGCCAGCGGGGGAAAATCCATCATGCTTCAGGACCTTTACCCCCAGCTTGACCTGACCGTATCTGACATAAGGGAATCCATCCTGCATAACCTGCATAAAAGATTTGCGCAGGCGGGCATGAAAAATTACCATTCCTTCCGGGCAGACCTGACCGATCCGGCAGCCAGCCTGCCCAAAGCGGGTTTTGACCTGGTCATTGCCGACCTTCCCTGTTCAGGTTCGGGAACCTGGAGCCGGACCCCGGAAGCGCTCTGCTTTTATGACCCGGCTCGCACGGAATCCTATGCGCTCATACAAAGAAAAATACTTTCCCGGGCCAGCCAGGCCCTGAAAAAAAACGGGAGGCTGATCTATATAACCTGTTCGGTTTTCCGACAGGAAAATGAGGAGGTGGCAGCGTTCGCGGAGCGAACACTTGGATTAAGGGCAGAAAAGAAGGAAATCCTGGCCGGATACCGGGACCGTGCCGACAGCCTGTTTGCTGCCAGTTTTGTGCGGGCCGGCCGGGAGAATGAGCGCCGGGACTAATTGTGATCGATCATAGTCAGATTCAGCCCATAGCCGGAAGTGGATCCCACGGAAGTACCGCCATTGGGCGGCTGGTATTCCTGGTGCAGGAAGCGTTTGTTGATCAGGCCAATGCCTTTTGCGTATACTTCCACCGAGTAATTTCTTTCACTATAACGGGAAGGATCTGTAAAATCACCATTGGTCACATCAGGCTGCTGAATCACCGTAAGGGTGCTGTCCACTGTACCAAAAGGGGTAACAAAGGGCATCCCGAGGCTGTCGTAATAATAGTTCCAGCCCTGCAGGTAATTGACGACGTTGAAAGTATCAGTAGTGACATCAATGTAGGAATTGCCAGGCCAGCTGTAACCGTTGACTACCGGCAGCACCAGCTTGATGAACCGCAGGTTATTATCCACCACTTCCACATCCTCCCGGGTAGCCGTGATCATGTAGGTCTGGTCAGTCACCCAGGACTGGGTTCCGGCTGTGTCCCTCAGATAGCGGATGACCCGCCAGCTGGGCCGTCCCAGGGCATCAGTAATGAGGGTATCTATGATATCTTTCGCCTGGTAGCTGACCGTAGTGGTCTGCGTTCCGAAATTGGTAAACAGGGTGGAATCCAGCCTGTAGGTGATGTATTTGCCGGGTTGTAGCTGCAGGTAATCGGTGAGCGCTGCCGACTGCACGGTAGCGGTCGATTTTTTGCATTGGGACAGGGTAAGCAGGCAGCAGGCAATGGCCATCAATAGGATCAGTTGTTTCATACAGAGGTCAGTTCGTTGAAATAAGGGTGCTTGGATGGTATTATATTGGTTTTCAATGAATTTGGCTTTCCGGGGTTAACTGGGTATCAATTAAAATCCGGGAAGGTCAAACTTCCCGGATGGGTAACGAAAAAACCGGCTGAATATTGCTGCAGGCAGTCGGCTCAGACAGCGGGTACCATACGTCCCTGCTGAATAATACCTCCCCCAATGACATCATCCCCTTCATAAAATACCGCGCTCTGACCGGGAGCAATACTTTTGGCATTTTCATAGAAGCGCACCCGGATGGTATTGTCTGGGCCGGGATGTATATGGCTGAGGCTGCCCTGGTCCTTATAGCGGATTTTTGAGACGACTTCCATGCCCGGCGTAATCTGTTCGTATTTCATCATATTGATCCTTCCCACGGTCATTTCATTTTGATCCAGGTCTGATTCGTCCCCCAGCATGACCGTATTGGCATCCGGGTCAATGCGGGTCACATACACCGGCCTGCCAAAGGTGATATCGAGTCCCTTGCGCTGGCCAATGGTATAGAAGGGATAGCCTTTGTGCTGACCGAGGATTTTACCATCGCGGTCAATAAAATGGCCGCCTGCCACTTTTTTTTCGAGCCCGGGCACTTTTCGTTTGAGAAAGCCCCGGTAATCATTGTCGGGCACAAAACAGATCTCGTAGCTTTCATTTTTTTTGGCCAGTTCGGGATATCCATAGTCAATGGCCATCTGCCTGATCTGGGGTTTGCGGTAGTTGCCCAAGGGCAGCAGGGTCCTGCCCAGCAGGTCCTGTTGAAGTCCCCAAAGCACATAGCTCTGGTCCTTGAGTTCATCTGTTCCCCGGCTGACGAAATAACGTCCGTTGTCATGGAGGTGGATCTTTCCGTAATGGCCCGTGGCGATATAATCGCATCCCATGGCATCTGCCCTTTTGAGCAGGGCGCGCCATTTGATATGGGTATTGCACATGACGCAGGGATTGGGGGTCCTGCCTGCCAGGTATTCATCTACGAAATTTTCAATGACAAAGTCGCCAAACTCCTCCCGTATATCCAGGACAAAATGGGGAAATCCATGCTGCACGGCCGCCATACGGGCGTCGTTGAAACTGTCCAGATTGCAACATCCTGTTTCTTTTCCGGATGGCCCGGCACTGGCATAGTCCCAGGTCTTCATGGTAATGCCAATCACTTCATAACCCTGGTCATGGAGCATCAGGGCGGTTACGGTACTGTCAATACCACCACTCATTGCCACCAGTACTTTTCCATTTCGGCTCATAATAAAAAAAATCGAACCGCAAATTTACGGAAAAAACAGGGGGGCAGGCTCAAAAATAAAGCCCGGGGAGCAAACCGGTGCCCGGTAGCCGGGGGGTAGGGGGTACCTGGAAAGCCTCCTTGAAAAGTAATTGTAGAAAAAATTGGTTATCAATATATAACATATGTAATTTGAAAACAGGCCCCATACCGCCGCTTTCCTGAGGCCATCCAAATTCCCCGGGCAATTGGCCCGGGCCGGATTGCTTCACTTCAAAGCCCCTCAAATCGGCCGGGAATACAGTCAGAAATATCCTAAATTGCCCATTAAATGATTTCAAGTACGAAGATAAATTTCAAAGTATGATTAAATTACAAGTGATCGGCAATCTCGGCAAGGATTGCGTTACCAACACCGTGAACGGAAAAAATGTGATCAATTTCAATGTGGCCCACACAGAGAAATTCAAGGATTCCCAGGGCAACCAGAAGGATAAGACCATTTGGGTAGAATGCGCCTATTGGACAGACAGGACCGGCATCGCCCCCTATCTTAAAAAAGGGACGCAGGTGTATGCCGAAGGAACCCCCGAGGTGAGAACCTATCCCAAAACGGATGGCACTACCGGGGTATCTCTTACCTTAAGGGTGCAAAATGTGCAGCTGCTGGGCAGCAGAACAGGTGGTGAATATGCGGGTCCCGGAGGGGCAGAACCGGCCAATGGATACTCCTCGGGTTCCCAGCCGGCTGTCTCCAGCGGTCCGGCGACCGAAATCACGGATGATCTTCCGTTTTAGTCACGGTGCAATTCCTTTAACGATTCAATGCAGCCCGCCGGGCTGCATTTTTGCATTATTGCCCTGTCCCAAAGGAATGCCCGATTCATACTTTTTCACCCAGGTTTCCAGTTCCTGCCGGCTTAGGGGTTTTTGACGGTCGTCTACATTAATGACGATGCAGTAGCCGTTGGTGCCGGGCGTGGACAGGTAGGTGTTTACCAGGTCGAGTTGTTCACTTTCCAGCAATTTGCCGCTGGTCGGATTCCATAGTTCCTTCGCGCAAAGGCAGCCCATGGTGGGGGTCAGGGGATAAAAAGGTTTCTCCCGGAAATATCCGGGATCAAGGGTGGTACCATGTGCTATGATCTGCGTTCTTCCGGCCTTGCCTGCGTACCAGGCCTCCAGCATGGGCCGCCAGTTTCTCCAGGAGGGGGGCAGCAACTGCAGATAATCGGACAGGGAATCCACGCGCGTCCCCGGGGGACGGAAAAAATACTTTTCCCAGCGCTTTTCAAAGGGAAGGATGAGCTGTATATTGGGCGTAGGCCCGATAAAATTATTATGGGAGACGCTGGTACCCTGTATACTGTAAATACCCTGGGGGGTATTGCCGTCTGCCATGAAATAGGGCAGTGATGATCCCGAACGGGCCAGCTGCTGGAAGACAAGCAGGCGCCCGGCCGGATCGCGGGCAAAATGGCCGTCGGAGAGCTGTACCAGGGCAAGACCGGGATAATCCCTGTTCCAGCGCTGAAAGGAGTATATTGTTTTGTGGCCGGATGGCCTTCCATAACCGAAGAGTTCTGTAATATCAGGTGTCCGGCCCCGGGAGTCCTGCTGCTGATAGCTCACATACTGTTCAAATGCCCGGAGTACTTCCAGGGTGTCATAGCCCGGAAACCTCTCCACCATCCGGATCTTCAGCTCGTTGGAGTAGCTGACCGATGTGTCTGCCCGGTACAGGTACAGGGCGGCCAGGGCAAAGAGGACCGGGTTATCTTCGCTGTCCAGGAGCGCCCTGACCCGGGGGGCATATTTTGTTTCCGTCACCGCATAGAGTGCTTCCAGAAAGGCCGCCTTTGTCTCGTATGGCAGCTGCTGATATCCAGCAAACATTTTTTCAAAGCCCTGCCAAACTGTTTGCCCTGAAAACTGGAACTGGGTAACCGCCGAGCAGGCCAGTTCAAACCTATAGGAGGTATTGCTGTCCAGGGGCATGGCAAAAGTGCCCTCGATGATCCGCTGGCGCAGGTCTTTTTCCATCCCGGCCCTTTTTGGATAGAGGACAAAATCAGAATAGATATCCTCCCGCCTGGACTGGCCGAAAGCCGCCAGGAGGTTTACCGAGGCCAGCAGCCAGAGCAACAGGCTCCTTTTCATACAGGTCATTGCTTGCAGATTATCAGGAAAGATAACCAACTTGCGGATGAAACCGAAAAAGGCCTCCCTGTCCGGTGTTGTTTTAATAATTCCTAACTTCATTGCCTGTTTTAATTCTTCAACCAAAATATGACCATGAAAAAATTAGCTCACTGGATGCTGCTTCCCATGGCAGCGTTGTTTTATTTGACGGCCTGCAATAATGCAACCGCCCCGCAACAGGCAGAAACCGGCAAGGATTCCACGGATGTAACCAAATCCTGGAAACTGGGGGTTCAGATGTGGACATTTCATTATTTTCCCTTTGTTACAGGCATTGCCAAAGCGGACAGTGCAGGCATCAAATATATCGAGGCTTATCCCGGCCAGCCCCTGGGCGGTGATATGAAAGACACTTTTGGTATCAGGATGTCTGCTGAAAGCAAGGCAAAAATCAAAACCCTCCTGCAGTCCAAAGGAATCCAGATCGTAGCCATGGGCGTGATTACACCCTCCAGCCTGGGGGAATGGAAGCAGTATTTCGATCTGGCCAGGGAATTTGGCCTGAGTTATATCACCGCCGAGCCATCCAAGGACCAGTGGGGACAGGTCGATAGCCTGGCCGGCGTTTATGGTATCCGCGTGGCCATTCATGATCATCCCAAACCCAATATGTACTGGTCGCCTGATTCAGTACTTGCAGCAACCGTTGGCCATCCCAACCTGGGTTCCTGCGCCGATGTGGGTCATTGGTCGCGCAACGGACTGGACCCGGTGGAATGCCTGAAGAAATTATCCGGCCATGTGTTCGGGGTTCATCTTAAAGATATCAAGGAGTTCAACAAGGTGGATGCAGAAGATACCGTGGTGGGCAAAGGGGTGAACCATTTTGCCGATATTTTCCAGGAACTGAAACGACAGGGTTTTTCCGGGATGTTTTCCATCGAACAGGAAAGCAACTGGTACAACAATGTGGGCGATGTGATCCAGACACGGAAATTCTTTGACCAGCAGGTAGCCGGCCTCAAATAATTTCACCCAAATAGGATTTAAAGCAGCGGAGGCCGTGATGGTTTATCACGGCCTCCGCCTTTTTTTTTGAGCAGGCCGACGGGGTTATTGCAGGATCTTTTCGATGCGTGCCAGTTTGCCCTCTTCGTTGATGCCTTCCAGCACCACCCTTATTTTTTTTGTAATGTCATTGTTATAGAACTGGATGGTGAATCTTCGGTTCAGCTTGTCGGTTAGTATGAACGGGTTCCAGTACAGGGTGGAACGAAAGTCAATAATTTCCGTACTGGGGATGTCCTGGGCGTAATTGGGAGAATAAAATTCCTTTTGGGCCGCATATCCCACGATACGTGCCTTGTCCAGTCCCTTGAAATTTTCATCCGGCTGGACATCCCCGCCCTTTTTGGTGTAAACGGCGATGGTTCCTCCGCTTCCGCCACCGATGCCAATGCCTGATCCGGGGCGGAAGACCTTTACCATGGCGATGTCGGTGACCGGGATGCTTTTTAACTGGGAGATATCGGTTTGCATTTCATTGAGATAGACTCCCGGCGTGCCGCCCCGCCACTGCAGGGAGGTTTGCGTTCCATTGTTGGAAATGGTAAGTCCGGCGATTTTTCCCTGCAGATAGGCAAATATATCGGGATAGCCCACTACAAATTTATCATTGATCATGTCAAAGGTGTAGGCATCCCCCTGGCTGAACATGCCCGAGGTATATTTTTCACTCAGCTTATCGGCAGCGGATTTTTCCCTGGCCTTCACCGTGACCGTTTCAAGGGTTTTAACTTTCATGTCCAGCATGGATTGCCGCCGGATGTTCTCCGTAACAATCATCCTGTTTTTTTTCAGCAAGGCTGAATCCGCCGCTGTCCAGTTCATGGCCGGCAGGTTCATGGGCTTTATTTTCCGGTATCCTCCCAGCAGACCGTTGGTAAAAACCACAGCAGCCTCGCTGGAAAGCTTTCGGTTGCCATTGAACTGGTAATAGGCCTGGGCCGTATCGTAAAAAATAAGCCCGGCTATCCCGAATTTCATGCCGGCCATGCGGGGTACCTGAAGCATTTGGGTGCTCGAGTCCTTTTTCTTAAGAATCAGGTTGATGGATTCATCCCTGGCGATCCGGTTGGGGTCCACTCCAAGTACTTCCGCCCGGGCGGCCAGGTAATTCTGCTCGGGGAATTTGATCACCGGTGACTTTCCCTGTGCCAGCTGGTCCCATTTAAACCTGCGCCAGCCGTGGGTCATCATCACCAGGTCCAGGTACTGGGAAGCACTGTCCGAGCTGTTGGTAAAATAATAGTAAGGATTGTGAATATAGCCTTTGAGGTCGCCGCTCATAAGCAGCCTGGAGACGATATTTTCATCGTTGTATTTGTCCCCGTCCGCATCGGCGTCGGTGATGGCAACGGAGAAATTGGATTTAAGCGTATCTGGTACGGACAGCTCTATCTCGTTGCGGCCACGCCTGACCACGCTTTTGGCGGTTACCGTCATCAGCGGGGCGAAGGAATATTCGTGGTTATCGACAAAAACAATCCTTTCGGCTACCGGCCGCTCACTGGCATCAAATACGGTAACCTGTAATATTCCGGAGGGGAGCTGTTCCACCGGAATGGTGCCTCCGCTCATGAAATTCTCCTGCAGGTTGACTTTGGCTTTGTATACCAGTTGCTGGTGCATGTGGCCGATGACCGTCATGTGTTTGTATTGGGGGAGACTGTCGGAAGATCTGGAAACGGAGAAAAATACTTTCTTGTTTGCGGCCAAGAGTTTCAGCACCACCCCGCTTGGCTTTACAACCGGGAGATCGGTGCGGTGTTCATTGCCCAGGTCATCCTTCCATACAGCATACAGCTGGTCGGACTTCTCCGGGGTAATCAGGAATTTACCCATGCCGTCGTGCACGCTCCTGAACTCCAGCAGGTCCTTGCCGGAGCCATCGCGGACCACCCCGCGGATTTCAACGGGTAAACCGAAATGGTTGGTCGCCTTGAAGGCCAGGTTGCTTTCCAGCCCGGCCACCAGGTCCCCGCTTTCCGCGAAGAACTGAAGGTACCGTTCCGTTGACACATCGGCGGTTTTTCTGGCCGAGTCCGGGGCTGTATTCAGGATGCGTATCTCCTTTTCAAACAGGAAGGCCGTATCAAAATTGAGCATCCAGGTAGTATATGCCCGGAAATGAAGCCTTGTCTTTTTTATATCCGAAGGAATGTCAAAGCTGCCCGAGGCGCCGGATTCCAGCACCGGGGAGGATTTTCGCTGCAGTACATTTCCGTCACCGTCGGTAAGTTCAGCGTAAAAGTTCTTACTCACCAGGGAAGGGAAGGACCCGCTGAAAATATAGGCCTTGAACCAGATGGTCTCTCCGGCATTATAGACAGTCTTGTCAAAATGGACATGTATTTTCTCCTGGGGGAAATAATCTGCATATACACTCATCATGGAATCCAGTTTCTGGGCAGAGGCCAGGTGCGGCAGTATCATGGAAAAGACAATAAGAAGGCTTAATCTGTTCATCTTCATATGTTCAAAAATAAAGGCAAATTTCCTTTTCCTCGCGGAAAGAATCGAAATTGCCCATAATTTCGGAATGTTTTAAATTTTGGAGACAGGAAAACATGTTAATATGACGTTACCAAGTGCTACCCCTGAATTATATGCCTCCTATGTTACCCATATGCAGCAAATTGCTGATATAAAAAACGCCCTGGCCGTGTTGCAATGGGACCAGGAGACCTATCTGCCGCCCAAGGGGGCCGCTTTCCGTTCCAGGCAGATGGCGACCCTTTCGGAAACGGCCCACCGGCTCTTTACTGCCCCCTCCGTGGGCAGCCTCCTAACCGAACTGGCCGGCAGACAGGACCTGCAGGGGGCACAACGCACCAATGTCCTCCTTACCCTGGAAGACTTTACCAAACAAAACAAATTCAGCAGTTCTTTTATACGGTCCATGAGCGAGGCGGTTTCCAGGAGTTTCCATGACTGGCTGGCTGCCAGAAAGGAAAACCGTTTCGGACTCTTTGAACAATCACTCGACGCGCTCATAGGGCTTAAAAGGCAGGAAGCAGACATCATCGGGTACGCAGCCCACCCCTATGATGCCCTGTTGGATGAATTTGAGAAGGGCAGCACAGTGCAGATGCTGGATGGGGTCTTTGCGGGCATCAGGCAGCCCCTGAAAGACCTGCTGGACCGCATCGGCGGCCGGCCCCAGGTGGACGACTCCTTCCTTCGGCAGTTCTACCCCCGGCAGCAGCAGTGGGATTTCGGGATGGACATGATTGGCCGGCTGGGGTTTGACTTTGAGGCAGGCCGCCAGGATATCTCTGAACATCCCTTCACCACCAGTTTTGGCTGCCAGGACGTCCGCATTACCACCCGCGTGGACCAGCAGGATTTTGGCTATATGCTGTGGAGCTGTATCCATGAGACCGGACATGCCCTTTACGAACAGGGGCTTCCGGCCGGCGAATACGGCCTTCCCTCCGGGGAATATGCCTCCTTGAGCATCCACGAATCCCAGTCCAGGCTCTGGGAAAACCATGTAGGCAGAAGCCTTCCTTTCTGGAAATATCATTTTCCCCGCCTGCAGGCTGTGTTTCCAGGACAGCTCGGAGGTATCAGTACAGAAGCGTTCTACCGGGGTATCAACCGCGTGGCGCCTACCCTGATTCGCACCGAGGCCGATGAACTGACCTACCATTTTCACGTCATGGTACGCTATGAACTGGAAAAATTGCTCATGGAGGGCAGCCTGTCCACCAGCGACATTCCGGGATGCTGGCGCGAATTATACCAGCGCTACCTTGGACTGGAACCCCCGGATGACCGGTCGGGCTGCCTGCAGGATGTACATTGGAGCCATGGCAGTTTTGGCTATTTTCCGACCTACAGCCTGGGGAGTTTTTATGCGGCCCAGTTTTTTCAAGTTGCTGAATACCAGCGCCCTGAAATTCAAAAGGAGATCCCTTTGGGGCATTCCGACAAACTGTTGGGATGGCTGAGGGAAAATATTCACCGCTCCGGCAGACTCCTGAAATCCGAGGACCTCTGCCTCCGGGCGACCGGGCAGCCCCTGGAAATGAAATATTTTCTGGGGTATATACTTGACAAATACACAAATATTTACAACCTTTAACCTTCAATATCCTCAGACCATGAAGAATGCATTTGTGTATGGGTGGCTCATTTTGGGGTTGTCCGTCGTATCCTGCAAAAAATATGTTCAGCAGCAGGAATACAATACAGCGGTAAATATTATCACCAACGGTACCTGGTATGTTCAGCAATACCTGCAGGATACCACCGACATAACTGCCACATTATCCTCCTATAAATTCCAGTTCAAAACGGACGGAACGGTCACGGGTACCAATGGGGCCATTTCTGTAACAGGAACCTGGCAAACCGACATACCCAACAGAACGATTACCTCCAGTTTTCCTGCCGGTTCAGGCAACCTGAACGAACTGGATGGCGTATGGAAAATTACGGACAGTTCACCGGTTTATGTGGTCGCCCACGCAACGATTAACTCCAATACCGATAGTCTAAGACTGCAGAAAAATTAAGTGAAAGCACTTAATTTTGTTTATCTTACCTCCTTCAGAAACCTTAATTAGAGGTATATAACAATTTTATATACCAGCGGTGCGTTTCACACTGTATTACAGTTGGAAAAAACGCAGGCAAAACAGCGCATTTTCTTACCATATCGGTGAAAATATTTTGTACCGGGGAACCAAAAAAATCTTTCCGTTGAAAAGAAAACTACTTGCTTTTGTGCTGGGACTGTTCCTGACATTCGCTGTTAAAGGACAGGTTGCCCTGATTTCAGCCATCCCTTCGTCCGGGTGCAGTCCGCTCCCGGTTTTATTTAACGACAGTTCGACCGGTGGCCCGTCCAGCTGGGCCTGGAATTTTGGCGACGGATTCACCTCCAATAAACAAAGCCCCGGTTTACATATTTACTCCCTTCCGGGAAACTATACTGTCACTTTGACCGTAAATGGCGGAAGCACCACCACCAAAACAGTCACCGTCTTCAATGCCCCTTCCGTGCTCTTTACCGTCGATACCACCACGGGGTGTTTTCCGCTGAATGTGAATTTTACGGACCAGTCCCTGCCGGGTTCGGGCACCCTTGCCGCCTGGAATTGGGATTTTGGCGATGGAAATACCTCCAACCTCAAGAACCCCAGTCACAAGTATACGGCTGCCGGTAATTTCCCGGTGGCCCTGCAGGTGGTCAATTCCAACGGTTGCAGCAAGGTTATCACCAAAACAGGCTATATCCAGATCCCCAACGGGGTGACACCCGGATTCAGCCTCATCACTTCTTCGGGTTGTAAGATACCAATCACCGTTAATTTCAATAATACCTCCACAGGTCCCGGTACCTTGAGTTATGTCTGGGATTTTGGCGACGCAACTCCCACTTCTACCCTGGTGGCACCGGGACATACCTATAATACCTCCGGCAATTTTCCCATCAGCCTGGTGGTAAAAAGTACTTCCGGCTGCCAGGATACCCTGACCAAGGTGACACCGATCCTGGCAGGCAACGTGACTTCCAGTTTCATCATGCCCGATACGGTATGCGTGGGAACCACCCTGACCCTGCAAAATACCTCTGCCCCGGCGCCCACCATTTCCTCCTGGGATTTCGGGGACGGAACCAGTTCCAGCGCGATCAGCCCGGTAAAGACCTTTTCGGTGGCCAATGTTTATAATGTAAAGCTTACCAATACCTTTGGCGCCTGCATTGACTCGGTAATCAAAAAAATTACGGTGCTTACGCCTGCCGTTGCCGATTTTTCGGCCTCTGCCACCGTGAGCTGCGACTCCCTGTTTACGGTTACTTTTACCGACATGTCCGTAAACGCCAGTTCATGGACCTGGAATTTCGGGGACGGAAAAACTTCCAACCAGCGCAATCCCACCCATACCTATACGGGATATGGCAACTACTCGGTCACCCTGCTGGTTTCCAATTCCGTGGGATGCAGCGGTACCAAGACCAAGCTTAATTACATCCAGAACAGAAAACCCTTTATACAGCTCAGTAGTTTAAATGCCAAAGGGTGCGCCCCTTTGTCCTATTCGCCGGTGCTGATTGATACGGTGGTTGACGGAATTGCCACCTACGCCTGGGATTTTGGCAACGGAACCACTTCCACCCTGGCCAGTCCGCCAGCCGTCTCTTATGGGGCGGGCACCTATTATGTCAAACTGACCATAACTTCCAAAGGGGGCTGTTCTGCCTCCACCCAGGATACGGTGCAGGTGGGTACCATTAAGCCGGTGGTAAATTTTACCCTCAATCCAAATCCGGTCTGCGTAAACAGCGCGGTCACTTTTACCGACCAGTCTACCAATTCGCCCAATGCCTGGTATTGGAATTTTGGCAACGGGTTTTCCTCCAATCTGCCAAACCCGGTATATAATTTCCCGGTCCCCGGTACCTTCACGGTGACCCTGATCGCCTACAACAACGGCTGTAATGACTCGGCCAAAAAAACCATTGTGATCAATCCGCCGCTGGCCAAATTTGCCTATAGTTTCAGCTGTTTGAACAATACCACCTTATTTTCCTTCCATGACAGCTCCATCAAAGCCGATACATGGGCCTGGGATTTTGGGGACGGAAGTCCGGTTGACCATACCCAGAACCCCTCCCATACCTATCCGTCGGCTGATGGCAATTATACGGCCAAACTCACGGTCACCAATAATACTTCCGGATGTACCAATGCCACCACCCAGCAGGTATTCATTGTAAAAGATACGGCCCATTATGTTACCAACTTTACGCATATATGTATTAATAATGCCGCTACCATCAGTGTATTCCAGGTGAATTTCTCGCATATCGCGCTGTATACCTTTGATTTCGGGGATGGTACGGTGGTGACAGCCCAAAGCCCGGCCACTTCACATATTTACAAAAAGACAGGGGTTTTCCAGGTAAAAATCATCCTGACCGAAGTAACCGGCTGTAAGGATACCCTGCCTACCGATCCGAATGTTGTGGTGCATGTCAGCGGGCCCACAGCGGGCTTCAATGCCGGGGTTTCCACCGGGTGTACCGGTCTGGCCGCAGTGTTCAATGACCTTTCCACCACCGACGGGATAAATCCCATCGTTAAATGGATATGGGATTACGGCGACTCCACGCCGGTACAAACCTATACAACGGGCCCGTTCACCCATTTTTATTCCAAGCAGGGTATTTATACCGTTAAACTCAAAGTGGTGGATGCCTCGGGTTGCTATGACAGTGTTTCCAGGGTGAATCTGATCACCATCGCCTATCCGAGTGCCGCCTTCACGACCATCGATTCCCTGTCCTGTCCGGGTTCCCCCATTCAGTTCGTCAATAATTCAAAGGGATACGGGCTCACCTATAGCTGGTCCTTCGGCGATGGCTCCGGAGCCATCGCCCAGGTTAACCCCACGCATTTGTATGCGAAGGGAACCTATGACGTCACCCTAAAGGTGGTGGACCAGTTCACCTGTACGGCCTCCGTTACCAAAACGGCCTATATAACGGTGGATACCCCGACAGCGGCCTTTACCCTAAGCAATACTTTTGGTACCTGCCCGCCCCTGATTGATACCTTTACCTTCCATGGCAGCTATTATAAGACCATCAAATGGTCCTTCGGGGATGGCGGAACATCCTCCCTGGTGGACCCGGTGCATTATTATACCATTCCGGGTACCTATACGGCCGGATTAACCGTCATTAGCCACGGAGGATGTATAGCCACTGCGCCCAGTGCCACGGTAACCATCCTGGGACCCTATGGGGCTTTGAGTTATTCGCCCCTGCAGGGCTGCCATACTTTGGCTGTCAATTTTAATGTAGTCACCTCCAATGTGGTCAAATATATTTGGGTCTATACCAGCACCAATGTGGACTCCACCCTGGTGCCCAATAGTTCGTTTACCTATGATTCGGCGGGTAAGTTCCTGCCCATCGTGATCCTGGAGGATGCCACCGGATGCAATGTCCCGGTATACGGCAAGGACAGTATTTTTATCGTGGGAAGCAAACCCAATTTCGGATATGACAAGACGGTGCTTTGCCAGTCGGGTACGGTGAATTTCTCGGACTCCACCACCACCTCCGGCGTGCTGACCAATTATTTCTGGGATTTCGGGGATGGCGGTACGTCCACCCAGCGGAACCCTGCCCATTCTTATACCAAACCTGGGCTCTACGATGTCAAACTGGTGGTGACCGCCCAGACCGGATGTCAGGACTCCGTCACAAAAACCGGATTGATCCGGGTGGTGGCCAACCCGTCGGTGGATATTTCCGGCGCCACCTCCCAATGCGTGACGGCCACGGCCAGTTTCCAGGGAGTCATACTGGTCCCCAACCCCTCCACCCTCAGCTGGGCCTGGGATTTTTTCAATGGCCAGACTTCTGCTGTACAGAACCCTCCGGGACAGTTATACAATACGGCCGGATCCGACAGCGTGCAGGTCATCGCCACGGATACCTATGGATGCGCAGATACCGTGATCAAATATTTTGAAGTACACCCGCTTCCGGTAATTAATTCGGGTCCTGACACGACCCTCTGTCTGGGTCAGAACCTGACGCTCAATCCGACCGGAGGCGCTACCTATGTCTGGAATGCAGACAATACGCTCAGTTGCACCAACTGCAGCAACCCCGTTGCCACCCCGGTGAACACGACCACCTATTATGTAACCGGCACCAGCAGTTTTGGCTGTTCCAGCCTGGATTCGATACAGGTTTCCGTCATTAAGCCGGGTGCCCTCCAGCTGATTCCGCTGACCGATTCCATCTGTGTCGGACAGGGTGTGCAGCTGATCGCATCAGGAGAGGCCCTTTATTCCTGGACTCCCCCGGCGGGACTTGACAATCCATCCATCGGCAATCCGATGGCCACCCCGGACACCACCACGACCTACCAGGTGACGGGCACGGATGCCAAGTCATGCTTCGTTGATACCAAAACAGTGACTATTTCCGTATTCAAATACCCAACGGTGAATGTGGGTCCGCCTTCGGTCACCATCCCGATCGGGACCTCCTATACCATTATGGGGACCGGCTCGGCCGATATTGATTCCATCGCCTGGACACCAGTGGTGGGCCTGAGCTGCACCAACTGCCTGAGCCCGGTGGCTTCGCCGGTAACCACGACCGTTTATGCCATACGCGTGGTTAACAACGGGGGTTGTGCGGCCCTTGACAGCATAAGGATCATTGTTACCTGTGACAATAACAACCTTTTTGTACCCAATACCTTCTCGCCCAATGGCGACGGGGTCAATGATGTTTTTTATGTTCGCGGCAAAGGCCTCAGCACCGTGCAGTCCATGCGGATATTCAACCGATGGGGACAGATGGTCTTTGAGAAAAAGGAATTTGCACCCAATGATCCTTCCGTGGGATGGGATGGAACCTTCGGCGGCAAGAAGATGCCTTCCGATGTATACATCTACACCATAGAGGTGATTTGTGAAAATTCCCAGGTTATACCCTATCACGGCAATGTGGCCCTGATCAGATAGCACTCATTCATTTAACCCATTGAACTCGAAATGAACATACTTGAAACATATAAAAAAAAGGTTCTAATCGCCGCTTTCCTGACCCTACTGGCAGGGCAGGGGTTTTGCCAGGACCTCCATTTTTCCCAGTTTTTTGAGGCCCCCCTGCTCAGAAACCCTTCCCTGGCCGGAATATTTACCGGGGATTACCGCATCCAGGGTGTGTACCGGGACCAATGGAACTCCATCACCAACGGTTACCGAACCGGATCATTCAACGGGGAGTACAAAATGCCGGTGGGCAACACCAGCGATTTCATTACCGCCGGTTTGCAGGTACTCTATGATAAGGCAGGTACCGTGGGCCTTACCACCACGGAAGTACTGCCGGCGCTGAACTACCATAAATCGCTCAGTGACCAGAAGACCATGTACCTGTCCCTGGGTTTTATGGGAGGAATTGTGGAAAAGATGATTGATCGTTCCAAGGTGACCACCAACAGCCAGTTTGATGGGAATGTCTTTAACCCGAGCATCCCGGATGGGGAGTCTTTTCCTACGCCCAATATTCATTATTTTGACGGCAGCGTAGGTATGAGTTTCAATACCAGTTTCGGGGCAGGGCAGAAAAACAGCATGTTTGTCGGGGCAGCCTATCATCATCTCAACCGGCCCCGGAATTCTTTCTACCAGGATGCCTATCAACTGGATCCCAAGTATGTTTTTTCTGCCGGCGTCAAGCTCAACATAGACGATTACTCCTATTTTACCCTGCAGGCGGATCATTCCATCCAGGGCGGATTTGTTGAAACCATCGGAGGGGTTATGTATTCCTATAAATTGGGAACAGACCCGGTCAACGCGCAGTATATTGTAAGCCTGGGTGGTTTTGTACGGGTGGGTGATGCCATGATCCCTGTATTGAAGCTGGAAGCCAACCCGCTGGCCATCGCCATCAGTTACGATGTCAATATATCGCCCCTCAAAACAGTCAGCCAGGGCCAGGGAGGCTTTGAATTATCCATCTCCTACATCGGGTTCCTGGAAAGGGTCAACAGTTCAAAATTCAAAATGCTTTGTCCCCATTTTTGACCACCGGGACATCTGATAGATATATTTATTTTATTAATATAATTACGAATCAGAGGACCAGGGCAGACCGGAGCGGAGGGATAAAAGGGCGCAGGCTGGAAACAGAAAATTTCAGGTAGGATAGCCCGGTTATTTGTAACTTTGAAATAAAATAGATAACTTGGGGTTTCCGTGTAAACCATATCCGTCAATGAGGATTTTTTACTTATTGTTAACCTGTACGCTGTTTACGGCTGCCCAGCTCAAGGGGCAGACTGTGCCTGCTGGCTCACAGGATCCGGAGGTAAAACACGTAAAATTCTATCCCAATCCCGCCACTTCCCTCATCACTTTTGAATTTCAGAAATCAGGCAACGATTCCTATTCCTTTCAGGTATTTAATTTTCTGGGAAGA
The DNA here is from genome assembly GCA_903906365.1 of uncultured Bacteroidota bacterium. GTDB lineage: Bacteria > Bacteroidota > Bacteroidia > Chitinophagales > Chitinophagaceae > Puia. The sequence goes on along the minus strand of CAIVKC010000047.1, from coordinate 2,401 downwards.
AAAGTAATCGAAATGTCAAACGTAACTCCCAAGACCAGCATCAACCTGACTGATTTCCCCAGGGGCATCTACATTTTCCAAATCAAGGACCAAAACGGCCGGGTCATTGAATCAGGGCGTTTCCAGGTGAATAAGTAATTAACCGGAGCATAAGTCCGAGGGCTTACTAGCAAACTTCCGCGATGAAGAATTTAAGGTAATGGGTATTCTCCAGGCCTCTTAATATGGGATGGTCCGGTGACTGTGACTGAAAGGTTACCTGGCGGAGTCTTTTTTTGGCATCCCTGGCTGCCTGGTCAATGGTCTGCAGGAACAGTTCGGGTGATACCAGGTTGGTGCAGGAGGAAGTAACCAGAAAGCCGCCCTTTTTCAGCAGTTTCATACCCCGGATATTGATTTCCTTATAGCCCGCCAGGGCTTTGGGTACCTGTTCGCGGCTCTTGGTAAAAGCAGGCGGGTCAAGCATTACCACATCATACTGACGCCCATCCCTGCTCCATTGTTTGAGTACATCAAAGGCATTGACGGCCTCAAAACGGCAGACTGACTCCAGCCCGTTGAGCCGGGCATTCCGGTTGGCTTGGGCCACGGCGTTTTCGGAAATATCCAGTCCCAGTACTGACCTGGCGCCGTAATGGGCTGCATGGAGTTCAAAAGTGCCGGTGTAGCAAAATGCTCCCAGCACATCCGCCCCGCCGGCTATATGCGCCAGCCACCGGCGGTTATCCTGCTGATCCAGAAAATAACCCGTCTTTTGTCCGTTTGCCAGATCCACCTCAAAGCGCAGACCGTTTTCCTCTATGAGGACCAGCGGGTCAAAGGGTGCGGAAAGAAAGCCCTTGATTTGGGTCATGCCTTCCAGTTCCCTGACGGGTACGTCGTTTCTTTCATAAATACCACTGGGTTGAAATATTTCCTCCAGTGCCCGGACTATGGCAGGCTTCCATACTTCCATGCCAAGGGCCAGGGTCTGTATCACAAAATAACGGTCGAATTTATCGATGATCAGCGCAGGCAGGAAGTCTGCTTCACCGAAAACCAGGCGGCAATTCCTGGTATAGCCTATCTTCTTTCGGTATTCCCAGGCCTGGAGGATCCTGCTGAAAAAGAAGCCCTCGTTGATGGGTTCGTTTTTATCCCTGGTCAGGATCCTGACTGTTATCTGGGACTTGGGGTTTATATACCCACGGCCAATGAATTTGCCGTCATGGGATTTTACCTCAGCGATTTCCCCTCCCTGGGCTTCTCCTTCCATCCGGCCGATTTCATTACCGAATACCCAGGGATGGCCCAGTGCCACCCGGGAACCGACCGTTTTTTTAAGAAATACGCTGATCATGGGACAAAAATAGTCCAACCAGAGGTCTAAAAAGATAAACAGGTTAAAATTTAAGACAATTTGTCCTTGAATTGCACTTGGCAAAATAATTGACAATCTTAACTTTGCGTCAATTTATACGAATATGAAAGATAATAATAAGAATACGGCCGAAGACTCGCTGCGCGGGGAATTCCCGGGGAGCCGGGAAAATGAAGTGGATATCAACACGGATGAAAATATGGCAGGTACCGCCCGGCTTCAGGGCGGGGTGGCCGAGGAGTCGGAAATAGAGCGCCTGCAGGAAGAATTGGCAGCCCAAAAGGACAAATACCTGCGCCTGTTTGCCGATTTTGATAATCTGAAGAAACGCAATAACCGGGAACGGTACGATTTAATTCAAACAGCTGGCAGAGAAGTCATTACCTCCCTGCTGGATGTGCTTGACGATATTGACCGGGCTGAAAAGCAACTGCAGGTCACCGAGGATCTGGCCCAGTTGAAGGAAGGGGTTCTGTTGATATTCAATAAGTTAAGAACAATATTGCAAAATAAAGGCCTGCGTGCCATGGAAAGCATCCATACAGATTTCGATGTGGAGAAGCATGAGGCCATCACCGAGATTCCGGTCACCGATGAAAAACTCAAAGGAAAGGTGATTGATGACCTTCAAAAAGGGTACTACCTCAATGACAAGCTCATCCGTTTTGCAAAAGTGGTAGTTGGAAAATAATACCTGTATTCAGCGCAAATTATGAAAAGAGATTTTTACGAAATACTGGGTGTGGCCAAGAATGCGTCCGCCGATGAGATCAAAAAAGCATACCGCAAGGTAGCCATGCAATTTCATCCGGACCGCAATCCCGGCGATAAGCCTGCCGAAGAAAAATTTAAGGAAGCTGCAGAGGCTTATGAAATACTCAGTGATGCCGATAAAAGGGCCCAGTATGACCGTTATGGTCATGCCGGTCTGGGTAACAACGGAAGGGGTGGTTTTGGGGCTGGCGGCAATATGAATATGGATGACATATTCAGCCAGTTCGGGGATGTGTTTGGGGAGGATATCTTCGGAAGCTTCTTTGG
>CAIVKC010000046.1 GCA_903906365.1 uncultured Bacteroidota bacterium | reverse complement strand
GAGTAAGGCCACGGCCAACCAGGTCAGCCTGACGGGCCTGCCCGAGCAGCACTGGTGTCTGGCCACCGTCACGGTGACCTCCGTGGCCACGGCCACCAACAGCTCCTCCCAGTCATTTACCGTGGTATATAAATAGGAGCCTATAAATTCCCTGCTGACTCTTGACCGCTAATTGGCATATTTGCTTATTATTTTATGCTAAAAAGGGTATTCCAAACAGCCTTGCTCTCCGGATGGCTCCTTTGCATCGGCTCTGTACCGGCCATAGGCCAGCGGATCTATGCTGATCATTCGGTCCTGGCTTCCGGTAAATGGTTTAAAATAGCCGTTACCGCTGAAGGCGTATACCAGGTAGACCGGGCCTTCCTGACTGCGCTGGGCGTTCCTTCCTCCGACATCCCTTCGGCTTCCATCCGCCTGTTTGGTAATGGCAATGCGGTTCCCCAGGAAAACAACCTGGCCGCCAGACCCGATGACCTGATAGAAAATGCCATCGAAGTGCATGACGGGGGCGACGGCCTCTTCAACGGGAATGATTATTTTCTCTTCTATGCCCCCGGCCCTGACAGCTGGCAGCCGGACAGTGCCAGCCAGTTATTTCGCCACCGGAAAAACCTGGTTTCCGATACCCTCTTTTATTTTTTGACCTTTGGCGGCAATGGCAGGCGGGTGGGCACGGACTCTGCGCTGACGCAGGCCAATACGGAGGTAAATGCATTCAATGAAAGGTATTTCCATGAAAAGGACCTGAACAGCCTGCTGGGCAGCGGTAAGGAATGGTATGGGGAAACTTTTGGACTCAATAACCTGTCAGCCTCCTTTCCTGTCCCCGTAGACGGCTTTGACCTGCAGCAGCCGCTGTGGGTCCGAACCCGGTTGGTCAGCCGCAGCACCCAGGGGCCGGGACGTTTTTTGGTGAGCCTGGGCGGTCAGCTCCCGGTGTCACTGACCATACCCGCCGTTTCCGGCAACCTGCTCGATGATTATGCCCTTGCCGATACCCTGCTGGTCTCTTTTACCCCGCCTGCCGGGGCCCCCACCTTGCAGATCGGCTATCAATCCGCTTCCTTTACCGCCCAGGGATGGCTCGACTGGTTCGAACTGCAGGGTAGAAAAGCCCTGGTCCTGCCTGCGGAAGGCAGGATGGGATTCAGGGACTGGCCCTCGGTGGGCAGCGGCCGGGTGGCTCATTTTACCCTCGCGGTGGCGGATGCAGGTGTGTCGGTATGGGATATCACCCAGCCGGGGGTACCCCTTAAAATGAACCTGACTTATGAAGGGGGCAGGGCCGGATTTGTACGGGATGCCAGCCGCCTGCATGAATATTATGCCTTTACCCGGCAGGGCCTGCAGCGCCCCCTGCCGGCAGCGGTCAGACACATACCCAACCAGGATCTGCATAACTGGCAGCCTGCGGTTTTCCTGATCATTGCACCGGCCGCACTGATGACCCAGGCCCGGGAACTGGCTGACTTCCACAGCCAGTATTATCACCAGCCGACACTGGCCGTTGCTGCAGAACAGGTGTATAATGAGTTCGGAGGAGGCGTTGCCTCGGCTGCTGCCCTGCGGGATTTTGTCAAAATGTATTACGATAAATCCTCCGGTGATTCGGCCGGCCGGCTCAGGTATCTGCTGATATTTGGCGGGGGATCCTATGATCCCAAAAACAGAGCGCATTTCACCGCTGCCTGCCTGCCCAGTTTTGAAAGTGACAATTCCTTAAGTGTGCTGGCTTCCTATACCTCTGATGATTTCTTTGCTTTCTTGGGGGATTCCGATGACATCAATAACCCGGCTTTCACCGGTACCCTGGCCATTGCGGTAGGAAGACTCCCCGTCGCCACGGGCAGCGAAGCCCAGACCATGGTCGATAAAATCATTCGCTACCACAGCAAAGCCGCATTGGGCCCCTGGCGGAATTCGGCGGTCTTTGTGGCCGATGACCGGGAGGCCAACCTGTTTTTCGACCAAACAGAAAATCTAACGGCCAGGGTCGGGGCGGCCGACCCGCTGCTGCAGCAGGTCAAGCTCTACGCCGACGCCTTTCAGCGACAGGGCACCCCAACTGCCTATACCTATCCCCAGGTTAACCAGGCCATCCTCAACCGGCTCCATGCCGGAAGCCTGTTTTTAAATTTCAGCGGTCACGGCAATGACCAGCAGCTCTCCGCAGCCAACCTGTTTTCGATGGCAGATGCAGTCCGGCTGGACAATGCAGACAGGCTCCCCCTTTTGATCGCGGCTACCTGCGATTTTGACATCTATGATGATCCTTCCAAATCGCAACTGGCCCGCTACCTGATGTCGGGCAGCCAGTCCGGGGCCATCGCCCTGCTGTCCTCCCCGCGGCTCATGGATGCCGCCGGAAATGCAGCCATCAATGAACTGTTTCTTTCCCAGGCCTGTCAATCGGCTGCATCAGGTAGCCCTTTAAGCCTGGGAGAAGCCTTGCAACGGGCCAAAAACATCCAGGCAGCAGCTTCTGCTGACCTGGTCAACAGCCGGAAATTTACCCTTATCGGTGACCCCGCCATGCAGCTGGCTTTTCCCCGGCTCCGCCTCAGCATCCTGTCCATCGATAGCCAGCCCGTCCCGGGCCAGGATACGCTTACAGCGGGAAGGATATACCGCTGTTGGGGACAGGTGGCCGATGCCTCCGGAAACCTGCAGAAAGACTTTAACGGCCGGGTATACCCGGCCGTGTATGCGCCTGCCCGGCTGGTGAAAACGCCGGGCAATGACCCTGCCAGCTTTGTAAGCAGCTTCCAGGTCAGGGACAATATCCTTTTCTCAGGCCAGGATACAGTAAGCGGCGGACTCTTCCACTTTTCATTCCAGCTCCCCGATCTCATGAGTGGACTCTCAGGAATGGGAATGATCAGCCTGTATGCAGAAGATGGCAGGAGGGATGCGGCCGGCGTGGATACTTCCCTGGTCCTGGATGGAAAAAACCTGGCTTCCGACACCAGCGACGAAGGCCCCCAAATTGAGATCGGCCTCAATAACCTGCCTTTCAAAAGCGGCGCTGCCGTTCCGGACGGGCCGCTGCTTATAGCTTCCCTTTCTGACTCCGCGGGCATCAATACCGCAGATAACGGTTCAGGCCATAACATCACCGTTCGGATTGACGATGCCGGCAGCACCACACTGAACGCCTATTATATATCCGACCCGGGCAGTTTCCGTCATGGCTCACTCCAATACCAGCTTCCCCTGCTGGGGCAGGGACTGCACTCCCTGTGGCTGGAAGCCTGGGACCTAGCCGGCCGGCGGGGCACTGCGAAGCTGGATTTCAGGGTGGAAAAAACCCCTGGCCTGGGTATTACCCGGTTGTTCAATTATCCCAACCCCTTTTCGGGCCATACCACTTTTTGGGTTGAACTGAACCGCCCCAGCGGGCTGTTTCAGGCGAGCCTGTATATATATTCCCTGGATGGCAAACTGGTCAGCGCGTGGACGCAGGAACTCGCCTACGGGGGACCCGGAACGGGACTGGTAGACTGGAATGGAAGGGGTTCTGCCGGAAATTACCTCAGCCCCGGAATCTATATCTGCAGGTTCATCGTTACCGATGCGGCCGGTGAAAGGGCTGCCGCCTCCCAAAAGGCGGTGATCATCCGATAAGTCGGCTGCCCTGTCCCGAGGGGTTGAATGCCGACGCCGGCTAGGCCACTTTGAGTTTTTGCTTTTTGTATTCCGAAGGGGTCTTGCCCGTAACGGATTTGAACACCTTGTTGAAATAGGGGACATGGTTAAAGCCGCAGGCAAAGCAGGTTTCCGCAATGGTGTTTCCTTCCAGCAACTGCAAGCAGGCCTTCTGTATGCGGAATTTGTTGAGAAAATCCGTGAAGGTCGAATGCATGTTTTTTTTGAAGTAGGTGCAAAAAGAACTCACCGACAGGTTGGCGACACGGGCAATGTCTTTGATGTCTATCTCCTCCTGGTAATGCTGCTCCACATAATTGAACACATTCTGGATGCGAATATTATTTTTTACAATGGAAGAGGAAAATACGGTCAGGGGGTTGAGCAACTGGTATTCTGTGGTGGTCGCCATCTGCTGAAGGATGGAAACCAGCTCCATGTACTTATCAAATGGGTTCATCTTCAGTAAGTCTACCAGCCGCCTGCTTATCTGCTCCTTGGTCTGCCCGTGGAAGGATACCCCGCATCGTACCCGTTCGAGCAGCTGGTGGATGGCAGCCATCTCCGGCCTGGGCAGGATGGATTGGCGCAGAACGGACTCCTTGATCTGAATGACAATTTCTTCGTGGGGGCCGTGGGCATTGAGCCCGAATCCGGCATGGGGCAGATTGGGTCCCATAAAAACCAGGTCACCGTTCTCATAATTACTGAAATGATTGCCCACATGACGGGCGCCGCTGCCATATAAGACACAAACGATTTCGTATTCGGGATGATAATGATAAGACCATGGATACTCTTCGGCGTTGGTCTTATTGTGAATAATACGCAAAGAGCTGCCTTCATCAGGCTGCACCATTTCAAATTCAATTTTCATATCCAAACACTTTACATAAAAATAATGTTAAAAATCGAAATAAAATGGAAGAAAAAGCAAATAGCGTTGAGTTTTATGTGTAATTAATACACCAATTTTACGTCCGCTTTAAAAATCCGGAGGCCGTTTATTGCCTGGAAAACAGGGAAAAATATATTTCGTATCGGCTTGAATCTAAGGACGTTTTAAAGTTTCGGGGGAGTTAATAAATTTTCTTATTTATATGCAGCAGATAGATGTTGGTCTTTGTCTGATGTTTTGTGAGCAGGTGAATAAATGTGTAAACCAAGGGTAAAATTGCATATAAAAGTTTCAACAGTATTTTTGAGAATTCAATAATTTTTATAGTTTCTTTTAGTTAAAATTGCTTAAACCATTGATTATGACCATCAACCGATTGCTTGCAAGATTTGCATTGCTATTTCTTTGTGTAGTCTTCACACAAATCGCTTTCTCCCAAACAAAATTAATTACCGGAAAAATTTTAGATGACAAAGGCAGTCCCGTCCAGGGAGCCACTGTTACGGCTAAGGGTTCCAAATCCGGGACCTCCACAGACGCAGCAGGTGCCTTTTCACTGAATGTTCCGGCGGGAGTAAAAACTTTAGTAGTCAGTTCGGTAGGATTTACCCAGCAGGAAGTGAACATTGCAGACAAATCCTCTGTCAGTGTTTCCCTCGTTTCCTCTACCCAGTCACTGACAGATGTCGTGGTGGTTGGTTATGGTACCTCCCGCAAAAAAGACCTGACCGGTGCCGTCGTTTCGGTGCAGGCCAAGGATTTCAACCAGGGCATTGTTGCTTCTCCCGACCAGTTGCTGGAAGGTAAAGTAGCCGGCCTTGAAATCATCACCAGCAGCGGCCAGCCCGGCGGTGCCACGGTGGTTAAAATCAGGGGTAACAACTCCATCCGTACCGGTAACACACCGCTCTACGTTATTGACGGAGTTCCCCTGGATGGACGTTCACCCCGTCCGAGCTTCGCGCCATCCGGTCTGGGTACTACCCCCGATGGCAACCCCCTTACCTTCATCAGCCCCTCTGACATTGCTTCAGTGGATGTATTGAAAGATGCCTCTTCTGCAGCGATCTACGGATCAAGAGGTGCCAATGGAGTCATTCTCATTACCACCAAAAAAGGTCAGACCGGCGGTCCTAAGCTGGAAGGCGGCGTTTCTTACGGATTGAGCGGTATCATGCGCAACATTAAAATGCTGGATGCCACCGGTTACCGGAGCGCCCTGCAAAAGTTCGGCGCCAAATCCGATTCCGGAGCCAGCATCGATCCTTTCAAAGCGATCCTCCGCAGCAATGCCAACACCCAGAACTATAATATCTCTTTGAGCGGCGGTACGGAAAATGGCAAATACCATGCTTCCTTCCTGGCCTCTGACCAGCAGGGTATCCTGCTGAAATCCGGTCTGGAAAAATACGTGGCCAATTTCAACGGACAGTATAAATTTCTCGATAAACGCCTGAGCCTGGATTTCAACGTGACAGCGGCCAATGTGGCTGAAACAGTTGCCCCGATTTCCCAGGATGCAGGAAGTGCCGGTAACATCATCTCCCTGGCGCTGATCTGGAACCCGACCCTCCGCCTGGTCAACCCTGACGGAACCTATAACCAGACAAACCCTTCCGGACAGGTAAATCCCCTGGCTCTTTCAGCCGCCTACAATGACCACAGAAATGTGACCACTGTGCTGGCAAGCACCTCTCTGGCTTATAAGATACTGCCTGACCTGGAATATAAACTCCTTTACGGTCTTAACTACGGATTGGGATCCCAGCTCGGTGAAATCCAGGGCTGGATCAAAGCTACGGGTGGTAATGCCGACGGACACGGTCTGGCCGGCGTGAACGCGCAGACCCTGACTTCACAGACCATCACCCACACGTTAAGCTATAACAAGAAAATCACGTCAGACCTGAATTTGAATGCAGTAGCCGGTTATGAGTACTGGACAACCTCTTACTACGGTAACGGAACTACTGTTTACGGATTTGACTATAACCTCAATCAGCAGAACCTGCTGGGTGTGCATTATTACGACAACCTGCAGGATGGTAAACAGGCAAACCTGAACACCTTCTCTTTCAAAGATCCTACCGTTGACATTCAGAGTTATTTCGGCAGGGTGGTGTTGAATTACCAGGACAGATTCCTGCTCACCGGTACCCTCAGGGCGGACGGCTCCTCCAAATTCGGGGTAAACCATAAGTACGGTTACTTCCCCTCCCTGGCAGGTGCATGGAATATCACCAACGAGAATTTCATGAAGGACAACAAGATATTCAACTCCCTCAAACTCAGGGTTGGTTACGGCCAGACGGGTAACCAGGAATTTGCACCTGATGCCTCTGTGGACGTATTCCAGTACGGCAGCAACGGTTCTATCTCCCGCCTGCACTATGGCAACCCCGACCTGAAATGGGAAACAGTATCTTCCACAGACATCGGTCTGGATTTCTCCATCCTCAACGGTCGTGTAACCGGTTTCCTGGATTACTTTAATAAAAAGACAACGGATCCCATCTACCTCAATACGATTTCCGAACCAACAGCAGGTGGTACCGTATACCAGAACCTGAATGGTTACATTACCAACAAGGGTTTTGAATTTGCCCTCAATGCCGGCATCATCGAGAAGAAAGATTTCAGCTGGAACATCCAGACGAATTTCTCCTTCTTCAAGAACAATTTTGTTTACCCGGTTGCAGGCAAACTGCCCCTTACCTTTACCGGAGCGCTGCATGGCCAGGGTTCTTCAGGAGCTTATTCTGAAGCCATCGCCAACAACCACCCGGTTGACGTATTTTACCTGCCTCAATTCCAGGGTTTTGGCAGCAACGGTATCGGCAAATACAGCACGGCGCCCATTTATGCCGGAGATCCTAACCCCTCTTTGTATTATGGTATTACCACAGACGTGAATTACAAGAAATTCAGCCTGATCATCAACACACACGGAAGTACCGGAAACAAGATCTTCAATAACACGGCCATGAGCGTTACCAACATCAGTAATATCATCGGCGGAAGAAACATCGCTGCCAACCTGGTTAACTCCGGTGAAGCAACAGCCAATGCGATCACGCCTTCTACCAGGTTCCTGGAAAGCGGTAATTATTTCAAACTCGGTGGTGCTACCATCCGTTACTCAGCCGGAAACATCAGCTACTTTAAGAACGTAACCATTTACCTTACAGGAACGAATTTATTTGTGATTTCAAAGTATACTGGCTTTGATCCTGAAGTGAATGTTAATAAGGCATTGAATGGTGTACCTTCTCTGGGTATCGATTATATCGGTTTCCCTTCAGCAAGGACATTTTCTTTAGGGTTGAACTTCTCTTTATAAGATTTTGTTATTACAATGAAAATTTAAAAATATGAAACTAAGAAACATCAAATTTATAATAACCTCTGTTGCCGTTCTCGGAATGACAGCTTGCACCAAGCTCGACCAGAGACTGCAATCCACTTTCACTACCAATCCGGCCGGAAGCAATCCTGATGTCGTATCCCTGCTCAATGGTGCCTACAACGATGCCAACGGGCTGCTGCACGGACAGGACCAGATCTTTTCACTGGAAGAAAACACTGCAGACGAATGCCTGGTGCCCACCCGCGGTGGTGACTGGGATGATAACGGAGTATGGCGCGTGCTGCATTCCCATAACTGGCAGGTGACCCATGGTCAGACCACCTCGGTGTTCAGCGGCCTCGGACAGCTTGAGAGTGATGCCATCTCCACCCTGGCTTTTAACCCCAGCCCACAGCAGAAGGCGGAAGCCTATTTCCTGCGCTCCGTGGCCCAGTTCTATTTGCTGGATCTCTATGGACAGGTTCCATACAGGACCATTGCTGATTACAACGCCATTACAGCAGCCCCGGTGCTCGGACCAGAGGCTGCCATCGATACGCTCATCGCCACACTGACCAGCATTATCCCTTCACTGCCTGCCAATACCAGCAATGCTACGGCCGGACGTGCCAACCAGGATGCTGCCAGGTTCCTGCTGATGAAAGTATACCTGAACAAGGGCGCATGGCTTCACCGCTCAGCCCCGACTTTTGATCCGGCCGATATGGCACAGGTCATCGCGCTGGGTACCACCATCCAGGCCAACGGATACAGCCTGACTCCTAATTATTTTGACAACTTCGGACCTCATAATGGTTCCCTTGGTAAGGAAGCCATCTGGGCATGGCCCAATAATGGTACTGCCTCCAACAACGGTATCAATGGCGGCGGTATCAATGCCCGCTGGATGATGACCCTCCATTATAATTCATGGGACCAGCAGAATTCCTATGGCGGTGCCGGCTGGAATGGATTTTCTACCGTAGCCAGCTTCTACAATACCTTCGAAGGTTCCGGTAACAGTACCATTGACACTACCAAAGATTCCCGTTTAGGTGGTCGTTTCTATCCGGGTGTAACTGACCAGTCCGGTTTAAGGCCAGGATTGCTCGTAGGACTTCAAAAAAATGAAGCCGGTGTTGGGGAAGTTGACCGTCATGGTAACCCCCTGGCCTTTACTCCTGATGTAGCCCTGGTTGAAACAGATGCCAATACACTGGAAGTGGCCGGTATTCGTATTGTAAAATACGGACCTGATTATGCCAACTACAGCGGAGGTCACCAAAATAACCAGCTGCAGATCTTCCGTTACGCGGACGTGCTGCTGATGATGGCAGAAGCCTACCTGCGCACAACTGATGCAGGTGGTACAGGACCAGCCCTGACCCTGGTAAACCAAATCAGGCAGGCCCGTGGTGCATCCACACTTGCCAGCATCTCCCTGGTCAATGCGTCCAATACCTACGATCCCGGTACGCTGCTGGCTGAAAGAGGACGTGAGCTCTATTGGGAAAGCTGGAGAAGGCAGGATCTGATCCGTTTCGGAGTATACCTGATTCCCTGGGACCTGAAGACTTCTGATGATCCCAAGAATCTGTTGTTCCCGATTCCCCAGGCGCAGATCATCGCTAACCCGAACCTCAAACAGAATCCCGGGTATTAACAAATCCTTTTTAATAAATGGAATATATTGCGAAAGGTCATTGAAAAATGACCTTTCGCTTTTTAGCAGAACCCTGTCATGAAACGATTTCAATTCCTTGCCGCCTGCTTTTTTTGCTGCTCACTGCTGATCTCCGGAGGCTGTAATGGCCCCCATGAGAAAACACTGTTCGAACGGGTGGAGAATTCCGGTATAGACTTCAACAATAAAGTGGTCGATGGCAGGCTGGAGAACAGTTTTTTGTTCCGCAACTTCTACAACGGCGGCGGGGTGGCCATTGGGGACCTGAACAACGACGGCCTGGCCGACGTACTGTTTACCTCCAATATGGGGACCAACAAACTCTACCTCAACCGGGGCCATTTTCAATTCGAGGATATTACAGCCCGTTCAGGCATGTCCCAGGACAGCATGTGGAGCACGGGAGTCGTGTTGGTGGATATCAACAACGACGGCTGGCTGGATATCTATATTTGCAACTCCGGCCACATGAGCACCGGCCACCGCAAAAACAAACTCTATATCAATAACCACGACCTGACTTTTACCGAGTCGGCCGCCCAATACGGACTGGATATATCAGCCTATACCACCCAGGTGTCCTTTTTTGACTATGACAATGACGGCGACCTGGATTGTTTTATGATCAACAACAGTCCCATTCCCGTTAATACCCTCAACAACTCCAACCGCCGGGACCTGCCCGATGCCCAGTGGCCGGTGGCCCCTTTTCTCAAAGGCGGCGGCGATCACCTGTTTCGCAACGACAACGGCCATTTTACGGAAGTCACCCGGGAGGCGGGCATTCATGGCAGCCTGATCAGTTTCGGGCTCGGGGTCACCATAGGAGATATCAACGGGGATGGATACCCGGATGTTTTTGTTTCCAACGACTCCTATGAAAGGGATTATCTCTACATCAATCAGGGCAACGGCACTTTTAAGGATGAGCTCGAAGACTGGTTCGGGCATACCAGTTTTTCCTCCATGGGGGCTGACCTGGCTGATATCAATAACGATGGTTACCCGGAGATCTTCACTACCGATATGCTGCCGGGGGACGACTACAGGCTTAAGACCCTGGGCGCCTTTGACAACATAGACCTCTACAATGCCAAAGTGAAGGCCGGTTTTTATCACCAATACATGAAAAACTGCCTGCAGCTCAACAACGGCAGCGGCAAATTCCTGGACATCGCCAATTACAGCGGGGTGTCGGCCACCGACTGGAGCTGGGGCGCCCTGATGTTTGACATGGATAATGACGGGTTCTCTGACATCTATGTTTGCAACGGGGTAAATAAGGATGTGACCGACCTGGATTTCATGGATTTCTTTGCCAACGACATCATCCGGAATATGGTACTCACCGGTAAAAAGGACCAGGTGGAGGAGATTTTAAAGAAGATCCCGGTAAACCCCATGCTGCATAAAGCCTTTCACAACCAGGGCAACCTGCAGTTCGATGACCGGGGTATATCCTGGGGCTTTACCCAGGCTTCCTTTGCCAATGGCGCTGCCTACGGTGACCTGGACAATGACGGGGATTTGGACCTGGTGATTAATAACGAAAACGGGCCCGCCTTCATCTACCGAAACAATGCCCGCGAGCTCAACCATAATCATTATATCGGTGTCATACTGAAAGGAAGGGGGCAAAACAGTTTTGCCATCGGCGCCAAAATCAAGGTGTATAAGGATAAACAGGTCTTTTACCGTGAACTCTTTCCAAGCCGGGGTTTCCAGTCATCGGTCGATTATAAGCAGCTCATCGGGCTGGGCGCCCTCACCGCGGTGGATTCCATGGTCATCACCTGGCCAGACCATACATTCAGCCGTTTTGACCACCCGGCCCTGGACACCGTGCATTTGATCAGCCAGCCGGAGAAAGCCCAGCCGGTCCCTGCGTTGGCTTTACCGGATTCTTCGGCCTTCCTGCTGCACCGCAGGGCTGCCAGTTTTGACAAGCACACCGAAGACGATAATATTGATTTTTATTACGAGCGCAACCTGCCTAAAATGCTTTCCCGGGAAGGTCCCAAGGCGGCGGTGGGCGATGTCAACGGGGACGGGCTCGATGATGTATACATCGGAGGCACTTCCGCCCACCCGGGCCAGCTGTATTTGCAGACCAGGGAGGGGAGCTTCCTGAAAATGGACGAACCTGCTTTTGCGCAGTTCGCCGATTTCGAAGATGAGGCAGTCCTGTTTTTTGACGCCGATTCCGACGGGGACCTGGACCTGCTGATCGGGCCGGGCGGTAACAACCACCCCCCCTACAGCCGCCAGATGCAGCTGCGCTTGTTCAAAAATAACGGAAAGGGCCACTTCACCCTGGACGGCTCGGCTTTTCCTCCCAGTAATTTTGGTGTCAACACCGCCGTAGCCATTGCCTGCGACTTTAACCATGACGGATATCCCGACCTGTTTATAGGCGGCAGGAGTGTGCCCCGCGAATACGGATCCTCCCCGGTCTCTTACCTGTTCGTCAATGACGGAAAGGGACATTTTACCGATATGGCGGCCTCTAAAAACCCGGACATCGCCCGGATCGGGATGGTCACCTCAGCGGTCTGGGCCGATGTCACCGGCGACAGTGCCGCGGAACTGGTGATAGCCGGGGAATGGATGGCACCCCGCGTCTTTTCTTTCCGCAAAGACCATTTCGAGGAGGTCAAGACCAACCTCGGGCAGCTGTATGGCTGGTGGCAGTCGGTTTCGGCGGTTGATCTCAATGGGGACGGCAGGCTGGACCTGGTGCTGGGCAATATCGGCGAAAATTTCTACCTCAGACCCGATGCCGCCAATCCCGTCCGGTTATGGATCAACGACTTTGACCAGAACGGAACCGTGGATAATATCATGACCCGCACCGTGGAGGGCAGGGATATGCCTGTTTTCCTAAAACATGATTTGGAAGAACAGATCCCCACGCTCAAAAAGCAGAACCTCAAGCATGGGGCCTTTGCCAAAAAAAGCATCCAGGAACTCTTCCCCTCCCAACTCATTCAATCCAGCCAGGTAAAAACCTTCAACTACCCAGCTTCAGTCATTGCCTTTAATGAGGGGGCGGGTACATTCCGCTTGCAAAACCTGCCGCAGGCCGTGCAGTTTTCAAATGTACAGGCAATAAACAGCCTGGACCTGGACCAGGATGGTCATCCCGACCTGGTGCTGGGCGGAAACGAATTCGGGTTCCTGCCCCAGTTCGGTCGGCTCGACGCCAGTTTCGGGCATGTGCTGATCGGAGACGGGAAGGGGGGCTTCAGCCCCCTGCCTGCCGGTAAATCGGGCCTGCAGCTTGCCGGGCAGGTACGCGACCTGGTTCAGATCCGCTCAAAGGGCCGCCGTTGCCTGCTTTTTTTAAGAAACGATGATTACCCCGTCCTCTATGAAGTGCAGGACAGGGCGCATAAATAGTAAGGGGCAGCCCGCCGATAATCAGGGCATTGCCAGTACATTTGTTTCATTTCATAGCCATCAAATCATGTTTTTATCAGTGAAATATTTTCGGAAGGGCCTGACCATGGTGGCAGCGATCTGCTGCACCCTGTTTTCGGTGTCTTCCTGCCATACCCCGGCCTCGCAGCCACCGCAGGATGCCCTCTTTGAGGTCCTGGATAACCAGCAGACCGGGCTGGATTTTTCCAATAAACTGACGCCCACCCAGCAGTTCAACGTATTCAAATACATGTATTACTATAATGGCGGCGGCGTGGGGGCCGGGGACTTCAACAATGACGGGAAAATCGATTTGTTCTTTGCCGCCAACCAGGGAGAAAATAAATTGTACCTCAACCAGGGAGGCCTTCGTTTTAAAGATGTAACCGCCCAGGCCAGGATCCCTGAAGACGGCGGCTGGTCAACCGGTGTATCCGTCATCGACATCAACAACGACGGACTGCTTGACCTCTATATCTGCCGGGTGGGCAACCATGAGACCCTGCACAGCCATAACCAGTTGCTCATCTGCCAGGGAATCGATGCCCAGGGAGTCCCCTTTTATAAGGACGAGGCCAAAGAGTACGGGCTTGATTTTTCGGGTTTCAGCACACAGGCCGTTTTCTTTGATTATGATATGGACGGGGACCTGGACATGTACCTGCTGAACCATTCCATTCACCAGAACGGCACCTTCGGCCCCCGTAACCAGAAGCTGGAAACCTATAATCCCCTCTCCGGGGATCATCTCTACCGCAATGAAGGGGGCGGCAAATTCACCGATGTGACCAAGTCCTCCGGCATCCATTCCTCTGTAATCGGATACGGGCTGGGGATTGCCGTTTCGGATATCAACCTGGATGGCTATCCCGATCTCTACATCGGCAATGACTTCCACGAAAATGATTATCTCTACATCAACCAGCACAATGGCAGTTTTGCAGACCAGCTGCAGGACCGGATGATGCACACCAGCCAGTTTTCCATGGGGGTGGATGTGGCCGATGTCAACAACGACGCGTACCCCGAGGTGATGACCGTCGATATGCTGCCTTACGACCCCTATATCCTGAAACGATCCGAAGGGGAGGATACCTATGATATATTCAACCTCAAAATCGGCTATGGCTATAATTACCAATATACACGCAACAACCTGCAGCTGAACCGGCGCAACGGCATGTTCAGCGAAATAGGCCTTTATGCGGGGGTGTACGCCACCGACTGGTCCTGGTGCCCCCTGTGGTTTGATTTCGACAATGACGGACTCAAAGACCTGTTCATTTCCAACGGAATCCCCAAAAGACTCAATGACATCGACTATATCAATTTTGTCTCCAACCAGGAGCTGCAGGAAAAAATGCGGCAGGAGAGCCTGGACCAAAAAGACCTGGACCTGATCGATAAGTTTCCGCAGATCAAGATACCCAACAAGTTTTTCCACAATGAAGGGGATATGGGTTTTAAGGATCTCGACGGCAGGATACTCCATGACAGGCGCACTTTTTCAAACGGCGCCGTATATGCGGATTTTGACAATGACGGAGACCTGGACGTGCTGGTGAACAATATCGATGAGCCCGCCCTGCTGTATGAAAATAAAAGCAACAACAAAAAGCAACAGGCTTTCGTGGAGCTTCGCCTCAGGGGCCCGGCCAAAAACATCAACGCGCTGGGTGCCAAAATAGTCCTCTTTGCCAACGGAGGCATCCGGACCTATGAAAAGTACCCGGTCCGGGGCTTTCTGTCTTCTTCGGAGACGCCCGTTCATATCGGATTGGACAGGACCCGGATTGATTCGGCTTTCCTGATCTGGCCTGACAACAGCTATGAACCCCTTCGGCTCAGTAAGGATACCCCCTTTATGACGGTCAGTTACCGGGAGCATCTGCCGCGCTTCGATTATACAAAGATCACCGACTACCGGAAAAACCCGACCCGACCGATGGCCGACATCACCTCCCGGACCGGACTGAACTATAAACATGAGGAAAATGATTTTCACGAATTTGACCGCGAACCGCTGATCCCCCATATGCTCTCCACCGAAGGGCCGGCCCTGGCCGTGGGGGACATGAACCAGGACGGATTGCCGGATATATACCTCGGAGCCTCCAAATGGAAAAAGGGGGTTGTCCTCCTGCAGGACAAGATGGGCAGATTTACGCGCCTTCCCCAGCCCGACCTGGACCGTGATTCTACCACCGAGGATGTGGATGCCTGCCTGGTCGACCTGAACCGGGACGGCAGCCCGGACCTGGTAGTGGCCAGCGGCGGCAACGAATACTTCGGCGCGGACTCCAACCTGACCCCCCGGGTGTACCTCAATGACGGCAGGGGCCATTTTCATAAAAACACGCATGCCTTTGACAGTGTGTTCGTCAATGCTTCCTGTGTGGTGCCCTGTGATTTTAACGGGGATGGCTATGCTGACCTGTTTATCGGCGGCAGGTCTGTTCCCTATAATTACGGCCAGATCCCCAGGAGCTACCTGCTGCAGGGGGATGGTAAGGGACATTTTACAGATGTGACCCAGCAATACAGCAGCGATTTATCCCATGTGGGATTTGTGACCAAGGCCGTCTGGGCCGACATGGACGGCGATGGCCGAAAGGACCTGGTTGTCTGCCTGGAATGGGGGGGCATTCTGGCCTTTCTCAATAAAGGCGGGGCCTTTACCACCCGGGTTCTGACAGACAGGAAGGGATGGTGGAATTTCATCCTTCCCGTGGACCTGGACGGCGACGGCCGCATCGACCTGGTGGCCGGAAACCTGGGTTTGAACAGCCGGCTCAAGGCCTCCGAGCAGGAGCCGGTCAGGATGTATTACTATGATTTTGACGGCAACGGAAAAAAAGAACAGATACTCACCTATTACCTCATGGGAAAGGAAATTCCCTTTGCTGGAAAGGACGAACTGGAAAAACAGATGCCGGGAATGAAGAAGCGATTTTTGTATGCGGAAGATTTTGCGAAGGCCTCCCTGGCGGACCTTTTTTCTTCTTCCAAACTGGCCAGCGCCGAGCTGCTGACGGCCAATTATTTTTCCAATGCGGTTCTGATGAACAAAGGCAATATGGAATTCACCCTGCAGGCACTGCCCTGGGAGGCCCAGCTGAGCCCCTTCAGGGACGCGGTGGTGGTCAATGCCAACCGTGATTCTCTGCCAGATATACTGCTGGTGGGAAATTACTATGAGAACAATATCCAGATGGGACGATATGATGCCGATTATGGAACCGTCCTGGTTAACCAGGGCAGGGGCCGTTTTTCGGCCGAGTCGGTCAATGGCCTGACAATCAAAGGCCAGGTTCGCCACATCAGCCCCATTGATATTGCCGGCAGGCCTGCCTTCGTGCTGGCGCGCAACAATGACAGCGCCCTGATTATCCAGTACAGGGACAAATAAGGGTCCCCGCCTGATTAATCGCTGACCGTAAAGCTCAGGCGGCCATAGCCGGCCAGCCCGTCAGCGGACAGGCCCTGTACCAGCACGATATAGGTCCCCTTCAGATCAGAGGTATAAAAACTAAGATGGCTTTTTCCGTCGGGCCCGGTCTTTATATCCGGAGTCCAATGCAGGACATTGCGCTGGTCGGGTAGCCGGCTGGCCTGCTGTTGGGCCGTCTGGTACACGGGGGTATAAAATTCCTTTTGCTGCTGCAGTCCTTCGTATTCCAGCACAAGGGCCCCGGGGTCCAGCTGGAATCCAGCCAGGTCCCCGTCATAGGTCTGGTAACTGACCAGTCCGTCATTGACCATCGGGCCGGAATAATATTTCCTGGAGATGACATCCACCGATTTTATTTTCAACGGATCAAAGGCAATGATCCTGGAGATGTCTGCCACCGGCACCCCGTCGACCAGGACCAGGGGATCATCTTCAAAAAAGGTATTGAACAGCCCGTTACGCACCCGGAAATGGAACTGCTCACCCTGCTTACGCACCCGCACATCCCCCACATATTCCCGCATAACTTCCTCCATGGTCACAAACCGCGTATAGTCATCGAGGTTATAATGCAGGTCGGGCTTACCATAGAACTGCAGGGTGTCGGCCGCTGAGTAGGGAATCAGTCGGTGTTTCCTGTCCGCCAGGAACAGGTTTTCCACCTGGGCACTGAGCGACCGGCCGGCCAGGGTCGACTCCCATTTGCGTAACAGGGAAAATTCCGGCTGGTAACGGCCCGAAAACCGCTCGGAAAAGGGGTTGTTGATACTTACTACATAATTACTGTCAGATTGTATAATGACTTCGCTGCGTCCGTAAAAGGCATACGTATTAAAGCGGATGTCCCCGGAGGCGTTGCTGGTGGCCGTGCTTAGGTCGAAGATCCTGCCGGGCACCGAAAGGAAGGCTGTCACCTGCCCTGCAGGACGCCCGGTGGCCTTTTGCCTGATTTCCCCGCAGATCAGGGGCCCTTCCAGTTCGGGCAGGTACCTGAAAAAGGGAGTTTTCGGGTTGTTCACCTCTTCCCAGCGAAAACGGCTCCATCCCTGGGTGAGCATCAGCAGGTCCGCCGCTTCCCCGGTCCCGCTGCCCCCCGGCTCCAGGTAAAAGGAGGGCGATTCTATATAACCCTTCAGGTCAGCGGTCAGCATCAGGTAGGTTACTATGTTTTCCTCCGGAATATCCTGCAGGGAATCGGTACGGAAAACCGATAGGGAGAGGTCCGCGCCGCCTGGCCGGGGACCTGACTCCAGGCTGATCCGGACCGGCTTGCGGGTACCATAGGCCGGCTGATCGGATTTCACCGTAAGCTGCATTAGACCATCCGGCTTTTTAAAGTACAGCCGTTCACAAACCGGCTGCCTGTCCTGGTTGAAAACCGTGATATGGGAGATTCCATCACCCAGTAACTTCCTGTCAATGGACAGGAGGGCCTGCCCGTCCCGCAGGCGGGCTGCCCATGCGTATTTGATCACCTGACGGGTATGGATGAACAGGTAGACCCTTGGGTCGGTCATTGCCGCGGAAGCCCGGATGGACAGGTTGATGTGGTCGTTGCCGCTGTCCTGCAGGGTCAATACATAGCCCTGGGGTTGGGCAGCCGGCAGTGTGGCCTGCAGCAGGGTGTCCGGCAGTTTCAGCCAGGCCTGGTAGGTTGATCCTTCCCGGGGGGTGAACTGGAAAGAGCCCATCCCGAACCGCCTGGTAACCAGCCGGGCGACCGTATCGCCCCCGCTGCCCGTTACCCAGCCTTCGGCTGGCAATCCCTGCCCTGCGGGCCCGGTCACCTTAAAGGCGACCCGGGAAGCCAGTCCGCTAACCAGGTTTCCACCCTCCGGAAAGAACTGCACCACACTCGTTGGTTTAGGGGCCTGCTCCGCCGCCGGGGGCGCCTGGACCGTATTGATGAGGGTCAGCGGCGCTTCGAAATAAAAACCGGGGTCAAAATTTTTCATCCAGCTGGTATATGCACGCAGGGTGTAGTTCCCTGTCCTGAGCCCGGGGGGGATGTTGAAATAGCCGTGACCATGTCCGGAGTCAAGCCCTATTTTGGCCTGCAGGACGGGTTTCTGATCCCGGGAGATGATCTCCGCATAGGCCAGCTTTTCAAGACCCCAGGGCCGGTGCAGGCTATGGTCCATTACATAGACTTTGAACCATATCGTTTCACCGGTCACATAGACCGTCTTATCGGTGTGCACATAGATCTCCTGCTGAACATGTTGGGTCTGGTAACGGGTGAACTGCACAGCCAGGCTGTCGGCAGATCCCTCCTGACCCATAACGGTCAGGCTACAGGCAGCCAGCAGGATCAGCCAGGCAGTTGTTTTATAAAAGGGCGGGCGTCTATTTGTTTTGTGCATGGTTGATTTTTTGTTCCTCACCAAAAGGATGGTTTGATATTGGTCCCCCCGTTATAGGTGCAGTCCAGGCATGGTTTTTTGGAAACCACCAGCGGCCCGCCTGTAATAAAATAATAGGGGGCATCATTGGGGTCAGTATCGGTGAATATGGTAAAATTGTTCGGATCAACCGGAGTCTGCGACAGGGGGCAGCCGTATCCTCCCGAAGGATTGGCCAGCCAGCCTGTCAGCTGCGTCTCATAGATGAAAATCCGCTGCTGCTGCACCGAAGAAGCGCTGACATATCCAATTACCGGCTGGCCGGATCCGCTTAAGGCATGAATATTACCCGTGACCTGGGAGGGCTGCAGGTCAAAGAGGGTGCCGAGCTGCTGGGAATTTTTCTGCACCGTCTGCCAGTAGTTATAGGCATCCAGGGTCAGGGCGTACTGCTCCAGAAGCATACTGTAGCGCACGGCAAGCCGCTCGTCATTTTGCGGAATCACTTCGATGGGTAGCTCATAGATCACGTCCTGGCTCAACGAAGAGGAGCTGCCGAGCAGGATGTTGCTGGAGCCTACCGTCGACCAGCATTTATAGGTCTGGTTGGTGGAATCGGTGGCAAAAATGATTCCGTTTTTAAGGCCCCAGGGCGTTTCCAGCTGCGCATGGTATTCCCAGGTCTCCTTATAGTCCCAGCGGTAATAATGGGTGGAATTGGCGGGATCATGGGTACTCACCGAAATGGTGAGGTCCCCCGGCTGCTGCCAGGTGACAGAGTCGATGGGCGGGGTCAGTTTGCAGTTAACAAAATCGGACTGGTAGCTGCTGCCATCCGCGGTGGTGATGGCGAGCCGGTACTGCCCCGACGGGTTGAGTTGCAGGGGCTGGCTGAGGTAGGTACCGTTGGTACCCTGTTCCTGCAGGGGGAAACTGCCCCCGGCCTGGTCCTCAATGGAAACCTGTGCATGTGTTTCCGGTATGTTGGGCAGGGTATCCACCAGGCTTCGGGTCCGGCTGAGCAATATGGTGGTTACCCCGCCTGCACCGGCATTGATAAAGCCGTCCACCACCAAAAAATGGGTAGGGGCGCTGATGGCCGGGGGCATGAAGGGCTTCTTACACCCGGTGGACAGGTACAGGCCCGACATCAGCAGCAGGACATATGGATAAAGACGGATGTGCATCTGGTTTTGCTTTGTTGGTTTATCCGGGAGTTCCGGAGACTCCCTGATTAATTAAATCGTTGTTTACACTGCTTCTGTTTTTCCGGCAAAAGGCATTTCAGGCCCGTTAAAATTTGATGTTATAGGTTACAAAGGGAATCAGCGTTCCGAATATGGATAGCTGGTAGCCCTTTACTTTGCCGTTCTCCTGGATAAAATAAACCGAGTAGGCATTCTGTCTCCCGGTAACATTATAGATTCCGGCCGACCAGGAATTATGCGTTTTTTGTTTGACCCTATGGTTGCCATCCAGGTTGACGGAGATATCCGACCGGAAATAATCCGGGATTCGGTACTGGTTCCGTTCGGAATAATACAGGGTGGACGATCCTCCGACATTATATACGGCAATCGGGATGGTGATGGGCCGTCCGGTGGAATAGATCAGGTTGACCGAAAGGCTGTAACGGTGCGAAAACCGGTAGTTGCCGATGAAATTCAGGTTATGGGGCTTGTCAAAACTGGCCGGGTAGTAGCGGCCTCCGTTGATGAGTTCCCCCGCCAGCGGATCATCCTGCTTCAGGAAGGTCCGGGAAAACGTATAGCTTAACCAGCCGTTGACCTTGCCGGCTGTTTTTTTGACGAGCAGTTCGATGCCGTAAGCCTTGCCCCGGGTGGTGAATACATCCGTTTCAATGTGGTGGTTGAGCACCAGGGAAGCCCCGCTTTTATAATCCAGGTAGTTGTGCAGTTGTTTATAATAGACTTCCACAGAGGTTTCAAACATATTGGACCTGAAATTATGATAATAGCCCAGCGACAGCTGGTTGCCCTGCTGGGGGGCGATATGGGGATCGCTCAGTTTCCAGATATCGGTCGGGGAAATGGTGGTGGTATTGGAGAGCAGGTGTATGTACTGCTGCAGGGTATTGAAGGAGAACTTCAGGGAAGCGTTGTCGGAAAGGGTGTATCGCATGGAAAACCTGAATTCCGGCCCATGGTATGTTTTGATGGCCTTGCCACCCGGGTAATGACTGGTATCCTGGAGGGTGACCGTTTCGCGGGGAAGACCCGGGCTGTAATTATATACATCATGCGGACCCAGGTAATTGAACAGCGAATAGCGGATCCCGGCATTCACCGACAGGTTGCTGCTGACCGAATACTGGTCTCCCAGGTAGAGGGCCGATTCCAGGGCCTGTTCGGTGGGCACCGTATTTTGCACGATCAGCGACCGGGGCCCGATGGGGTTAAAGGAGCCGGGGTTCAGCTGATAGCGCATGGTATTGAGCCCATAGGAGAAAGTGTGCCGGTTGGACGGAGCGTAGCTGAAGTCGGCCCTTACATAGAGCTGGCTGATATCAAAGCCCAGCTGGTAGGCATTGACGGGGTTCTGCGTGCTGGAAACGGCATACTGGTAATGGTCCACCCCGGCCGTCAGCACGGCAAACAGGCTGTTGTTGAAGATATGCTTCCATTTGAGGTTGAGGTTCTTGTTGGCGTATTTGTACGTGGTGTCGTTGTTCAGGTTGAAGCGGTCCTGGCTCATGTAGCCCGTCAGATAAAGGGTGTTCCTGGCATTGGCAATATGGGTGAGGTGGAAATTGACATCATAGAAATTGGCGCTGCTTTTCGAATAGGAATTGTCGGGTATGGCCTTCAGCAGCCAGTCGGAATAGGTGGTTCTCACCGCCGCAATCAGCGAGGTCTTTTCTTTTTTGATGGGGCCTTCCAGGGTGATCTTACTGGTCAGCGGCCCGATGCCGGCCGAACCCGACCACTTTTTGTTATTGCCATCGCGGATGGAAACATCCAGCACCGAAGAGAGCCTGCCGCCGTATTTTTCCGGTATGGCACTTTTATAGAGCTCGATGCCTTTGACCACATCGGGGTTGAAGGCGGAGAAAAAACCAAACAGGTGGCTTGGGTTATAGATGGTGGCATCATTGAACAGGATCAGGTTCTGGTCGGTGGACCCCCCCCGTACGTTAAACCCGTTACTGGATTCTCCCACGGAGGTGACACCCGGCAGGGTCAGCACCACTTTGAGCACGTCTGCCTCCCCGAAAACCACAGGAACCTGTTTGATGGTCTTGATGGTGAGCCGGTTGACACCCATCTGGATGCTTCGTGGGCCGGATCCCTTTTTGGCAGTGACCACCACCGCCTTCAGGCTCGCTACATATTCCTGCAGCTCAATATTGAGCTTGCCGTCACTGTGCAGTATGACCTGCCGGCGGGTTGGCTTCATGCCAAAGGCGCTTATTTTGATGAGATGCTTTCCCCTGGGCAGACTCAGCGAATAATAACCAAACTGGTCGGTGGTAGCGATGACCGCAGGGCTATCCACATATACGGTGGCCCCAATGATGGGTTCCCCGCTTTTGACATCCCGCAGGTAACCGGCAATGACAGCCCGGTTACCTGCCTGCCTGGCCGTGGGGCTGCCGATGTCAAAGAGTTTGTTTTCCGGGGATACTTTCAAACGGTCCTTCACCGGACCCGCATCCTCGGGTCCGTTCAATTCCTCCGGCAGGCCGCCCGGTGCCCGGGAAGGGTTGCCGGGGTCGAAATAATGCGGCGGAAGGGAGGACTGGATCGGAAATTTCCTGATAACGAATATCCGCCCCTCGGGGTCAATGGCGTAGTGGAAGTCCGTTTGCCTGAAGACAAGGTCAAGCAGATCCCGGATCAGCAGGTGGCTGCCACTGACATGGATGACCAGGCTGTCGGTCTGCGTAGAGTCATAGAAGAAGCGGTAGGGGGTCCGGGCCTCGATCTGCTCTACCAGCCTGGAAAAGGAATACCCTTCAAAATCACCACTGATCTCTGCGGGGCGCTGCCCGGGGGCCGTTTGCCAAACAGCCGTCAGCAACAGGCAACATATCAGCCAAAGGAGGTGCGGGTGGCGCATGTTAGTTTTTTAATTGCGAATAATAGGAGGCTGCTGCGTTGATGGTTTCCTCTGGTTTTTTGCGGAACTTCAGGCCGGAGGACCGGAGGTATTTTTTCAGGAGGCTCTTATGGTCCGATAACAGGTCCAGCAGTGATTTTTCGCTGCTGACCGGATAATACCGGGCACCCATTCCGATAAAGTAATGCTTGTATTCCACGTAGCGGGGCACATCATCTTCGGCCCTGGCGGCAAACTCCATTTTTTTTTCACGCTTCACAAACACATTGACCCTGCCCGAATAGGTCCAGTCATAAAATCCATCCATTTTCATCCCTTGGGAATCGGGGTTCAGCCTTACAAACAAATGCCCCTGCAGTTT
Source organism: uncultured Bacteroidota bacterium (assembly GCA_903906365.1). Classification (GTDB taxonomy): domain Bacteria; phylum Bacteroidota; class Bacteroidia; order Chitinophagales; family Chitinophagaceae; genus Puia. Next base: position 162,340 of record CAIVKC010000046.1, on the reverse strand, counting down.
GAAATACCTGATCTTGTCGCCCACCAGTTTTATTTTTCCGGAATTGTCGGGGTTATTGATGATGATGTCATCGCTGACCTGGTCATAGAGCAGGCCTATTTCACGGTAAAGGGTACCGTCGTAAAACACATCGCCCTGCAGCAGGCTGTCTGAGGCATAAAAAGGGGCGTTCTTGGTTTTTTTGCCGTATGGGATATACTGGTCACCGTTATAGATGCGCAGGCTGCCTGCCAGCTCCCTGCTGTACAGGGAGTACAGATAGGTGGCCGGCTGACCTGAACTGGCCGTGTCCGGCCCGGAGGGCTGGGCATAGATCCGCTTACAGACGGCACAAAGCAAGAGGATGGAAAAAATACAAAACGGAAGATATTTCATCGGCGAAGGCAGAATTTTGGTCGAAGTACCAATATTGGCAAGCTTGCGGCCAATCTATCACCCATGGCCTGGCAATCAGTGGATGAAATTACGAAACAGCGGCTAGCCGGACAATTAAATCCGGTCAAAATCACCTAAAAACCGGTGCATAAATCTTGGTGACCCAGCGCGAGGTATCGGGCTGCTCCAACCGGTCGGTAACCAGGGACTGAAATGGGATGGCCATCGACACTTTCCGGTAGTCATCAAAGTAAAGCTGCATCTGTTCCATGGCCTGATTTACTGAATAGGCCCCCCCCTTAACATAGGCCACCATAAAATTCCCCGGTATCATTTTACGTTCAAAAATTTCCCCGTTGCCCCTGATGGTACGGTCAACCGGAAGGGCTACCATCACCTGGTATTTGGCATTCATTATTTTTGTAATATTTAACATGGGCTGCCCCGTTATTTTTGCCCCCTGGCTGCTGGTATATGCTTTGATGGCGGAGACCATCCCGTAAATATCGGTGGTGGAAGGGAAGGTATCCGTCTGTTTGCGCGTGGCGTATAGCAGGGTATCGCTGATGGAGGACAGGCTGATGGGCATCCCATAAATATGTTCCGGGTTTTCCAGATAGGGACGAAGGTATCCGATCAGGGAACTTATGTTGTCTGCCAGGCGCAGCGCCCGGCGGTAGCTGCTCAGGCGTGCCAGCGGGCCCTTGCCGGCCGGGAGGCTGCCGCTCCAGTCCAGGGCGACCGAATCGGGGCCCAGTGATATGAAACTCACAAGGGTCTCCAGCTCCGTGTTGCCTTCCCGGATGCCCACCTGCAGGGTGCTGTTTGATTTTCCGCTCAGATGGTAAAGCAGACCGCCCTGCACATATCCGCCGCTGTCCATGGACGGGCAGTGGCAGTCCGGTTGCTGGCAGGGCCACCATTTTTTCCAGTGGCCGGTATCGGAGAGGACACGGAAGGCTCCCCCGGTCGTACACTTCAGCGAAGCGATCCGCACGATGTGCAGCGGGGAGGGGATCAGTAAATAGATGCCCGCCAGGGCCAGCAATAACAAAGCGAGGATGCCTGCAAACCACTTTTTCATATAGAGATTCCCATCTGAGGGGTTTGCAAAATAAACAATCCCGCGTCATAATGGGGAGGCAAATTTTTTGACACCGGAATTTACAGGTAACTTTGCCCGGTGCAGGGTTGCCAGATTCCGGAAAAAACAGACCCTGCGGCCTGCTTGCCAGTAAATCACGAAAACCATTCTTTTAAAAAGTGTCCCTGCATTTTACCCAGATCATCCGGCGATTCGCTTTACCAGCACTCTCCTTGAGTTTTTTCCCGGCCTTTTTTTCCTGTCATTCCCCTGCAGTCCCGCAGGCCAAAGATACCCTGTTTCAGCTGCAGCCTTCCTCCCGTACGGGCATCGATTTTGTCAACAGGGTGGAGGATGCCAAAGACTTCAACATTTTCAGGTACCGTAATTTTTACAATGGCGCCGGCGTGGCCATCGGAGACATCGACCATGACGGCCGGCCCGATATTTTTTTCACCTCCAACCAGCATGAAAACAAACTCTACCTCAACCGCGGGGACTGGCATTTCCAGGACGTCACGGCAGGGGCGGGCCTGCAAAGCAGCCATCACTGGCACACAGGGGTGACGATGGTTGACATCAACGGGGATGGCTGGCTGGATATCTATGTTTGCAACAGCGGCGAAATCCCGGGGGACGACCGGGCCAATGAACTCTATATCAACCAGCATGACGGCACCTTTAAGGAAGAGGCCCATGCCTATGGGCTCGACGACCGGGGGGAATCCACCCAGGCCATCTTCTTTGATTATGACCACGACGGCGACCTGGACTGTTTTGTGCTCAACAATTCCAACCGGTCGGTAGAAAGCTTTGGTTACAACAGCAACCTGCGCGGTGTGAGGGACCCGGTCAACGGGGACCGCCTCTACCGCAATGACAATGGCCATTTTACGGATGTCAGTGCCCAGGCGGGTATTTATTCTTCGGAAATCGGGTTCGGGCTGGGGGTGACCGTCGGGGATGTGAACAACGACGGATGGGAGGATCTCTACGTATCCAATGATTTTTTCGAAAGGGATTACCTCTATATCAACCAGCATGATGGGACCTTCCGGGAGGTCATCAACGATGCCATGGGCCATATCAGCCAGGGTTCCATGGGCTCGGACATGGCCGATATCAACAACGATGGTTACCTGGACATCTTCACCACGGAAATGCTCCCGGAAAGCGATTTCAGGCTCAAGACGACCATGAAATTCGATGAGTTCGAAGTGCTCCGCCAGCGTAAGGATCTTGATTTTCATTACCAGGTAACCAGCAACTGCCTGCAGCTCAACAACCACGACGGCACTTTCAGTGAAATCGCCCAGCTGGCCGGGGTCGATGCCACCGGCTGGAGCTGGGGGGCTCTGAGTTTTGATTTTGATAACGACGGCTGGAAGGACCTCTACGTCTGCAACGGCATCAGCCGTGACCTGACCGACCAGGATTTTTTGGAATTCTTCGGCAGCCAGGAAATGATGAACCAGGTGCGTGAAAAAGGGCTGGATTATAAAAACCTGCTGTCCAAAATGCCTTCCGTACCCATACCCAATTACGCTTTTGTCAACCAGCGCAACCTGATGTTCAAAAACCGGGCGGACTCGCTGGGTTTTGGGCTGCCTAGTTTTTCCAACGGGGCTGCCTATGGCGACCTGGACGGGGACGGTGACCTGGACCTGGTCATCAACAATGAGAACATGGAGGCCTTCCTGTACCGCAACATGAGTTCCGAAAAAATGCACCACCATTTCCTCAATATCAAACCGGCGGGCAGGGCCCCCAATACCTATGGGCTGGGTGCCCGGGTCACCCTCTATGCCGGCGGCAATAAACAGGTCCTGGAGCAGATGCCGGGCCGTGGCTTTGAAAGCAGCATGGATCCCGTACTTCATTTTGGTCTGGGGGACTCCGCCCGGGTGGACAGCCTGGTTATCTGCTGGAAAGGGGAACGATACCAGGTAATCAGGAACCCGGCCACCGACCGCACCCTGACCCTGAATGAAGGGGATGCCCTGCCCGGCAGGCCGGAGGCCCCGCCTTCGGTCAAAGCGCTCTATACCGATATCACCCGCTCCCATTTCAATGGCAATATCCGGCACCGCGAAAACGACTTCATAGATTTCAATGCCGAAAAACTCATACCCAAAATGCTCTCCACCGAAGGCCCCAAACTCGCGGTGGGAGACGTGAACGGAGACGGGCTCGAGGATTTTTTCATGGGAAGCGCAAGCGGGGACACGGCCAAACTCTTTGTCCAGGAACGCGGCGGTCATTTCCGCCAACAACCGCAGGAAGCCTTTATTGCGGATAAATATTTTGAAAATACCGGGGCCGTCTTTTTTGATGCCGACGGGGATGGTGACCTCGACCTGGTGGCCGCTTCCGGCGGTAACCAGGCCCGGGAAGGATCTCCCTACCTGGAATGCAGGCTTTACCTCAACGATGGAAAGGGCCATTTCAGCCGGGCCTCTGAGGGATGGCCACGGATCTCGGTCAATGCGTCCTGCGTTAGAGCGGGGGATTTTGACGGAGACGGGCGCCCCGACCTCTTTATCGGCGGGCGGAGTATCCCCGGCAGCTACGGGCTGATCCCTTCCAGCATACTGCTGCACAACGACGGCCGCGGGCATTTCAGCGACGTCACCCCTACAGTGGCCCCGGACCTGTTGCACCTGGGCATGGTTACCGACGCCCGTTGGGCGGATATCGACGGGGACGGCCACAATGAGCTGGTGGTGGTTGGCGACTGGATGAGTGTCACGGTACTCCGGTACCGCAACGGCCGGCTGGAAAAGGATGCGGAAATAGCTCATTCTTCCGGCTGGTGGAATTGCCTGACCGTTGCTGATATCAACGGGGACGGCTACCCGGACCTGGTGGCCGGCAACTTCGGGCTTAATTCACGGATCCGCGCTGACACGGCCCACCCGGCCAGGCTATATGTGGAGGATTTTGATAAAAACGGGCAGACAGAATGCATACCCGTCTATTATAAGACCGACGGCAGGGCCTATCCTTTTTTCCTGAAAGGGGAAATGGAAGCCGAGATGCCGGGGCTGAAAAAGAAATTCCTGCGTTTTGACGCCTATGCCGGTAAGGGCATAGAGGACATTTTTACCCCCCAACAGCTTTCCCATGCTTCGGTGCTGAGAGTCGAGCAGGCCCAGACCTGCCTGTTCCTCAATGACGGGAAGGGACATTTTATCATGCAGCCCCTGGGCATACGGGCCCAGATGTCGCCGGTGTTTACCATCCTGGCCTCCGACCTCAACGGCGACGGGCTGGCCGACCTGTTTTTGGCCGGCAACTTCTTCGGGGTCAAGCCGCAGACGGGCCGATTTGATGCCAATTACGGAACGACCTTTCTGTCTGACAGTGGCCACCGGCTGCATTATGTGGAACCAATGCAAAGCGGGCTGTTCCTGCGCGGGGAAGCGCGCGATGCGGCCCTGTTTCACCTGGCAGGCGGAAAACGCGAAATCCTGGTTTCCGTGAACAATGCCAACCTATACCTATTTGGCCAGGGCGCGCAGCAAAGGTAACCGGGCGGAAGCTTATTGCACGCCGGCCTGGTGCCCGATGATGAATGCGATGATCTCTTCGAGCGGATAGGGGATGCGGGAAAGGGCATCCTGGATATCTTCCCTGGAAACCTGCGCCGCAAAGGAGGGGGTTTTTAGTTTTTTGAGAATCCCCTTCACGTCCATGCCCTCATAGCGGGTGGGACGGATCAGGGCCGCCGCATGGATGAAACCGGAGAGTTCATCAAACATGTAAATCATGCGGTCCATGCTGCTGACAGGTTCCACGCCAAAGTAGCGGGGTCCGTGCGAGGCTATGCAATGGATCATATCCGGGTCCAGTTCCAACTGCTCGAGTTTCTCCACGATCACCCGGCAATGACGGTCCGGGTATTTTTCCCAGTCCGCATCATGCAACAAGCCGGCCTGTTCCCAGCATCGGGCCACCTGTTCGCTGGCACCCTCCTTTTCCAGGGCCCAGGCCTTCATGACGGCTGCCACCTGGCGCATGTGCAACCGAAGCCGGTCATTTTCCACCCATTCCTCCAGCAGCCTGAGGGCCTCCTGGTCGCTCATGAGTTTGCCTTTGTTGTCCGGATGACCGAATTGGTCTCTTCCCAGCAATAATGCGGATGCCGACATGGTATGGATCATTTGATGACTTGTAAAAATAGGAAAATCCCCGCTGGCCGCCGGGACAAAAAGCCCGGATCCAGTGGGTTTGGGGCAGGTGTGTTTTAAAAAAGTAAAAATATTTATTGATAATCAGCGCATTGCAAGGGTGCCTTGAAAAATAAACCATTCATTCTTGGGAATCTAGACAGAATCCGCCTACCTTCGCGGTCCATTTTTATTTAAGCTGCTGGGATAGCGGCAGCATCATTAAAAAACTTTAACAATGAGCAAATTACATTTTACAACCAAACATGCGAACGAGGCTACCGTACAACGCGACTGGTATGTTGTAGACGGTACTAATCAAACCGTTGGCCGCATGTGCGCAAGGATCGCCGCCATTCTGCGGGGAAAAAACAAGGCCTACTACACTCCCCACGTGGATTGTGGTGACTTTATCGTTGTCATCAATGCCGATAAGGTGGTTTTCACCGGCAACAAAATGGATGACAAGATCTACATCAATTTCTCCGGTTATCCCGGTGGCAAGAAGGAAGAAGCTGCCAAGAGCCTGCTGAAGCGCCGCCCGGAAGCCGTCATTGAAAGGGCCGTGAAAGGTATGCTGCCCAAGAATCGTCTTGGACGCAAGATGTACAAAAAATTATTCGTGTACGCCGGGGCCAGCCATCCCCATACTGCACAGCAACCTAAAACATTAACCTTTTAATTTTTCACATACATGGAAAAGCAAAAAAATGCCATAGGCCGTCGTAAAGAAGCTGTTACCCGCGTTTTTCTGAGCAAGGGTGACGGAAAGATTACCATCAACGGCAAAGACTATAAAGATTATTTTTCACTCGATTACCTGCAAAACCAGGTCGTGCTTCCCCTCAAGACGGTGGAAGGTGGTGACAAGTTTGATGTTAAGATCAATGCTGCCGGTGGTGGCATGAAAGGTCAGGCCGAAGCCGCCAAGCTTGGTATTGCAAGGGCCCTGCTGGAAGTGAATGCAGAACTTCGCCCGGTGCTCAAGGCTGCCGGTCTGCTGCGCCGCGATCCCAGGTCGGTTGAGCGTAAAAAACCAGGCCGTAAAAAAGCAAGAAGGAGCTACCAGTTCAGCAAACGTTAATTTTTTTCGTTGCTCGCTGCTGCTGGGGTTTTTTCACCCAAAAGCAGGCAGCCCGGGGCCAGATACCATATTAAAAACAACAACAATCATACTTTAACAATGGAAAATAATACTTCATTACAGCAACAATTACTAGAAGCTGGTGTACACTTTGGCCATCTGCGCAAAAAGTGGAACCCCAAAATGCTGCCTTATATTTTTGCTGAAAAAAAGGGTATCCATATCATTGATCTCAATAAGACCACCGAAAGCCTTCAGGAGGCCGCCGCTGCGCTCAAACAGATCGCCAAGAGCGGAAAGAAGATCATGTTTGTCGGCACCAAAAAGCAGGCAAAGGAAATCGTGACAGAATGCGCGCGTAAGGTAAATATGCCTTTTGTGACCGAGCGCTGGCTGGGTGGAATGCTCACCAACTTTAACACGGTTCGCAAGAGTGTCAAAAAAATGCAGAGCATTGAAAAAATGCTTACCGACGGCACTTTTGACACCATCACCAAAAAAGAAAGGCTGACACTGGCCCGTGACAGGGATAAGATGGAAAAAGTACTCGGCGGTATTGCACAGCTCGGCAGGGTGCCTGCTGCCCTGTTCATCATCGACATCGGCCATGAGCACATTGCACTGGCAGAAGCCAAGCGCCTGGGCATCACTACCCTGGGCATGGTGGATACCAATTGCGACCCCAACAAGGTGGATTTTGCCATCCCTTCCAATGATGATGCCACCAAATCCATTGCCATCATTGCCAATTATATCACCGCCGCCATTGCCGAGGGGCTTGCCGAAAGACAGGCTGCCAAAGACGATGATGTGGAGGAAGTAACCACCGATGAGAACGAAAAGAAGGCAAGCAGGCTGCTGGCGGAAGCAGAAGCGGAAGCTGCCAGGGCCCGCGGTGAGAAGGTCAAGGGTGGTAATCCCCCCAAACGCCGGGTGCCCAATGCCCCCAGGCGCAGCTCTACCGGCGGCGGACCCAGGTAGGATTGTCATCCCGGCAGCTGGCTGATTTAACAGCCTTCCGGCGGGTCGTTAACCGAAGCGGGAATGCCCGGACGGGACGGAGCCTTCAGGGCAGTTCCTAAAAGGCCGCTTCATATTATATAATACTCAAACCTTTATAAGATATGTCAACTGCAACCATTACCGCAGCAGATATTAATAAGTTGCGCCAGACAACCGGCGCCGGCATGATGGATTGCCGCAAGGCCCTGGTCGAAAGTGACGGGGATTTTGAAAAAGCCATCGATTATCTGCGCAAGAAAGGCCAGAAAGTGGCTGCCCTGCGCAGTGACCGGGAAGCCAAAGAAGGCGTCATCATTGCCACTGCCACCCAGGACAACAAGACGGGTTTCATCGTTACGCTGGCCTGTGAAACGGATTTTGTGGCCAAGAACGCCGATTTTGTGGCTTTTGCCCAATCCATCATGGACGCCGCCATTAAAAACAATGTCAGCTCCCTGGATGAACTGCTTGGCTGCAAACTGGATGGGGCAACCATCTCCGATAAAATCAATGACCAGGTCGCCCGTATCGGCGAAAAAATACAGCTTGCCCGCTTTGAAAGAATCGATGCACCCGGTGTGGCTGCCTATATCCATGGCGCCTACCGCATGGGCGTGCTGGTGGCACTGACCGGAAACAGCCCGGCCGAGCTGGCTGCGGGCAGGGATGTGGCCATGCAGATTGCGGCCATGAACCCCGTAGCGGTGGATCCGGATTCCGTTCCGGCCGAAACCGTTGCCAGGGAAAAGGCCATTGTGACCGAACTGATTAAAAACGATCCCAAGATGGCCGGAAAACCCGATGCCATGATTGAAAAGATAGCAGAAGGCAAACTCAACGCGTTCTTCAAGGAAAACACCCTCACCGCCCAGGCCTTCGTCAAGGATGCCGGCAAAACGGTTGGCGAGTACCTCAAGAGCGTGCATGCGGACCTGAAGGTCACGCAGTTCAAAAGGGTGCAGCTGGGTTAATCCAAATGGTTTAAAAAAGAGAGTGTAAAAACTCTCTTTTTTTAGGTCCTTTTTTTCCTGAAAAATATCTTTTCTTTGCCGAGTCATACACCCGGAGCGCCGGGAGATCAACTATCTTAAATCCCAAAGAGACAACATGCTGCCCAGATACAAAAGAATCCTGCTTAAACTCTCCGGGGAAGCCCTGATGGGGGACAAGAGTTTTGGTTTTGACAACGCGGTGATCGCCCAGTACGCACAGGACATCAAAAGTGTCGTGGAACTCGGGGTACAGGTAGCCATTGTCATCGGCGGGGGAAATATCTACCGCGGGATGAACGAGGCGGAAACAGGTATTGAGCGCGCCCATGGCGACTATATGGGCATGCTTGCCACGGTGATCAACGGCATGGCCCTGCAGGCGGGCCTGGAAAAGATCAATGTCTACACCAGGCTGCAGAGCGCCATCAAAATGGAGCAGATTGCCGAACCCTATATACGCAGAAGGGCCATTCGTCATGTGGAAAAGGGCCGTGTCGTCATTTTCGGGGCCGGAACCGGCAACCCCTATTTTACCACCGATACGGCCGGTTCGCTGAGGGCCATTGAAATCAATGCGGATGTCATCCTCAAAGGCACTCGGGTGGACGGCATCTATACGGCGGATCCCGAAAAAGACCCCAACGCCCAGAAATTCCAGACCATCACGTTCCAGGAATGCATTACCCAGAACCTTCGGGTTATGGATATGACTGCCTTTACTTTATGTATGGAAAATAAATTACCTATTATAGTGTTCGATATGAATAAACCAGGCAACCTGCTCAAAGTGGTGGGAGGAGAAAAAGTAGGCACCCTTGTAAAGGGCTGATACTGACCCTGGAAAATAATTCTTTCAGGTAGCTTGCATATTTGACAGAAGCTTAGTATTTTACAAGCTATGAAAAGCCACCTCAAACAGGTGGTTTTTTTATAAACCCCTCTCCTTTCACATCCATTGAAAACCTCCGGTAACTTTGCCGCCGGAACCTGGTTTCTATTAGTTTATTAAGTTATCCCGAACCGTTATGAATACATCCCTCATTATTCTCGGATTTCAGCTGACCGTTGGTCTTCCTGAAATCATCATTTCCCTGGTGGTGGCCCTCGCACTGGGGTTCAGCATCCATTTCTTCTGGACATCCAAAAAATCGATGTCCATGCAGGAATCCGGTGCTTCCGAGACCCTCGACGACAATGACAACTGGAAACTCAAGTACTACAATGACATGGATATGCAGGAGCGCGCCCAGCAGCAGCTGAGGGAACGCCTTGCGGAAGCCCGGGAAAATGAGCAGATACTGACCATCGAACTGGAAGAAACCCAAAAGGAACTCGAAAACCTGTCCTCCTCCCAGAAAGCCGTTGTTCAGGAAGCCCCCCGTCCCGTTGTGGAAGCCGGGGATTACCTGAGCCAGCTCAAGTCAGCCCAGGAAAACCTCTTTGAACACAACCACAACATCAGCCGCCTGCTTGAACAAATTGAAATGCTCAAGGAGTCGGAGAAAAAATACAGCGAATCGGTCAAGGCCAACGAACAGCTGACGGGTCAGCTTTCCGACATCCGCAAACAGCTTCTCGATAAGGAAGGCGAACTCAACCAGCTGCGCCAGCAGCAGCGACTGGGAACGGAAATTGCAGAACGCCTCGACAAAGCCTACGGAGAGTTCAGCGTGTTGCAGGAAAAACTCCAGAAGCTTGACCGCTACCTGGTCCAGCCCCATGCCACCGGGGAATACGCCGGGCTGCAGGAATCCTATTTCAAGCTCACCAAGGATTATGACGACATCAAGGCCAAACACAGTTCGCTCTGGGAAGAGAACCAGCGCCTGAGCCGCATCCTCTCCGATACGGAAGACAAGCTGCGTGAATCCAATTTTCAGCGCCAGCAGCTGCAAAAAAAGATATCCTTCATGGAGGAGCTCAACCACGACCTCCAGCAGGTTTCCGAACACAATAAAAAATTCGAAAGCCAGCTGCGCAGGATCAGCGAAATGGAGACCCTGCTGGCAAAGGCTACCCAGGACAGGAGTGATTTCCATCCTGAATCCGGCAAATAATGCCGGCTCACCAAAGGGTTAAAATATTTATAGTCCCCCGGTCCTGTCCGGGGGCTTTTTTTTTAACTAATTTTATGGCTGAATCTACCGGTATGCATTCAATAGGAGAAATCAGGAAGGAATATATGTTGGAAACCCTTTCCAAAAAAGAGGTGGCCCCCGATCCCATCAGCCAGTTCGGGCGCTGGTGGGAGGAAGCCCTGCGTTCGGGCATTGAGGAAGTCAATGCCATGACCCTGGCTACGGCCTCGGGAGACGGCGTCCCCTCCGCACGCATCGTGCTGTTGAAGGGCTATGACAGCCAGGGTTTTTTATTCTTCACCAATTACGGCAGCTTCAAAGGCCGGCAGCTGCTGGAAAATCCGAGGGCCTGCCTGGTGTTTTTCTGGAAGGAGCTGGAGCGTCAGGTGCGTATTACGGGTCTGGTGGAAAAGGTCAGTGCCCAGGAGAGTGATGACTATTACAGGTCCCGGCCGGAAGGCAGCCGCATCGGAGCCTGGGTGTCCCCCCAGAGCCAGGTGATACCGGACCGTAACTGGCTGGTGGAAACAGAAAAACAGGCAGAGGAAAAATTCAGCGGAAAGGACATCCAAAGGCCACCCCATTGGGGCGGTTACCGGGTAAAACCCGTTGCGGTCGAATTTTGGCAGGGCAGGCCCAACCGGCTTCACGACCGCATACAATACAGTTTAAACGGGGATGCTACCTGGATAATTGAGCGGCTAGCGCCATAAAGTAGACAGCAGCAGTCAGGCGGGTTCGAAAAGGGTATTGACAGGAAAAACCGGGAGGCCTCACCTGTCAATACATCCACTGGTTTTTTATTTGGTTTCTTTTTTCACAGCAGCTTTCTTGCTGACTTTGGCTGGCCTGCTTTTTCCAAAAGAAGCTTTGAAAATCTTGCCTTTTTTTGTTTTTTTATCTCCTCTTCCCATAATATGATGAATTTTTTTAGAACCGCAAAGTTATGCAAACCGGGGGGTATTTCAGCATATTCCGGGCGGGCATTGTAAAATGAATGGTAAACAAAAAAGCCCCGTACGGAGCAAGGTCATCGTAACGGAGCTTTTAATAGAAGCGATGCCGCATTATAATTTTGCAGACAATTCTTTACCAGCTTTAAATTTAGCTACCTTTTTAGCCTTGATCTTGATAACAGCGCCTGTCTGTGGGTTACGGCCGTTGCGAGCTGCCCTTTTGGATACAGAAAATGTTCCGAAACCAACCAGGGTAACTTTACCACCACCCTTTAAAGTTTTAGTAACTGCTTCAACGAAAGAATCCAAAGAAGCATTTGCCTGTGTTTTTGTGATGTCTGCGTCATCAGCAATTTTCGCGATTAATTCAGCTTTGTTCATAGTGTGATTTTTTGTTTTTTAAGCGACAACAAATATAGCCGCTTTTTGATTCCAACAAAATTTTTTTGATTTTTTAACCGCGGGAAAAATCCCCGCTAAACCGCATGGGATAAGGATTGTAAGAAAACATCCTAAGTGGTTTTCCGGGCCCTTTTCAACGGCGCCTCTGAAACCTGCTACCATCCTGCATTTCAGGGGATGTAGCTTGAAATCCTTGCCAGTGAAGGCTTTGGAAATAATTTACAACAATTTTGTATTCAATAATTGAATATTAATTCTTTTCCACAATTAGTTAACAACCTCCATAACCGTCCTGAATGCGATGAAACGGTCGCCCCATTTATCGGCGGCTTCCTTTCGCAGGGCCGGTGCATGGGATTCCACATACTGACTGAGTTTCTCCCTTGAGCTGCTGAAAAACTGAATGACATAGGTTGGTCCTTCCAGGTCTTCCTGGTCCAGGAGGCGGTAAATGCGGAAAGCCTCAAATAAACCAGTGGCCAGTATGGCCGGGATATGCTCCTGCTGCTGCCAGGCCAGCCAGGCCGCTGCGATACCCTTGTCCACCTGGGTGGTGATGTTATAGGCGATCATCGGATGATTTTTTGGAGAGTGATTGTAATAAACGGTAACTGAAAACCAGCAGCAGTAGCAGTATGGCTCCCATGACAACCCAGAGCCATCGGGTGGCTCCATGGCTGGTCAGGGCGGCGGCCGGAGGACTGACCCCCAGGGCCTGGGGAAGCTCCGGCTGGATTTCAGGCAGGTTGGCCCGGAGGGTATCGGTGAAATACTTCAGGTCATAATCGGGAGCCTGCAGCGAGGCGTCCCCTTCCAGCAAGGCATAATGTCTGCCTGCCTGCAGATAGGCGATCAGGTAGCGGTTCAGCTGGTACACCCGAAGTGACTGCAGCTGCAGGGGCTGGTTATCCTTATTGTCAATATCGATCAGCAGGGTGTCGGTCCTGGCCGTTTGCAGGCTGATCAAAGCGCTCTGCGGGCTTATTTCAGTCTCCCCGAGCCACCGGGTTTGCCCCTGCGACCGGGCGCTTACGCGCAGGGTCCTTTTATAAAGATCAGGTCCGTGCATTTCCACTTCAAGCCGGTCCACCAGGAAAGCCTGCGGAAAAATGGCCTGGAGGTAGCTGTGGTGATCCGCACTGTCTGCCTGCTTTACCAGGGCAGGGGGCAACTGCAGGTATTTTCCGTAGGTAGTGCTGCTGGCGTAGATACCGGCACGCAGGATACGGAGCGGCAGGGCCCCCCGGTCCGCTATGACTATTTTAAAATACCGGTAATTGCTGAGGGGAAAACTAAGCGACTGCATAAAGCTGTCGCTGGTATTGTCATTGGCCTGCTCCAGCCCTATATTTTCCCGGATGATATACCAGTGTTGCCTGTCATCGCTGCCGCTGAGGCTGCAGCTGCGGCTGGCGCTGCTGTTTTTCATGATAAGCAGCAGCGAGGGTATTGCATGACCTGCCTGGTTGGCCATTTCAATAGTGGTGGAAGAGTCCCGCCATGTTTCCCGGTGCACAATGGGGAATTCCACAAAGTTCCGGCTGGAGAAAACAGGCAGATCGGTCTTGAGTACATAGGGCACCATCCTGCCTGAGTCATCCATGATGCGCAGGTCCGCGAAATCCTCCCTGCACAGGGAAAGGACCTGCGGGGTTAGGGTGATCCTGTAAAAGCCCGTTTGACTGATCCCGCCCACGGGGCATTTGTGGGTGAAGCGGCCCTGACCTGCCCCCGCTAGAAACATCAGCAACAGGCAGGCGAATAGCCACCACTCTTTATTGGGATTCTTTATTTTCATCTTCTATGATTATTTTTTTCAGCCGCTGGTACATGAATGAAACCACCAGCAGCAATATGCCCAGGCAAAAGAAGGCGGCGATCTTGCCCGTTACCGGGATATTACGGATGTCAAAGAGGAACAGTTTGAGCAGGGTGATCAGAAAAAGCGTCAGGCCGCTGATGCGAAGGGTCTTGAATTTAAAATGCATACCCAGCCACATCAGGCAAAAAGAGCACAGGCCCCAAAGGATGGGGAGGCCGGATTTGATATAGACACGCTGGATTTCGGGGGTGGGATAGGCTTTCGAATGGTAATGTCCGTTGAAAACCAGGTATAACTCCACGCTGAGCCAAAGCACGCAGAACGCGCTGAGGACCACCGTCAGCATGGGCAGGCTCCTCAGACCGCCCGTCCATTTTACGTTCAGCCACCCAAATAGCCGGTAGATCAGCAGGGCCAGGACCAGGTCCGCCACCCAGTGGGCGGCAAAATGGGAGAGCAGCTGGTTTTTTTCGAGCATATCCTGCTGGAGGTCCATAAGGGGAACAAGGGTAAGCAGGTAAACCAGCAGGCAGCCAAATAGTAGGGATGCGCCTGCCACGCGTTGCATGCGCGCTGATCCCGCTGCCAGCGTAAACACCAGGCCGAAGGTATAGACATAGAGCTGCAGGTAGAGCAGCGACAGGCCGGTGTCCGGAAAGCGGGTGGAGAACTGGAGGTCAATTTCCAGGGCGCCGCTGAAAAAAAGCAGTATGCTCCCTGCCAGGAACAGCCCTTTGCCCGAAACCCCAAGCGGTGGCCTGACACCCCCGGGACGGTCCCTGCTTTTAAGCAGCATCAGGGCGTAGCAGCTGAAGGCCGCATACAGGCTGGTGATGAATCCCCGGTTGGCCATCACCGGGAGGCCGGTCCGGGAAAACCCGTATAGCTGGATCCAGTCCCCGGCCAGGCTGAACAGCATGGCCACCCAGACCAGCAGGGAAGCGAGCCCGATGAGGCGAATCCCTGATTTCTGGAACAGCCAGTATAGCAGCACGCATTCCGAAGCCCAGAACAGGGTAATATAATTGCCATGCAGCTGTATGGGCGCACTCAGCGATATAAAGGTCAGCGTGATGCCGATGAGCAGGTAAATGATATGGAGGTCCGCTTTTTTTCTGCGCATCAGCAAATAGCTCATCATCAGGTTGAATACCCCGATGGAGGCGCAAAAAAGCCCCTGGTAGGGCTCCTGGTGCCAGGTTTTGAGCATGAGTATTCCCGTGCTGAAATACAGACAGGTATTTGCCAGCAGGATGCCGAAATCCGAGGCCAGGAAGGCCCGGTTCTCCCGAATATTATAGGCGATATTGATGGCAAAGAACAACAGGTAAAAAACAGTCCCGAATAACAGCCCGTTGCCATAGGTGGCAGGGGGTTCCGAAGTGGGCAGACTGAACAGCCAGGAGCAGAACAGCAGGGAGGTAAACAGGAAGGCCAGCAGGTTCAGCAGGCGCCAGGCCTTCCGGTAAGCCAGCACCAGCAGCCCCGTATTGAGGATGATCAAATAAATGAAAAGGGCCTTGTAATGGTGGCTGCCGTTGCTGACCATAAAAGGGGTACAGAAACCGCCGACCATGGAAATGATGGCCAGTTCCTGGCGGTTATAGAGCAGCGACATTCCAACCGCAAATACGGTGATGACCACCATGATCACAAAGGCCGTTGTCTGGCTGAAAAGCTGATACTGGTGAAAGGCCAGCGCGATGGTAAAATAAAAAACGGCCAGCCCGCCGCCGACCAGTATCGAACTAAAGGCCTTATAATTTTTATGCAACAGGTGGGCCACTGCAGTCAGTATGCCGCCGCATAACATGCCGATGGCCACCCTGCCTACCGGGCCGATCCAGTTGTTGTCGATGGCGAATTTTACAAAAAATCCGATGGCAAGGACCAGGATGGCAATGCCTATTTTACTGACGATATTTTCCCCGATGAATTTTTCCAGGTCGGGGTGGCGCTCAAAAAAGCCCGGAGCAGGCCGGCTTTCCTCCGGGGCAGCTTCCCGGGGCTCCCTAATTTTTTCTTCCGCTGGCTGTTGAGCGGGTTGTTTGGGCTGGGGTAGGGGTGTGACCAAGGGCTCCGTTTCCCGGGGTTGGGAGGGGACCGGGCGGATGACCGCCTGGAGCTCTGCCCCAGCCAAATCAGCCGATTGCTTTTTTGGAGGCAGCACCGCTGCCTCTGCAGGCAAGGCAGGCGGTGCAGGTTTGGGCGGGCCCGCTTTCAGTAATTTGACCTGATCTTGAAGCAGGTTGATCTCCCTGTGGAGACCGTCCATCATTTCAGTGAGACTCCTGTGCTTGACCGCGATCATAATAATGATTACCAGGAGAAGCAGGATTACCATCCATTCCATAGCCGGCCTATTTGGTTGCAGGGTAAAGATAACAGAGTAAACCCATAAGGGGAAATGAGGGTAACTACTTGTTTGACGCGGCCCGGTGCCTGGTTCCGGGCCCGGATAATCAGGATGTTTTCAGTTCCAGGTACACCGGGCAGTGGTCGGAATGTTTGACATCCGGCAATATATCTGCTGCCACCAGGTTTTTTTCCAGCGGGGTGGTAACATTGATGTAATCGATGCGCCAGCCTTTGTTCTGCAGCCTTACGGAGGGGAAGCGCTGGCTCCACCAGCTGTAGCGGTGGGGTTCAGGGTGCAGTTTTCGGAAGCTGTCCACCCAGCCTGCCTCCAGCAATTTATCCATCCAGGCCCTTTCCTCTGGAAGGAAACCGGAGGATTGCTTATTGCCTTTGGGATCATGGATATCTATTTCGCGGTGGGCGATGTTATAGTCCCCGCACAGCACCATCCTGGGATGTTTTTTCTGCAGCTCCGAGAGGTACCTGTAGAGTTCATCGAGCCACTGGTATTTGAATTCCTGTCGCAGATCGCCGGAAGTGCCCGAGGGAAAATAAGCGTTGATCAGGCGGATATCACCAAAGTCAAGCTGCAGTACCCTGCCTTCATCATCACTGACCTTGTGGCCCGTACCGTATTGCACGTGGGTGGGTTTGATCCGGGTAAACACGGCCACCCCGCTGTATCCCTTTTTCTGGGCGCTGAACCAGTAATCGTGGTAACCCAGTTCCGTGAAAAGAGCGTGATTTACGTTGTCTTTTTCCGCCTTGGTTTCCTGCACGCAGATGATATCGGCCGGATCGGTCTGAAGCCAGTCCATGAGGCCTTTTTTCATGGCAGCCCGTATACCGTTCACATTGTAACTGATGATTCTAAGTGTGGACATAGGAATGTTTGCATTAAATTCGGTCTGTAATTTACAATTTGAACCCATACATCCTGCAAATATGAATTATTCAGACAGAATCATCCCGGCAGAGGAAAAAGTGTACCTGGAAGGTCCCAAGAGCCGCGGCTATGAACTGGCCTATGCGCTGAAGGTTTTTGTGCAGTTCATCCGGGGATTCAGGACCCTCCACTTTGTAGGTCCCTGTATCACCGTATTCGGATCGGCCCGTTTCACTGAAGGTAACCGCTGGTATGAGGCCGCCCGTCAGTTCGGCAAAAGAATCGCCGAAATGGGCTTCACCACCATGACCGGCGGCGGCCCGGGCACTATGGAAGCCGCCAACAGGGGCGCTTTTGAAAACGGCGGTCATTCGGTGGGATGTAATATCAAGCTGCCTTTTGAACAGAAGCCCAACAAGTACATGAATACCTGGATCACCTTCAATGATTTTTTCATCCGTAAGACGATGCTCCTTAAATACTCCTATGCCTTCATCGTCATGCCAGGGGGCTTTGGCACCATGGATGAGTTCTTCGGGACACTTACCCTGGTGCAGACCAGGAGCATCACGCAGTTCCCGATCGTGATGTTTGGAAAGGAATATTACCGGCAGTTCATGGAGATGATTGAGTTCATGGCCTCCGAAGGCACCATTTCAAAAGAGGACATGTCCCTGGTGCTGGTCACCGATGACATCAATGAGGCCATGGATCATATCCAGACCTATATTCGAAAAAATTACCAGGTCAAGCCGAGAAAGCGCCTGTGGTGGCTGTTCGAAAAAAATTAGTGGTTTCCCCGGGCCCGGCCGCCCAAACCGCTTCGGCCAGGCGGGGCCCCCATCAGATTTTCTTTCCGACCGGGAAACTGAAACCCAGGTTCAGGATCATCTCGTAGGTCCCGAAAGCCTGCCGGGCCGTGCCCTGGTAGATCTTCAGGCCCGAATAACGGGCATAATCCAGTTTATTGGTGTATTCCACATAGAGATAATGAAAGAAAGTGGCCCTCAGCGCCCCTTCTGCGCCTATGTTCCATCCGCCGAGCTGGAAATGCGGGTTGTTCTGCGGCTGGTCAAAGAACTTGTTTTGCACATGGGGGATCACCGGTCCGATGCCAGCTTTGATCATACCGTCGATTTGTATGCTGCCGCTGCGGTTGGCCGCCAGGTGCCAGCGCTTGACCAGGTTGAAGAGCAGGAAATTGGCCCCGTTGTTCAGGAAATAATAGGAACTGCTGTCCGCCCCGGGGGCGTCATTTTCCTTGAACAGGACGGTCCCGTCCACAGGCTTTTTATTGATGGTGCCCCGGATATGCACCAGCTGGTTATCTGCAAAAATGAATTTGGTATGGTCGAAATTGACTTCAAAAGCCAGCCCTTTTTTTTCGTTGAATACCAGGCCGAGCCGGTAGTTGTACTGGGGTATGGTCAGGGCCTTACCGAAGAGGCCCTCATCCCAGCCACGGTGGTCATGGCCGTGGAGATGCTCAAAGGTGAAATCATTGCCCAGGGAAGGCTGTGAAATATGCAGGTTGCTGTTCGTATACCATTCGGTGTTGTATCCCCAGGAGAAATAAAACTCCTTTTTTCTGCCGGCCTGCTTTTGCTGCGCTGCCAGTGCACAGGGAAGGGCAGCCATCCATACTATCAATAAGGTCCTGGATACAGGGTTGGTAAAATGCATGTTCATGGAAGTGGTCTGTTAATCGTTTTAATGCTTTGCTGCTTTGCCTTTGTCAAAACCGCGGCAAAATTAAGACATATTGACCATAAGAGTCCGGCGTTAACAAGACTTAGGCATCATATTCCAGTACCGGCCTAAGCCAGCGTTCCACTTCCTGCTCCGGCATGCCTTTGCGGGCGGCATAGTCCTTCACCTGGCTTTTGTCAATCTTACCCACGCCGAAATACTTGCTGTCGGGATGGGCAAAATACCAGCCGCAAACCGAGGAGGCCGGGTACATGGCCAGTGATTCGGTGAGCGTGATGCCCGTCGTTTCGCGGCCGCCAAGAAGGGTAAAGAGCTTGTATTTTTCGGTATGGTCCGGGCAGGCCGGGTAGCCGGGCGCGGGCCGGATGCCCTGGTAGGCCTCTGAAATGAGCTGTTCACGGGTCAGGTGTTCGCTGCCGGCATATCCCCACAATTGCTTTCTGGCCCTTTCGTGTAATAATTCTGCAAAGGCCTCGGCCAGCCGGTCAGCCAGGGCCTGCAGGATGATCTTGTTATAGTCATCATGGCCCTGCTCAAAACGGCGGATATGTTCCTCTATGCCGTGGATGGTTACGCTGAAACCGCCTATGTAATCCTGTTTTCCCGTGGAAGCCGGCATGATAAAATCCGCCAGGGAGATATTGGGTTGTCCTGCTGCTTTTTTGATCTGCTGGCGCAGGAATTCCAGATGAAAGGTTCTGTCCCCATCCTCCACCAGCACCGTATCCTCCCCATTGCTGACAGCCTTCCAGAATCCGATCACCCCCCTGGGCTGCAGCCATTTCTGCTCAATGATCCGTCCCAAAAGGGCCCGGGCGTCTTCGTATAGCCTGGTGGCTTCCTTTCCTACAATCTCATCGGAGAGGATCTGGGGAAAACGGCCATGGAGCTCCCAGGCAATGAAAAAGGGCTGCCAGTCAATATAAGCAGCGATCTCTTCCAGCGGGATATCGTCGAACAGGCGGGTGCCCGTAAATGAAGGCTCTACCGGGCAAAAAGAGGTCCAGTCCGTATTCCACTTGTTAAGCCTGGCCTCCTGCAGGGGCAGGAACTGCTTGACGGATTTTTTACTGCCGAAGTCTTCCTTGAGCTGTGCATATTCCTTTTTGATCGATTCCAGGAAGGCCGGTTTGAGTTCCTGGTTCAGCAGGGAACCGGCCACCGTGACGCTCCGGGAGGCATCCAGTACATGCACTACGCCCTGCTCATACTGTGGGGCGATCTTGACGGCCGTATGCATCCGGGAGGTCGTGGCCCCACCGATCAGGAGGGGCAGTTGCATACCCCGTCTTTTCATTTCATGGGCTACATGCACCATCTCGTCCAGGGAAGGGGTGATCAGCCCGCTCAGGCCGATGATATCCACTTTTTCCCTGATGGCCGTATCCAGTATCTTGTCAGCGGGCACCATCACGCCCAGGTCCACAATATCGTAGCCATTGCATCCCAGCACCACACCCACAATATTTTTTCCGATATCGTGCACATCCCCCTTCACGGTGGCAAGCAGGATTTTGGCGGCTCCGGCCCCCTCTTCATTGACGGTACCGGCCGAGAGGTGCGCCTGTCGCCTCAGTTCTTTTTCGGCCTCGATAAAGGGGGTGAGCACCGCCACCGATTTTTTCATGACACGGGCGCTTTTCACCACCTGGGGCAGGAACATTTTCCCGCTGCCGAACAGGTCGCCCACCACATTCATTCCGTCCATCAGCGGCCCTTCAATGACGTCCAGCGGCTTGGGGTATTTGAGGCGGGCCTCCTCGGTATCGGCTTCAATAAAATCGGTAATTCCGTTGACCAGCGAATGCTTCAGTCTTTCTTCCACGCTCGTGTTTCTCCAGGCGTCGTCCCGGATGGTTTCCTTACCCTTGGCCTTGACCGTTTCTGCAAAATTGATCAGCTTTTCGGTAGCCTCGTTGTTGTCGTTGTTATGATTGAGAATCACGTCCTCGCAGAGCTGCCTGAGGGTAGGTTCAATTTCGTCATAGACCACCAGCTGCCCTGCGTTGACGATCCCCATATCCATCCCGGCGCGGATGGCATGATACAGAAACACCGAATGCATGGCTTCCCGGACATGGTCGTTTCCCCGGAAGGAAAAGGACATATTACTTACCCCGCCGCTCACTTTGCTCAGGGGCATACGCTTTTTTATTTCCCGGGTGGCTTCGATGAAATCCACCGCATAATTGTTGTGTTCTTCAATGCCGGTGGCCACCGCAAAAATATTGGGGTCAAAAATGATATCCTGCGGGTCAAATCCGACCTGCCTGGTCAGGATGTCATAGGCCCGCTGGCAGATTTCCACCTTGCGCGCCCGGGTATCTGCCTGTCCCTGCTCGTCAAAGGCCATTACGATGACCGCTGCGCCGTAAGACTGGCAAATGATCGCCTGTTCAATGAATTTGGCTTCACCCTCTTTCATGGAAATGGAGTTCACGATGCATTTTCCCTGCACGCATTTCAGACCGGCTTCAATGATCTGGAACTTAGAGCTGTCCAGCATGATGGGGATCCTGGCGATATCAGGCTCACTTTGTACCAGGTTTATGAAGGTGGTCATGGCCTGCACCCCGTCCAGGAGCGCATCGTCCATATTGACATCCAGTACCTGGGCGCCGTTTTCCACCTGTTGCCTGGCCACACTGAGGGCTTCCTCGTATTTATTTTCCCGGATCAGCCGGGCAAATTTCTTGGAACCGGTTACATTGGTTCGTTCCCCCACATTGATGAAATTGGTTTCGGGGCGCACAATCAGGGGCTCCAGTCCGCTGAGTCGTAAAAAAGGTTTGATATGGGCTGCTTCTCTCATGGTCTGTTTTAATGGGCAATCAATTCTTTTTCGGTTACCGGAAGGATCCTGGGTTCATAGCGGCTGACCTCCCGGGCGATATGGCGGATATGGTCGGGGGTAGTGCCGCAGCATCCCCCCACAATATTGAGCCAGCCGTTGGCTGCCCATTCCTCGATGATATGGGCGGTCTGCCCGGGCTGCTCGTCGTATTCCCCGAAGGCGTTGGGCAGGCCTGCATTGGGATAAGCAGAAGTGTAGCAGCCGGCAATCTGGCTAAGCTCTTCTATATGCGGCCTCATCTCCCGGGCCCCCAGGGCGCAGTTCAGCCCGATGCTCAGCGGTTTGGCGTGCATCAGGGAGACATAGAAGGCCTCCAGCGTCTGGCCGCTCAGGGTCCTGCCGCTGGCATCGGTGATGGTGCCACTGATCATAATGGGCAGTTCGGGCTTATCGATGTCGCGGAAGTATTTTTTGATGGCAAAGACCGCTGCTTTGGCGTTGAGGGTATCAAAGATGGTTTCAATCAGCAGCACATCGACCCCGCCGTCGCAGAGGCCTTTTACCTGTTCGTAATAGGCGTCCACCACTTCGTCAAAATGTACGGCACGGTAGCCCGGGTTGTTGACATCCGGCGACAGGCTCAGGGTCTTGTTGAGGGGCCCGATGGCCCCGGCCACAAAACGGGGTTTGGCGGGGTTTTGATCCGTATAACGGTCGGCTGCCTGGCGTGCGCAGCGGGCTGAAGCCAGGTTCAGCTCATAGGCCAGGGACTGCATGTCGTAGTCGGCCTGGGCAATGACGGTGCTGGAAAAAGTATTGGTTTCAATGATATCGGCGCCTGCCTCCAGGTATTGTTCGTGTATGGAGACGATGATGTCGGGCCGGGTGATGCTCAGCAGGTCGTTGTTCCCCTTCACATCCTTATGCCATTGCCGAAACCTTTCCCCGCGGTAATCGGCTTCCTGCAGTTTATAGCGCTGGATCATGGTCCCCATCGCGCCGTCAATTATCAATATGCGTTCTTGGAGGGCTGTGCGTATATCCATGGTATCTATGAATTTTAGACCGGCCTGCCGGCCAGGGATCCTTCCCCTGCGTATATAACAACAGGATGGATCAGAACCATCGGCCGGGCAATGCCAAAATGAAACAGTAAAATTTTTGCTGAACGATTAACGAGGAAATTTTGGACCGGGTATCCAGAATAATCATCGTTTATTAGTTCAGTTTTTAGACAGGCTGAACAATAAACAAATCCGCCTGTTAATCCGGCAAAAATAACTAATTATTCCGAAGAAATGAACTATTAAAATATTCTACGCCCCTCCGAACTGCCGGGATGGACCAGGCCAAACGGGCCTGGTTTTTCCGGCTGCGGATGGGGCGGGTAGTTTACCTTTGCCTCTACAACCTAAAATCAAACCATATGGAATATCGCAGATTGGGAAAATCAGGTCTTCAGGTTTCCGTACTTTCTTTCGGAAGCTGGGTTACATTTCATAAACAGGTCGAGGACGGCAGTGCCGACCAGCTGATGGGCTACGCTTATGATCACGGTATAAACTTTTTTGACAATGCCGAAGTATATGCCCTCGGGGAGAGTGAAAAGATGATGGGGCGGGTCCTCAAAAAGAAAAAATGGGATCGCAGCTCCTACCTCCTTTCCTCCAAGGTCTTTTTTGGCTGGCGGGGAACAAATAACCGGCCCAACCAAACAGGCCTGAGCCGCAAGCACATCGTAGAAGCCTGCCATGAAGCCCTGCAAAGGTTGCAGGTGGAATACATTGACCTGTATTTCTGCCACCGCCCCGATAAGAATACACCCATCGAGGAGGTCGTATTTACCATGAATCACCTGATCCAGCAGGGGAAGATATTTTACTGGGGAACCAGTGAATGGAGCGGGGTGGAAATCATGGAAGCCCACCGGGTAGCCCAGCAGTACGGACTGATCGGACCTACCATGGAGCAGCCCCAATACAACCTGTTTGAAAGGCATAAGATGGAAAGGGAATACCTGGACATCTTCCGAAATACCGGCCTGGGCACCACCATCTGGAGTCCCCTGGCCTCCGGTCTGCTCACCGGCAAATACAACGAAGGCATCCCCCAGGGCTCCCGGCTTACCCTTTCGGGCTATGAATGGCTCAAGGACCGGGTACTGGTGGAAGACAAACTGCGCAAAATCAGGAAGCTCACGGACTACGCCGCCAAACTGGATGTTACCGTGGCCTCGCTGGCCATTGCCTGGTGTATCAAAAACCCCCATGTATCCACCGCCATACTCGGTGCCACTTCCGTTGAACAGCTGCAGGGCAATCTCAAGGCCCTGGAAGTGGTCGGTAAACTCAGTCCGGAAGTCATGGAAAAAATCGAAAAAATTATGCAGACCAAGCCGGAGCTGCCTGAATTTTAGATTGAAAATCAATAATATATGAATTTACAGGACCCTGCCATGGCAGGGTCCTTTTTTTGGCATGCCCGGTTGGTAACAAAAAATTAATAAATCAAACGTTTGTTTAATTCAAACATTTGTTTAAACTTTGCGTTTCTAATGAATTGCCATGAGTACCGATAAAAAAGAACATATCATCGACGTCGCCCTGGCCCTTTTTGCCGAAAAGGGCTTTGAGGGGACATCCATACGGGACATTGCTGCCAAGGCCGGTGTAAACCTGGCTATGGTCAATTATTATTTCGGATCCAAGGAAAACCTCTTTGAGATCATGGTCAGGGAAAAATCGGCCTATACCCGGAATATCCTGGACAGCATCGTACGGGATGATACTCTGACGGAGATCGAGAAACTGGACCGCATCATAGACAATTACATCGACAAATTATTCGCCAACCGGTCCTTTCACCGGATCATTCACCAGGAACTGATGCTCAACCAGCGGGAAAGCCTGCAGACTTCGATCGTCAATATCCTGACCCCCAACAAGATGATCATCGGCAGCATCATAGAAAAGGGCATGCAAAAAGGGGTTTTCAGGAAGGTGGACACGGAACTGACGATCGTTTCCATCATGGGGACCATCAACCAGGTGCTGCTCTCCGGAAAGATGTGCAACCGGATGCTGGGTACCCCCGATGACTATGTGCCATACGAAGATGAACAATTCAAGCAACGGGTCACCAGCCACCTCAAGCAGCTTACGCATGCCCATCTATTACAATAAATTTTTAATAAAACAATTATTCAGAAGACATGGAAAATCCAAAAGCAGCAACTACTCCGGAAAAAAAGAAATCCCCCATCCGATTGATAGTCATCCTCCTGGTCCTGGTGACCGGCGGGATTTTCGGATACAAAAAAATTACCTATGCCCTCTCCCATGAAAGCACGGACAATGCCCAGGTGGAAACCCAGATTGCTCCCGTGCTGCCCAGGGTGTCGGGTTATGTAAAAACCATCGCAGTCAATGACTACGATTCCGTCAAGGCCGGCCAGCTCCTGGTGCAGCTCGACGACGACGAACTGCAGGCCCAGCTCCAGCAGATGGATGCCGACGTCAAGGCAGCCGAGGCCGACCTCAGCAACGCCAGGGCCGCACTCAACAACGCACTGGTTTCCCTGAAAGGAAACAAGGGAAACATAGACCTCAACGAGGTCAAAAGAAAACAGGCCGAATCTGATTTTCAGCGCAACCAGAACCTGTTTGCCGACCAGGCCATCACCAAAAAGCAACTCGACGACAGCCGCTATGCGATGGAACAGGCCAGCGTGCA
This sequence comes from uncultured Bacteroidota bacterium, assembly GCA_903906365.1. Lineage (GTDB taxonomy): Bacteria > Bacteroidota > Bacteroidia > Chitinophagales > Chitinophagaceae > Puia. The sequence continues at coordinate 136,896 of CAIVKC010000046.1, read as the reverse complement.
GTACAACAACAGCCATATTGACCTGAATTCAGCCAGCAGCCGCATCCCGGTTCTGACCGCCGGTGTGCAGAAGGCAGAGGCCGCGCTGGCCATGAAAAAGGCCATCATCGCCCAGCAGCAGCTTAAAATATCCTACTCAAAAATATACGCTCCCCAGGCCGGCAAGATCGGCAAGCGCAATGTGAGTGAAGGCCAGTTTGTACAGGCAGGCAGCCCGCTTTTTTCCATTGTAAACGATACCACCTACTGGATCGTGGCCAATTTCAAGGAAACGCAAATTGAAAAATTCTATCCGGGCATGCCGGTGGAGTTTACCCTTGACGCCTTTCCCAACACAAGGCTCAAAGGAAGCATTGAGAGCGTTTCTGAGGCAACGGGCGCAAAATTTTCCATGTTGCCGCCCGATAATGCCAGCGGCAATTTTGTGAAAGTCACCCAGCGGGTCCCGGTAAAAATCAGGATCAGCGACGTGGACCGCTACAGGAATATCCTCCGTGCGGGCCTGAGTGCAGATGTGACGGTTCCCATAAAATAAAATATTCCCCAAATGGCAACACCCAAAGGGTTCGCAAGGACCATCATCGTTATTACCACTATTTCAGCGGCCATCATGGAGCTCATTGACACTTCCATTGTCAATGTGGCCCTCAATGACATGAGCGGAAGCCTGGGGGTCAGTATTGAGGACATCAGCTGGGTCATTACGGCATACGCCATCGCCAATGTCATCATCATTCCCCTGACCGGCTTTCTGGCTGAATATTTCGGCCGCAAAAATTACTATATCGCTTCCATGATCATCTTCACGGTGGCCTCCTATATGTGCGGGCAGTCCACCAGCCTGGTGGAAATCATCCTCTGGCGTTTTATCCAGGGCGTTGGCGGGGGCGCGCTGCTTTCCACTTCGCAGGCCATCCTCTTTGATGCCTTTGAAGTCAAGGACCGTCCCATCGCCTCCGGCCTTTTCGGGATGGGAATTGTGCTGGGCCCGACGCTGGGACCCACACTCGGCGGCTATATCATGGAATCCTTCAGCTGGCCGCTGATTTTCATGATCAATATACCCATCGGAATCCTGGCTACCATACTGGCTTTTACCTTCATTGACAAAAAGCAGGGGGAGGGTACCAAAAGGAAGGAAATCAAAATTGATTACAATGGCATCCTGCTGCTGATGGTAGGCATCGGATGCCTGCAGTTTGTCCTGGAAAGGGGGGATGCCGATGACTGGTTCAGCAGCCAGGCGATCCGTATCTGCACCGGCCTGGCCGTGGTGGGCCTGGTCAGCTTTATATGGTATGAGCTGAGTATCGATAAGCCGGCGGTCAACCTGCGGGTACTCAATAACCGCAACCTGGCCTTTACCACCATTTTCACCTTCGTGGTGGGCGTGGGCCTGTATACCTCCGTATTCGTTTTTCCGGTGCTGGCCCAGAGCGTGCTCGGATATACGCCCCTGGAAACCGGCCTGACCCTGCTGGCACCCACCATGATCACGGTGATCCTGATGCCCGTCATCGGTAACCTGATGAGCAAGGGGGTAAAACCCATTCCCTTTGTTATTGCCGGGTTCCTGCTTTTTGCCGGTTACGCCTGGTATTCTTCCCGGGTGAGCATGGACGTGAGCCGCGCTGATTTCTTTTTCCCCTTTGCGCTCAGGGCCATCGGGATGAGCATGGTACAGCTTCCCCTGATCAACCAGGCCGTGGCGGGTTTGCAGCCCAAGGATTATGCCGCGGGGATTTCCCTCAACAATATGACACGCCAGCTGGGCGGGGCATTCGGCATCGCCATGGCCAACAATTACATCTCCCACCAGTATGCCCAGCATCGAAGTGACCTGGTGGGCAACCTCACCCAGGGAGCGGCGGCCTTCACCGAAAGAAGCAACAGCGTGGCGCAGAATTTCATCAGCCACGGCGGCTTTGATGTCGGAACGGCCGCCACCAAAGCCTATGCCCTTATCAGCAATTCGGTGGACCGGCAGGCTCATTACCTGGCCTACCTGGATACTTTCAGGCTGGTCGCCCTTTTCTTTATCCTGGTGCTGCCCCTGGTCGGCTTTCTGCGGGCACCCAAAAAACAACCCGTCAATAAAGCAGCGGCTGCAGCAGCCATTGCCGAAGCACATTAAACAAGAAAATTCTACAAAGATGAAAAAATCAATAGGGTCCGGTATTATGTTTTTCCTGGCGCTCTCTGCCCAGGCACAGGTTCAGGTCAACGGCGAACTAAAGAACCTGATCAACCAGTCCTTTACCTATTTTCCAAAAATAAAGGAAGTGCAGGGCGCCGTCAGCACCGCCCAGCAAAGGGTGGAACTGACAAAAACCAACCTGCCCAGCGTCGCTGCGGACGGTTCTTACAGCTACGTGAGGCCCAAAATAGAGATTCCCTTCCCCATCGGACCGGGCGGTGCCCTGGAAAATTTTCAGTTTGCACCCGTAAACAATGTCAGCGCTTCGGTAAACGCAAGTTACCTGCTCTTTGATTTCGGCAGGCTGAAGGCCAATGTGGAAAAATCGAAGACAGAACTGCAGTTTGCGGAACACAACGTGGAATACGTGCAGAACCAGCTCGCCTACCAGGTGGCCAGCATCTACTATAATATCATCTATTTCCAAAAAGCCATTTCCATCCAGGACAGTGTGATCAATTACCTGGAGGACAACAGGCGTGTGGTGGAGAGTAAACTCAAAAACGGGGACGCCCTTAAAATTGACCTGCTCAATATCAACGCCCAGATAGATGCGGAACAAAACCGGAAGGCAGACCTTCAGAACTCACTGGCAAAGCAAATCAACCTGATGGTGTATTCCACCGGCCAGGGCCAGACCACGGGGAGTGCCTTCGATTTTGACATCCCGCTGACCGGCTCCGGGGACGCCCTGGCCCTGGCGCAGGCCAACAATATAGACTTCACCCTGGCCAAGGACAGGATCAGGCAGTCCCAAAGCGATGTGGTCCTGTCAAAAATAGCGGACAGGCCCAGTGTCAACCTGCAGGCTGCCACCGGATTCAAGAATGGCTATGTTCCATCGGTCAACGACATAAAGTTTAACTACGCGGCCGGCGTCTCCCTGGTGGTGCCTATTTACAGCGGCGGCAAGACCCGCCGCCAGATTCAGGTGGCAGAAAGTGTGGTCCGCCAAAATGAACTGGCCGTGGCATCCTTAAGCAGCGAATACCAAAAAAATATTGAACAGGCCCTCACCGACGTGAAGACCAATATGGAGCGGATCAGCAATACCGAAGGACAGATTGAGGAGGCCAGGGCGGCCGAAGTGCTGGCAGCCAGCCGGTATAAAAACGGGGTGGGAACCAACCTGGAAATTACCAACGCCAGTACCAATGTGCAGCGGGCCCTGCTCACCAGGCTTCAGTACCAATACCAGCTCTGCCTGGCCAAGGTCCAGCTGGCCGAGCTGATGGGTTATAAGTACTGGTGATCCGAAGGCCGGAAGAAACGGGGTGGCCTAAAAAAAGAAAAGGTCCTGATTTTACTCAGGACCTTTCAATTTTTTTGTACGATTCTTAACCAACACTTTCATGGCCATCAATAGGTACAAATTTAAAAGTCTGTTTCTTAGGATTTGGATTTACTGGATTTTAAATGTTGTCAGTGTTGTTTGATAGCAGTTTGCTGGTTTTTGGATGTTTGGATGTTGGTTTTTCTAAAAGGATTTGGTGGATCTGGTTTTTCGGACATTGGATGATCAACTGCTCTATCAATCAAACTTAACAATACAAACATACAACACCCTCCCCCCTCAGGCAAGAGCATATTTGCCTAATTTTAATACATCATAATTTACCATATGTTGCGTAAAACTACGAGGACCGGCTTGGGTACTTTACCAGCAAGTTTTTGGTAAAAAGGCGGATTTGCCTGTGAATTTGCGTTATTTTTAATTCAAATAGCTTTCCAATGATCTTTGAGAACAAGAATATCCTGATCACGGGCGGCAGCCGTGGCATCGGCAAGGAGATTGCCCTGCGCCTGGCAAAAGAAGGCGCCCACATCGCCATTGTGGGTAAAACCACCGAACCCAATCCCAAACTGGACGGTACGATCTATACGGCAGCAGAAGAGATTGCGCGCTGCGGGCCGGGGAAAGTGCTCCCCCTGCCGGGGGATATCCGCTTTGAGGACAGCATCCGCCATATTGTGGACACTACGGTGGCCACCCTGGGCGGCATCGACATCCTGGTCAACAATGCCAGCGCCATCAACCTGTCGCCCACCGAACAACTGGAGGCCAAGCGTTTTGACCTGATGCATTCCATCAACATAAGGGGCACTTTTCTGATGAGCCAGGCCTGCATCCCCCATCTGAAAAAGGCCGCCAATCCGCATATCCTGAACCTTTCCCCGCCCATCAATTTAGACCCCCGCTGGTTTGGTCCGCACCTGGCCTATACGATGAGCAAATATGGCATGAGCATGATCGTCCTTGGACTATCGGAAGAACTCAGGCAATACCGCATTGCGGTCAACGCCCTGTGGCCAAGGACCACCATTGCCACGGCAGCCGTAAAGAACCTGCTCGGGGGGGACTTCCTGATGCAGCGCAGCAGGACCCCGGAGATCGTGGCAGATGCGGCCTTCCATATACTGCGCAAGCCTTCCTTTGAAAATACGGGCAATTTCTATATAGACGAGGAGGTGCTGGGTCAGGAAGGCGTAACCGATTTCACCGGATATGCGGTAAACCCCGCACAAAAATTGATGACCGACCTGTTTCTTTAATAAGCAAGCGGCTCTCTGCGATAAAATACAAAAAGCCCTGCGGGACCATGGTCCCCCGGGGCTTTTGACATCATGGGAGATCCTATCAGGAGTTCCCCCTGCCTGCAATGACCAGGGCCGCACCGGCCAGGCCGGTATCTTTGACCATATTGGTCATGGCAATGCTGATTCTGGGGGCATCGCCACTGGAATTCATGACGGCAGGAAGGTGTACGGTCAAAACGATAAGGATTAAAAAAACAGCGATGGCAATGCCTGCCAGCCGGGTTTGTTTCCCGGTTAAAAAGCAGACCGCTGCAGCAATGAGTAAGACACCTGTCAGGTATACCCAGAAAATACTGTAGGGTATGAACCTTGGAACGGTGTTTTGTAAACCAGTGCCCTGAAGAAAATGATTGACACCAAAATAGCCAATGACCAGGGCGTAAATGACGGTCCCGATTTTGGTGATGGAGGCATTATTCATATGGCAATTGTTTTTTGTTACATCCAATATAAAAAAAAATTGCGAGGTTTCCCGTAAAATTTCAGCGCCCCTCGGCTGTCCCACGAGGTTGGCCCAAACAAAAAAGCAGGCCATAAGCCTGCTGCAATAATGGGGGGGATGCCTTATTCAGGCAGTTTTTCCGGTCTCATCTGCGGGAAAAGCAGGACATCCTGGATGGAAGGCTGGTTGGTAAGCAGCATGCAAAGCCGGTCAATTCCGATTCCAATACCGGAAGTGGGCGGCATGCCGTATTCAAGGGCCCTCAGAAAATCGTAATCGATGAACATGGCCTCGTCATCTCCCCTTTCCATGAGTGCGGCCTGCTGTTCAAAGCGTTCGCGCTGGTCAATGGGGTCGTTGAGTTCTGTGTAGGCATTGGCGATTTCCTTGCCATTGACCATGAGCTCAAATCTTTCGACGAGTCCGGGTTTGCTGCGGTGTTTTTTTGTCAGCGGGCTCATTTCCACGGGGTAGTCCATGATAAAAGTGGGCTGTATATAGCGCGGTTCGCTGGTGGCACCGAATATTTCGTCTATAAGCTTGCCCTTTCCGATATTACCCGCCACGGGGATCTTCAATTGGCTGCAGACCCCGCGCAGTTCTTCCTCTTCCATGGAGGAAATATCGATGCCCGTATTTTCCTGTATGGCCTCAAAAATAGAGATGCGTCTGAAGGGTGCTTTGAAACTGATGATCCTTTCACCGACCTGCACGTTGGTGGTGCCGTGCAGGGCCATGGCGAGGCGCTCAAGGAGTTGCTCGGTGATTTCCATCATCCAGTAATAATCCTTGTAGGCGGTGTACCATTCCAGGATGGTGAACTCCGGGTTATGGGTTCGGTCCATGCCTTCGTTTCTGAAATTGCGGCTGAATTCGTAGACCCAGTCGAAGCCGCCGACGATGAGCCTTTTGAGATACAGCTCGTTGGCGATCCTCAGGTAAAAAGGGACGTCCAGGGCATTGTGGTGGGTGACAAAGGGTCTGGCGGCCGCCCCGCCGGGGATGCTTTGCAGCACCGGCGTATCCACTTCGAGGGCCCCTTTCTGGTTGAGGAAATCCCGTATGGTATTGATCATTTTGGTGCGCAGCAGGAAGGTTTCCCTGACGCGCGGATTGACGATAAGATCCGCGTACCGCTGGCGGTATTTGAATTCAGGGTCCGTGACTTCGTCAAAAACATGCCCGGCCTCGTCGCGTTTTACCACGGGCAGCGGTTTGAGGGATTTGGTCAGCAGCGTCAGCTTCTGCACATGCAGGGAGGTCTCCCCGGTGCGGGTGATGAAGACAAATCCATAGGCCCCGATGATGTCCCCCAGGTCCAGGCCGTGCTTGACGACCTGCTCAAAAAACGATTTATCCTCTCCCGGGCAGAGGTCATCCCTTTTTACATATAACTGCAGGATGCCTTTGGCGTCCTGTATCTTGATGAAGAATACCTTCCCCTTGTCGTTGATGCTCATGATACGGCCCGCAACGGTGACTTCTGCGAACTGTTCTTTGGTTTCCTCCGTGTATGATTCCCTGATATCAGCCGAATAATGGGAAACGGGGTAAAGCGGTGCCGGATAGGGGTCGATGCCTGCACCAATCAAATCCTTCAGTTTCTGCCGACGTATAATTTCCTGCTCTGACAAATGTTGGGTGCTCATGGTGACGATAATGATTTCAAAATTTGGGGCAAATGTAACGCAATTCAACCTTGCAGGACCTGCCCGGGCCAATTTAATTGAGTGTCAGCAGCACTTGCCAGGCCGCATGGAGCTTACCTTCATCCAGCAGTTCGGCCGCATAGATATGCAGTTCCCTTTCCATTTCATCTGGGCTGTTCCCAAAATACTGGATGATGTTTTTGAGCCGGTCGTCGCAGAAGGCCGGATCTAGGGCTGGCAGGCTGTCCACATTGGCGAGCTGGCCCAGGTGGTTGCCTGACAGAAAAGGGCTCCTTGCTATGGCGCGGGGCAAAGCATCTACGCCTATGCCGATATGTATATTGGGTTTTTCCACTTCAAAGAGGCTGGAAGGGTTCACCCGGCAGTACCAGTTTGCGCCCAGCCTGGCTACGTGCTCGATCCTGGTCTGGTCGATCATTTGGTTTTGGTCGAGCAGGGAGTCATCGATGTGCATCAGGAGCACCTGACAGATGACCAGATTCCCGGCCCCGCCCTGTTCACCTAAGGGCTTGATTTCATTGACCCGGCATTCCATCCTGATTTTGCTCTCCTTGACCAGCGGCGGCCTGATCAGCCGGGCTGTTTCCTGGGTAAAACCCGACTTGGTGAATTCATTGACTCCCCGCGGATATTCACAGCTCGCCAGGCTGACCTGCTGGACCATGTCGTAGTCCACGATATGAATCCCTACTTCGGGGACTTCGAGGAGATTTTCCAGGGTATGTTTGGTGGAACCGTCCCTGAGCCGGCGGGAGGGGGAAAAGACCAGGATTGGCGGATTGCTGGAAAACAGGTTGAAAAAGCTAAAAGGGCTGAGGTTCACCTGCCCCGCCCGGTCCACGGTCGAGGCCAGGCAGATCGGCCTGGGAGCCACCGCATGCTGGAGGTAGGCCTGTATCCTGGGGAGGGGGAGATGGGTAAAGTCCGCTATCATGGAGGCTGGATGTGCTTTTTTAGGGTCAAGGGGCCTGAGGGGTCAAAACTGCCGGCTGGACAACCATCAGGAGGGATTCTTCTTTTTGAGCTTTAGCAGCGAAAAGTCATCTTCTTCCCTCTTAATCGTGTTGGACAGCTTTTCGAGCTGTTCGATCTCCATTTCCACCAGGTCCCCTTCCTGCAGCCACTGTTCGCGGTAGCCGGGGTCGGAGAGCCGGCCGGTTCCGTTGAGTTCCAGAAAGCAGCCTGTTCCCACCGTGCCGCTGCCGATGATGTCCCCGGCAAACAGATCCGCCCCGTAGGAGGCCCGCTCAATGAGTTCGGCAAAGGTCCAGTCCATATCAGAAAGATTGCCCTCGCTGACCAGCACTCCGTTGATGCGGCATTGCATGCGCAGGTTCCAGCTTTTACCCGTATGGCCTTCCCTGGGAGCCACTTCGAATGCGGCCAGTTCATTGAGCGTGACCAGGCAGGGACCGGTGGCGGTGGCAAAATCTTTTCCCTTGGCCGGCCCCAGGTTCAGCAGCATTTCCTCCATCTGCAGGGTCCTTGCGCTCAGGTCGTTCATAATCATCAGGCCGCCTATATATTGGTCGGCATCCGCAGCCCGGATATTGCGGCCGTGCTTGCAGATAACGACCGCCGCTTCCAGTTCAAAATCCAGCCGGTCGAAATGATCGGGCATGCACCGGATGTCGCCGGGTCCCGTGATGGAGTGGTGGTTGGTAAAATAGAAGACGGGAAACTGGTCGAATTCCTCTATCATGGGCAGTTTCCGGTTACGCCTGGCGGCAGCCACATGCTGGCGGAAGGCATATCCGTCCCGGCAGGAGGTGGGAAAGGGAACCGGCGCCAGCAGCCGGACATCCTCCAGGGGGAGTCCTTTTTCGGTGGAAATATGTTGTTCCCGGATGCTTATTTCCCCGGCCTCCACGATGGGCAGCATATCCTCCCAGTAATTCAAAAACATGCTCATGTTGCCAGGCAGGTCGGGATGAATCACTTCCATGTCGTATACGTAACCATCCACCAGGATGGCCAGCTGGTCCTGTTCGTCTTTGAGGTATGATACTAATTTCATAATTGGCGGGATTTTCTCCGGCCGGTAAAAATAGGAAATTTCAACGGAGTCCTTCTTCTCGGCTGGTTGCCTGCGGCGGCCGGCGGGTCTGCCCGCCAGTGCATGATTTTTATCCCCTGGAATCCTGATATATATAAGGAAAACCGATAATAACGGACAGGTTTAAATTAGCAATGTTCTCCGTATTTTTGCAACTTAACTGTAGCGCATGAAATTTGAAAAGATACATAATAAGGGACAGGCAAAATTATTCAGGAACGCTTACCTGGAGATGCTCACCAAGACCCATCCGCTGGTAATCTGGGGTATGTACCTGCCGGTGATCTGTTTTTTGCTGTATCGCAGCTACGTGCGCTTTGAGTATACCCCCGGGCAGATCGTGCTGGCATTTGGAGCCGGTATTTTTTTCTGGACTTTTTTTGAATACCTGATGCACCGCTTCATATTCCATTTCCTGGCATCCAGCGAAAGGGCCACAAAGATCATATATGTGATGCATGGCAATCACCATGAATATCCCCGCGACCGGGAAAGGCTGTTTATGCCGCCTGTTCCCAGCATCATCCTTTCCAGCCTGATTTTTTCCCTGCAGTACCTGTTGATGGGAAATGTCGCCTTCATGTTTTTCCCCGGTTTTATCTGGGGTTACCTGATGTACGGCACCATGCACTATGCCATCCATGCCTGGAATCCCCCCTTTAAATGGATGAAACCCCTGTGGCGCAACCACCACCTGCATCATTATAAAGACCCGGATATGGGTTTTGGCGTCAGTACCACCCTCTGGGACCGCGTTTTTGGGACCATGTTTGACCTCAAACGGGAAAAAGAAGACAAAGCCAAAGTGAAGGAGCTGATGTTCAAATAGCCTCCAGCTGCAACGTGCGGTGAAAGACAATTCCTGCCTGTAATGGTTTTAGGGGCCCCGGTCTTTTATACCCTCCTCAAAGGAGAGGTCCCCTCCATTGTCCGGCCCTGCATCGGGGGAATTTAGGCTGCTGTTTCCGCTGAGGTCATTACCATTTTTCCTCATCCGTGTCTGCGGGGCCGGATCTGTATTGATGCCGGGTCCTGATTTTTTGAAGCTGGCGCTCTATGATCAGTTCTGCAATCAGTCTGCCGGCATCTTCCCCTGGATGTGTTTTCAGCACCGACCGGAGGCGGGATTCACTCACGTCAATGGAATACAGCATACTGACCAGCTGCTGGAAATCCCCTTCAATAAGGCCGTTGACATATTCTGCCATCCGTAAGATCAGCTCCTCCATGGTGGGTCTGCCATCCGTTTTTACCGGCAGCGTTTCTTGTAGTTCGGTGAGCAGGGATGCTTCATTTTCCATGGTTACTTTTTTTGATAGACGCCTCTGTAAGTCATATCGAAATTACACCGAAATCTGCTGCCGGGTCAAAGGGATCTCTCAGGCAGGCCATGGGCTGATGTCCTGGCCGGACCTTTTAAAGCGCCCTTTCAAAAAGGGCCCTTCTCAGGCTTAATGGGGTTGAGTCCCGCCAAAACAGCTCCCGGCAAATCCTATTCGAGTAACAGCCAGCCACTATACCCCAGGACCTCACACAATGTGCCAGCACAGCGCATCTTACAATAATGCCAAGTGTACTGAATTGACTTATAATATATTGCTCTTTGACCGTTGTGCCTGCATTAAATTTACCCCATCAATACCTCCGGGCAGGTCCGGGGAAAGCGTCCCTGACTATATTTGTACAAAATTAACCCATGAAGCATTTATTAATGCCTGTCCTGATATTGCTTACCCTGGTGGCCACCCCCTTTCGCACGCATGCCTGGGGCCGCAGAGGCCATTCCCTCATCGCTGAAATCGCCTTTCATTACCTGGATGAAAACACCAAAAAACAGGTGCTCGATTACCTGGGGGGACTCTCCATCGAGCAGGCTGCCAACTGGATGGACGATATGAGAAGCGATCCTTCCTATGATTTCATGAAGCCCTACCATTATGTAAATTTTGAAAAAGGGGCAGAAGTGGTGGATATGCCCGGTGACAATATCATCGGTGTCCTTGAAAAAACAATCCGGGATTTTGACCATATGGGCAACCTCTCCCATGAGGAGATAAAAACGAGGATTCTTTACCTGTTCCACCTGGTGGGAGATTTGCACCAGCCCCTGCACGTGGGCTATCTGTCAGACCGGGGCGGAAACCAAGTGATGGTCACCTTCTTTGAAAAAAACACCAACCTGCACGCCGTCTGGGATACGGAGATCATCGAGTATAAGGCAACTTCCCTGGAGCAGTGTCTGGCAGCCAATTCCTACAATGCGGCAGCGGTCGCCAGCATAGAGGCGATTGACATATTGGGCTGGACCCGCGAATCCAGAAGGAACCTGGACCGGGTCTATGCCATAACCAATAACCACATTGATCAGGACTATGTCAATATCAATTACCCGGTCATTGAAAAGCAGCTCCTCAAAGCCGGCCTGCGGCTGGCTTCCCTGCTCCGCCACTATTTCAGGGACCTTCCCTATAAGCCGGGTCCTGCCACGGAGACACCCATAGCATCAGCGGTGACCATTGATATCAAAGATGCGCCGGCTTATGAGGGCAAACTGGTAAAAATCTGTGCAGCAGTGTATGATACAAAATACCTGGAATCATCCGGAAGAAAACCCACTTTTCTGAACCTGGGGGCTCCTTACCCGAATGCGCCGCTGACCATCCTGATCTGGGGAGACAGCCGGACCCATTTCAGCCAGCCGCCCGAGCGCTATTACCAGGGAAAAAACATCTGCGTCACCGGACGGGTTACCATCTATAAGGGAAAACCTGAAATCATTGTGGACCAGCAAAAAGACATCGAAGTGCAGTAAATGCAGTAAAGGACGCTGCCGGATGCCGAGGGGATGACATGGTGATATTATGGGACAACCATTGCAGAACCCATCAAACCTACCCTGGATCTTGCTACCTCCGGCGGCATCGGGCAAAGGCGGCCCCGCTTTTTGCAGGCAATCCAGCAGACCAGCATCAAATTTATCATCAGGTGCCTGGGTAATATTGCTACATTTAATCCATGAAACGATCCTTTGCCATGCCAGCTCCGCCTGCTGTATCCATCCGGGACATGCGCGGTTGCCCCAGCCTGGGGACCCTGCTTATCTGTTGGCTCTTGGTATGCCTGTTATCCCCCCGCGCATATGGCCAATCCCAGGCTTATATGCCCGCTGACGGGGCCGCCCTGGATATCTGGGTGGCCAATCATTTTGCGCAGGGCAAACTGCCCCCTTTTTCCTTTGAATACGGGGGCAGGAGATCAGGCCAGTTTATCCGGAAATGGACCTTTCAACAAAAAGAGATTCCATCAACCGAACCCGACAGCCGGGAAATGCGCTATAGCTGGACAGAGCCAGGAGGCGGCCTCTCCGTTACATGCCATCTCACCCGCTTCAACGATTACCCTGCGGTGGAATGGATGCTGGAATTTTCCAATGGTTCAGCCAAAAACTGTCCCTTGCTGCAGAAGGTGGCGGTGATCGACCAGTCCTTTGAGGTCCGTCAAAGCGGGCATTTTGTGTTACACCACGCCAGGGGAAGCAATGCCGAAAGAACTGACTTTGAACCCATGGACGAGGAACTGGCATTCGGGGAACACACCTATTTAACGCCGACCGGGGGGCGTTCCTCGGACAATACCGCTTTTCCCTTCTTTAATATTGAGGCGCCGGGCGGCCAGGGTGTGGTAGCTGCCGTGGGCTGGACGGGCAAATGGTATGCCGATGTATCCCAGCCATCGGACCGTTGGGTAAGCCTGCAATCAGGGATGGAAAAAATGCAACTGTCCCTCTATCCCGCCGAACAGATCCGCACTCCCAGGATCAGCCTGCTGTTCTGGACAGGGGCCGACCGGATGATTGGGCATAACCAGTTCAGGCAGTTCATCCTGTCCCACCACAGCCGGAAAATAAATGGCCGTTACGCGCCCTACCCCCTGTCGGGTAGTTTTGATTACGGGGACCCGGCTCCCTGCCAGGAATACAATTGCCTGACTGAAGAATTCGCTGTTGCGCTGGTAAAACGGTACCAGCAGTTCCGGATCCTGCCCGAGGTTTTCTGGCTGGACGCCGGATGGTATGCGGGTACCGGCTGGGATAAAGCGGAAAAAGGCGGCTGGTGGGAACAGGTGGGCAACTGGACGGCGGATCCGGACCGTTTCCCGCGTGGTCTGCGGCCCGTGGCCGATGCCGTTCATGCGGCAGGGGCCAGGTTCATGGTCTGGTTTGAACCCGAGCGGGTCAGGCCGGGCACCCGGATTGACAGGGAACATCCCGAATGGCTGATCAAATTAAAAGACAACGACAACTACCTGTTCGACCTGGGCAATAAGGATGCCCGCGCCTGGATGACGGTTATGATTTCGGCCTTCATTCAAAAAGAAGGGATTGATAACTACAGGCAGGACTTTAATTTCAATCCAATGCCCTACTGGGAGTCCCACGACAAGCCAGGCCGGATTGGTATATCGGAGATACGTCATATTGAAGGCTTGTATGCTTTTTGGGACAGCCTGCTGGTCCGCTTTCCCAACCTGCTCATCGATAACTGCGCCAGTGGCGGCCGCCGACTGGATCTGGAAACGGTTTCCAGGAGTGCGCCCCTGTGGAGAACCGATTACCAGTATGGTGAACCCAACGGGTACCAATGTCATAGCTACGGCCTGAATTTTTATCTGCCCATCCACGGGACGGCCATTTACCGGACCGATGCCTATACTTTCCGCTCGGGGCTCGGCGCAACGGCCGTGCTGAACTGGGAGATCACCGGAAAAGCCTCCGAACCCATCGGGGCCATCCAGCAGCGCATAAAGGATTTTAAAGACCTCCGGCCTTATTTCCTGGGCGATTATTACCCCCTGACCCCCAACCAGGATATTACTTCCGATGATGTTTGGATGGCCTATCAGCTGAACCGCCCCTCCAGGGAGGATGGCATCGTGATCGCCTTCCGCCGCGCAGGCAGTTCCCGGGATTCCATCATGGTAAAGCTCTCCGGACTGCGGGCAGCGGAAAACTATGAGATGTATTTTGAAGACTATGGTTTGCGCGTCCTTAAGACCGGCCGGGAGCTGATGGATGGCATCGCCTTAACCATTTCCCAGCGGCCTGCCTCTTTGCTCATCAGGTATAAGATCACCGGAAAATAGACTGCCTGCCCATCTGCTCACTTAGGGAATTACCGTCAAAAACAGGTAGACGGCAAAAATCACCAGCAGGACCAGACCCTGCAGCAGGGTTGTCTTTCCGGTTCTCAGTGACAGCAGGATGATCAACAGCGACAGCAGGAACAGTACGGTGGATTTGGTATCAATGCCCAGTTCCAGGGGCCATCCCATGCCAATGGAAACAAATGCCACTGTCGGGATGGTTAGTCCGATGCTTGCCAGTGCCGAACCAAGCGCCAGGTTCAGGCTTGACTGCAGTTGGTTGGTCCCGGCCGCTTTCAGCGCTGAAAGCCCTTCAGGCAGCAGTACGACCATGGCGATGATCACGCCCACCAGCGATTTGGGTGCCCCGATGCGGTCCACTCCGGATTCCAGATCAGGTGCCAGTTCTTCGGCGAGCACCACAACGGCGGACAAACTGACCAGCAGAAACAAAGCGCTTACCAGGGTTTGCCGGTTGTCAGGCCGATGGGGATGCTCCTGGGGGATGTCCTTCTGTTTTTTTTGCAGGAAGTACTGGCGGTGACTGATGGTTTGCACCAGCAGGAATGCGCCATACAATACCAGGGAAACCACCGCTACAAAGGCCAGTTGTTTATTGTTGTAGTAAGGCCCGGGGGTGCTGAGTGTATAATTGGGGAGAATAAGGGTCAGGGCAGAAATGGCTGTCAGGATGGTAAGTGAAGCGCTGACCCCGTCCAGTCCGAAGGTCTGCTCTTTGAATTTGATTCCCCCGATCAGCAGGGAAAGGCCAACAATGCCCGTAATGATAATCATCTCTGCGGCAAATACCGTATCCCTGGCCAGGGTCGTCGTATCATGGCCGGGTGTAAGCATCAGGGAAATGATCAGGGCAACCTCTATGCTGGTGACGGCAACGGCCAGCACCAGGGCACCGAAGGGTTCGCCAATCCGGTGGGCAATGATTTCAGCATGGTGTACGGCAGCCAGTACACTGCCAATAAGGGCGGTGGTGAGCAGCAACAGAAAGACAAAGTGATGGGGTAGGCCCAGTAGTTTGGCTGAAAATAAGAGCCAGGCGCAAAGCGGTGCCGCAATGGCCCAGATGGGTTCAAATAGTTTTACCTGTTTGGCTTTCATGCTCAGCGTATTTAATGAGTTGGGGGTGTTTAAGGGAAAGGGAGCCCCAGGTCAGGGCGCACCTGCGCTGAATAAAGATAGGCTTAGAATAACAATTGTACATGCACGGAAGTAAATAGTTCCTGCAATGTCCATGATTCACCGGCCTATTCATGGCCGGTTTAGAAATGTTCGAAGACCCCCAGGCCAAAAAGGGCAAAATCGTATTTAACAGGATCGGCGGGGTCCAGCCTCCGGAGATTCCTATCCAGTTCTTCTACCGCCCGGGCGTCATTTTGGGCCCTTGATAACAATCCCAGTTTTCGGGCTACTTTTCCGGAATGAATATCTAAAGGACATGAAAGCTGGCTGGCCTGGATGGATTTCCAGATCCCGAAATCCACCCCCCGTTTATCCTTTCTGACCATCCACCTCAGGTACATATTGATTCTTTTGGCTGCGGAACCGCCCATGGGATCCGATACATGCTTGGCCGTCCTTTTCTCAAAGGGTAGTTCGAAAAAGGCTTTCCGGAAATGGTGGATGGCCGGTTGCAGGGAACCTTCCGTAGCATGCTGATTAAAGAGGGTTTCAATGCCTCCTTTTTTTCTATAAATATGTCGGAGGGCTTTGACAAAATAGGCCAGGTCTGCCGCGTTAAAAGTCCGGTGAACGAATTTTTCAAATCTTTTCAGGTCGGTGGCAGCATGGCCCAGTACAAAGTCGTAGGGAGCATTATCCATCAGGTCCATCATACGATGCCCGTTTTTTACGATGGATTTCCTGTTACCCCAGGCAATGGTAGCCACCAGAAATCCGGAGATCTCAATATCCTCTTTCAGGGAGTAACGGTGCGGGATACTCACCGGGTCATCAGTGATAAAACCCCTGTTATTGTATTGGTCTGCTTTTAGGTCCAGGAATTCTTTGACCTCTGCTGTCCGAAGCTTCAATGGGATGATTCTTTAATTGGCTTCAAAGGTAGACATTACTGCCGGATCGTTCCTGTCCAGCCGTGACACCGATCCATAAAAGAAGGCTGGCATGAAATGCCAGCCTTCCAGGGTTTAAATATATATTAGGCGGTCTAACCGATCGCCTGGTTTAAGTCATCCATCAGATCCCCTGCGTCTTCAATGCCGATGCTCAGCCGGATCAGGGAATCGCCCAGGCCATTTTTGATCCTTTCCTCCCGGGGAATGGAGGCATGGGTCATGGTAGCGGGGTGGTTGATCAGTGATTCCACTCCCCCCAGGCTTTCAGCCAGGGAAAAGACCCGGGTAGAGGAAAGCAGTTTCATAGCGGTTTCCACGCTGTCATCTTTCAGGGTAAAACTCATCATCCCCCCGAAACCGCGCATCTGCTTGCTGGCCACTGCAAAACCGGGATGGTCCTCAAAGCCGCACCAGAATACCTTGCCGACCTTGGGATGGTTGCGCAGGAAATGCGCGATCTTTTCTCCATTCTGACAATGCCTTTCCATGCGGACATGCAGGGTCTTTAATCCGCGCAGTACCAGGAAACAGTCCTGGGGGCCGGGAACCGCCCCGCAGCTTTTTTGGATAAAATAGAGCTTTTCCCTGAGTGCGTCGTCGCGCAGCACCAGGCAGCCATGTATCACGTCAGAGTGCCCGCCCAGGTATTTGGTGGCTGAATGCAACACGATATCGGCACCCAGGTCCAGGGGCGTCTGAAGGAAGGGCGAGGCGAAGGTATTATCCACGCAGGTCAGGATGGAAAATTCCCTGGCAATGGCTGAAACGGCCGATATGTCCACAATATTGAGCAGGGGATTGGTCGGGGTTTCTATCCAGATCAGTTTGGTTTGGCTGTTGATAAATCGGCGGATGTTTTCAGGATCCTGCATGTCTATGAAATGAAATTTAATGCCGAACTTCTCAAAAACCTTGGTAAAAAGGCGGTAGGTTCCCCCATACATGTCATTGCCAGCAATGACCTCATTGCCGGGTTCCAGTAATTTGATGACGGCGTCTGTTGCCGCCACGCCACTGGAGAAGCAAAGTCCGTGGGTGCCGTTTTCAATGGCTGCCAGGGCATTTTCAAGCACCTTGCGCGTGGGGTTCTGGGATCGGGCATATTCATAACCCTTGTTCTTTCCAGGGGCCTCCTGGACATAGGTTGAAGTCTGGTAAATGGGTGTCATGATCGCCCCTGTGGAGGGGTCAGGTTCAATGCCTGCATGGATGAGTTTGGTGGCCAGTTTCATAAATCGCTTTCTTTAGTTTCTTTGATCGTTGTTCAGACAAAGATGGTATAAATTCCTTACTAATCTGTCAGGAAATAACAACCATGGCCCGGGAACCGGCTCTTATTGATTCCTTCTTACGGGCCGGGAAAACGGATCTTCCTATACTGGTATACATGTAGCTGTACCACCCTGTTCAAGGAATCCCTGGCAGCCTTACCACCGACCGGCGGCAGGGGCTTGAACCGTTAAATCCGGAAAATGGTTTTCCGGATTTCCAGTTTAACAAAAACTTAACCCGGGTATAAAAATAACATGCAACATGTCTCAAATGCTTACTGACAAAGCATTTCATCATATATTACGAATTATATCGTACATTAAATGAAATCAGTCTCTCCTGGATTTTAACAATTGATGCCTCTCATATAGATGTTCTTGACTCCGGTATTTTGAGCGTGTATTTTAGTTGAGTCAAATCGCCATTATAATCAATTAAAATTGCTAATCATGAAAAAGAGTTTGTTCGCCATCGCCCTTGTTTGTGGTATCCTTTCGCTGAACGCAACCAGCGCAAAAGCAGAAATCAGCCAGCGGACCCTGCAATCATTTCATTCCGTATTTGCGGAAGCCAAACATGTCAAATGGATGGAATTTCCGGATCACTACCTGGTGAGTTTCTCCCAGAATGATGTATTGGTCAAAGCATCTTATGACCGGGATGGAAACCTGCTAAATTCCATCCGTTATTACAAGGAGCAGCGCCTCCCGCTTAATATACTGTGCAAGGTCAAAAAGGAAAACCCCAACCGGAACATTGAAATTGTCACCGAAGTATCCAATGAGGAAGGGGTGGTTTATTTCATTCAGCTCAAGGACAAAAAGGGATGGACCATTCTTAAATCCGATGCCTCCGGGAACCTGGAACTCACCGATAAATTTCAGGATGCCAACCGCTAGGGGCGCGAAGTTATTGCATCAAATAAATGCTGCTGCCACCAGGTACCGCCAGTCATAGTTATCAGCTGCATGGGCTTCCATAGGCTGATTTTTTTTGTTCAGTACTTCGGGGCGCAGTATTTTTTCTGCCACCAGCTTTTTTTTGGCTTCAAAAAGGTAGTCCTGCAGGAGCTTTTTGCCCATCCACTGCTGCTGGGGGGGTTCAAAACCGGTCTTGTCCTTTCTCCAGACAATCTCACCGGGCAGCAATCCCTCGGTGCTTTTCCGGAGGATCCATTTTGTCCAGCCAGCATGGAGTTTGTACCCCGAGGGGATGGCGCCGGCAAATTCAACGAGCTCATGGTTAAGGAAGGGCAGCCTAATTTCCCGGCCATGTGCCATGGAATTGCGGTCGGCTACCCGCAGCAGTTGTTCCAGGCCAAACTGGTAGGTATCAAAATATAGCAGGTCATTGAGTTTCATGACCAGGGGTTTATAGATGGACTGCTCATCATAATAGGCTTTCCTGAATGCGGCGGTGACATCGGGCTGCCTGTTAATCTTAGCCGCCTCCCGCCGGCGCAGCATGCCGGGCACCTGCAACGGAAAATAGGCGGCCAGATAGTTTTTCCAGTTCCAGGAAAAAGGGACAGCCTGGTTGCGGAAGGCTTTGAGTTCAGACCGGAAACCGCCTTTTTTGGTCCGCAGGATTTCCTGCAGGTACCAGGGTATATACCTGGCGTAGCCGCCCAGTATTTCGTCGGCACCCTGTCCGTCCAGCAAAACCTTGGTCCCGTTGCGGGCCGCTGCCTCAAATACTTTGTACTGCGCATAGATGCTGGAAGAAGGGAAGGGTTCCTCCTGGTGATGGCAGAGTTTTTCGAAATCACCGATGAAATCCTCCGCAGTAGGCGTAACCGCGTGGCCGTTGCAGCGGAACTGCTCATTAATCATTCCGGCAAAGGCGGATTCATCCTTTGCAAAACCGGGGAATACCGCAGAATATGTTTGGAGGTGACCCGGGAAGGTAGCCTGCTGGCTTATGGCCCAGACAATACTTGAACTGTCCAGACCGCCGCTCAGGGAGCAACCCAGGGGCACATCGCTTCGCAACCTCTTTTGGGTGGACCGCAGCAGCAGTTCCCTGAACTGTTCGGCTGCCTGCCTTTCCCCGATTGGACTCCTTTGTTGTTTATCTCCGTCGTAGTAACGGGCCATACTGATGGAAAAAGAAGGCAGGTGGATCTTTATATAATGGGAGGGGGGCAGAGAAAATATATCCTGGTGAAAGGTAATGGTGCTGTCGGCCGCGGTTTCGGTAAGACCCAGGGCCAGGTAATTGAGCAGCAGCGGCTGGTTGACTTTTTTTTCCTGACCACCCGCCCACAGCGCCTTTCTCTCGGAGGCAAAGCAAAACCGGTCCTCGCTCCAGGTGTAATAAAAAGGCTTTTCCCCGAAGCGGTCCCTGGCGCAGAAAAGGACCTGCTCCTGCCGGTCCCAGAGGGCAAAGGCAAACATGCCGTCAAAATGCTGGAGGCAGTCTGCCTGGTACAGGTCATAGGCCGCCAGGATGACTTCGGTGTCGGAACGGGTGATAAAGCGGTAACCCTTTGCCTGCAATTGTTCTTTTAGCTCGATATAATTATAAATCTCCCCGTTGTGGATGAGGGTATAACGGTCCAGGTAATGCATCGGCTGACCCGCCAGTTCGCTGGTGTCAATAATGGAAAGCCTTCGGTGTCCCAGCCCAAGCTGCCCTGAAGGACTGAAATAAAAACCCTCCCCATCCGGTCCGCGGTGGGCGATGGCATCGGTCATACGCTTTAAACGTTCCGGGCTGATCCAGGAAGGATCTGCTGAGAGGATGCCTGCAATTCCGCACATGATGTAAATATCCAAATACATTGGTCAATAACCAATGATTGACCCTTAAAAACTTCTGCTTATTCCACGGAACCGCGCAGATCCCGGAGGGTATCCGAGGCAAATGTTTTGAGATGCGGGAAAAATGACCGGTAGATATCTCCCAGTGCCAGGTAATTTTCTTCAAAAACCCCGAACGCGGTGCGGGCTTCGTGCAGGTAGGCGGCCCTGCGGACCAGGCCACCGAAACTGCTTCTGATACCCTCGCGGTTCTGGTAATTCAACAGCCAGTTCTGGGAGCGCATATAGGGGAACATGCCTGCGAAGGGCTCGGGAAAGACTGGCGCAAAGGCGGAAAGCTTTTCATAGGTTTCCGCAGCAAACTCCCCCAGGGTGCCCGGCAGAAATTCCGAAGTATCCAGTGCCAGGAAATGATCGTATACCACGTCCACAAAAGCACCGGCATAGAGCCGGTAGGCCGGCCTGAAAAACTGCCTGGCTTCCCGGGTTGCCGGATGGCTGTCTGTAAACTCGTCGATGAGCCGGTGCAGGGTAATGCCTTGGCGTATGCCGGAGGGGAAATCGAATTTCTTTTTTCCTTTGACGAAATCACTGATCATATTACCGGTCAGGATTTCAGGGATTCCAAAGGAAAGGTAAGCATGGGCCAGGTAGTTCATGCCCCAAAGGTAGACAAGCCTGTCCATGCGCGGATTTTTTCCCCCCTTTCCGTTCGTGGCGCCTGCAGACAGTCCCTGCCTGCATTACAGGTCACTTGATATTTTTTTTCATCCAGGCCGCCATATAGGCTAACACCTCCGGGGAAAAAGTTTCCTCAAGTTCTTTGTATTCCTCAACACTACACTGCTTGCAATGCTGGAACAAATGGTTAAGTCCGGGAAATATCATGGTGGTCACCCGGTGGTTCCCCCCGCGCTGCAGGGCCCTGGCAATGGCGGCGATGTTTTCAGCCGGATAAACCTGGATATCCCGGCTTCCATTGAGGGCCAGCACCGGGCAGTGCACCTGCTGCCAGAAAGTGGCCGGATCGGTGGAAATGAAATATTTCAACCAAGGCTGCAGTTCGGCGGCTATCTGCCGGGTATACTGGGCGGCACCCACCTCTTTAACATGAAGCTGGTTGAGGATACTGTCCGGCAGGGAAGACTTCCATCCGTCAAAATAGTTCCCGAGCCTCCCCAGCACCAGGGAGTCCGGTTCGG
This sequence comes from uncultured Bacteroidota bacterium, assembly GCA_903906365.1. Taxonomy (GTDB): domain Bacteria; phylum Bacteroidota; class Bacteroidia; order Chitinophagales; family Chitinophagaceae; genus Puia. Next base: position 115,462 of record CAIVKC010000046.1, on the reverse strand, counting down.
CGGCGTGGTCATGAATATAAAAAAGGGTATACCTGGTTAACTCATAATAGGCTTCAAAGGCGGCCTGACTTATGCCCTGACCTTTGAGCGGGTCGGTCTGCTGGCGAAGCAGGATATCCGCCCCGCTGATTCCGGTACCGGCCAGGCTGATGATGAATTTGACCGGAGGATACCGCGCCGCGACGATGGGGGCTATCAAACCGCCCTCGCTGTGGCCGATCAGCCCGATTTTCAGACTGTCGAGTTCCTTCCTGGTTTTCAGGTAGGCGATCGAAGCCAGCACGTCGCCGGCAAAATCAGCACTGGTCGCGCGGCTGACATCCCCGGTTGATTTACCGATGGAACGGTCATCTACCCGCAGGATGGCAAATCCCTGCCGGGTCAGGTAGTCGGCAATTACGGCAAAGGGCTTATGGTAAAAAATGGTCTCATCCCTGTCCTGCAAACCGCTGCCCGTAATGAGCACCGCAGAGGCAAAGGCCCGGCCGCTCCGGGGGTAGGTGAGTGTGGCTCCGTAATGGACACTGTGATCGGGATTGTCATATTCAACGTCCTGTGACAGGTAATCAAGCGGCGGACCGGGGGTCTGCGGGCGCCTGGGGATCACCACCCCGCTCAGATTGCTTTCACGGGTGAGGACAACGGCCAGTTTTGCCGGGCCCTGGATCCAGAAACCCGACAGGGTGCTGTCGCTGGTAAAGACGGCCGCATACCGGGCATGGGCCACCTGGACTTCAGCGACCAGACTGTCCCCGTCCTGGCGCACGGCGCTCAGGTCCATCCCGTTGACCCCCTGGTCGGGGCTGTCCAAGGTTCCATAAAGGGCTCCCCCGGCGGAACGGTCGAAATGAAAAACAATCCTGAGCTGCGGCGTAATGCGGCCTTTCCAGGTTCCTGTAACGGATTTTTGGGCCAGTAGGGAAGCTCCGGTTAATAGCAGCATCAGCAGATAAACTGAACTTTTCATTTAGGTTGGTTTGTTTTTTTAAAATAGCGGTAAGAATATACCACTGGAATAATTACCATCAGGCTTATCAGAATCAAAAACAGGATCCCTGCTGTCCTGGCAGGCAGCACCAGCGTACAAAAGGTGACGGCCAGTCCGCCGGCCACCCATAGTTTACCGCCCAGCTGGTGGGTGACCCGCCAGTTATCGGGATCCTCCAGGGTCCAGGGTAGGTGAATGCCCACGAAATAATTGGGTTTAAGGCTGTGCATCAGGTTGCCTATATAAATAAAGAACAGCCCCATCAGCGGAAAAAGCAGCCGGGTAAAATTAAAACTGCCTGCCACGCTGGCATACATGGTAAGTATATTGATGGCCGTTAGGAAGATCACCAGGCCAACGGCAATTTTCTGGAAAGTGGTTGCCGAAAGGCCCGCTGTTTTTTTAGGGTCGATGCTGGGCAGGAATTTAATGAGCAGGTACAGGCCAAGGGCCAGGCCGACGAGGAGCACCGTAGTATAGATCAGGGTTTCTTTGCCGCCGTAGCCATCCGGCTTTCCTGATAAACCAAAATGGGTGGGAATGGTCGGGGGCAGCGAGGGATAAATATGATAAAGATAGACACCCGGCAGCAAGGCAATCAGCAGTACAACAAGCTCTTTCCAGGAAAATTTGTTTAACATATGTTTTTATTTCTTTTTGGTACCAAACTGAATAAGCCATTTCATCAGTTCATCCACCACCGTTGTATTGAGGGAATAATAAATATACTGACCTTCCTTCAACGCGATAACCAGCCCGGCACGTTTCAGCAGTTCCAGGTGGTGGGATACACTGGGCCAGGAGATATGAAACTGCTCTGCGATTTCACCTGCCGTAAGATCCTTGTTTTTCAGCAGTTCCAGGATTTCCCGGCGGGTCGGATCGTTGAGGGCTTTAAAAACGAGATTCAAACTATTTAGATATTTAGACGAATATCTAAATATTGAATTGCTTTTCCAAAAAAAATTCTCCTGGTACAGGATATATACGGACAGACAATACCCTGCTCCTGTTTTAGGAATTACTTAACCTTCCGTTAGGCTATTTTTAAGAATTGCCATGAAACCCTTTGCTGTATTGGTTTTAAGAAAATTTATTTTTTTACAAGCTGGCATAACGGGCCCATTTGATTACAATGGCTTAACAAAGTCTGCCATTAATCACTATTGGGTTGCCTGGGGGTGTAACCTAAATAACTTTGCACCCGTCTTAGTATTACAAATGAAATAATGAGGCAGCAGGCCCGGTTCAGGAAAATGTTTAATAAACCTGCAACATCTTTCAAAAGCCTGCGTCTTATTATAAAACACTGAAAAAAAAATTAATAATTTATAAAGTCAAACACCATGAAAAAGATCATTTTATCCCTTGGAACCATGCTTACACTGGCAGGTTCAACCGCTTTTGCCAATAACAATGAGAGCGCAGATGCCAAAGCGAAGCAAACATTTAACAGTAATTTCACAGGTGTCAGCCATGTGATGTGGCAGCGCGAAAACGCCTTTGAAAAAGCCACTTTCACCATGAACAACCAGGTGATGTTTGCCTATTTTGATGACAACGGCGACCTGGTGGCTACCACCCGCAACATCCTTTCCGACCAGTTGCCCATCCATCTGCTGACCGACCTGAAAAAAAATTACGCTGACCATTGGATTACAGAGCTTTTTGAAATTGCCACCCAGGGGGAAACCACTTATTATGTGACCTTGGAAAATGCTGAGGAGACGGTGGTATTGCGCTCCTCCGATTTCAATAACTGGAACACATATAAAAAAATCAAGAGATCCTAAAGCCAGCCGGTCGGATCCGGACTGAAAAGGAAATTAAATCCTGCTGTTAGGCAGGATTTAATTTTTTTGGGGCATATTCACCCGCATTTTCAGTCCGTTTTTCCATCCGGCCGGACCGAATGGGGAGGGCTGTGAAAAAAAAATTACTTTTGCTGCCTTATATTCAATCAAAAATTACCACGATATGAACAAAGGCCCGGTTTCACAGTTTATAGAACATCATTACCGTCATTTCAACGCCGCCGCCCTCATGGATGCTGCCAAAGGATACGAGGCGCATTTGCTGGAAGGCGGAAAAATGATGGTAACCCTGGCCGGTGCCATGAGCACTGCGGAACTGGGAATCAGTTTTGCCGAAATGATCCGCCAGGACAAAGTGGCCATCATAAGCTGCACAGGGGCCAACCTGGAGGAGGACATCATGAATCTGGTGGCCCACAGTCATTATAAGCGGGTACCCCATTACCGGGAGCTCTCCCCGCAGGAGGAATGGGATCTGCTGGAAAATCATTACAACCGCGTTACCGACACCTGCATCCCGGAAGAGGAAGCCTTCCGCAGACTGCAGCAGCATATCCATAAGATATGGAAGCAGGCCGAACAAAAAGGCGAAAGGTATTTCCCCCATGAGTATATGTACCAGATGCTGCTGAGCGGGGTCCTTGAGCAGTATTACGAGATCGATCCCCGCAACAGCTGGATGCTTGCCGCTGCGCAAAAAAATATCCCGATCGTTGTGCCGGGTTGGGAAGACTCTACCATGGGAAATATTTTTGCCTCCTATGTCATCAAAGGGGAACTGAAAGCATCCACCATGAAAACCGGTATCGAATACATGGTCACGTTAAGCGAATGGTACCGAAACAACAGTGCAGGCAAGGGAGTAGGATTCTTCCAGATCGGAGGCGGGATCGCCGGGGATTTCCCGATTTGCGTGGTTCCCATGATGTACCAGGACCTGGAATGGCATGATGTGCCTTTCTGGAGTTATTTCTGCCAGATTTCAGATTCCACCACCTCCTATGGATCCTATTCGGGTGCCGTTCCCAATGAAAAAATTACCTGGGGCAAACTCGATATCAAAACACCCAAGTTTATCGTGGAAAGTGATGCCACCATTGTAGCCCCGCTGATATTTGCGTGGCTGCTCGGATGGTAAAATTAAATGAACGAATATGAATACAAGCTCAGAGGAATTATATCTGGAAGCGGAATCGGATATAAAGAACAACAATTTCGCAGAGGCATTCAAAAAATACGAGGCCATCCTCTATGAAGAGCCCGACAGCGCGCAGGCGCACAACTCCATGGGCTGGCTGTACAAAACCCAGTTTGATGACTATGCCAAAGCGGAGAACCATTTTCAGACGGCCATCCGCTGTGATGCCCTTTACCCCCATTCCTATTTCCATATAGCTGCCCTGCTCATGGATATGGAAAGGTATGAGGAACTCAGCCGGCACCTGGAAAAATGCCTTGCCGTCCGTACCATCGACAAGTCATGGGTCTATGGACGTTACGGCCTGATGGAGGAACTGAAAATGGACTTTGACAAGGCTGTCCTTTATTTTGAAAAGGCCATCCTGAGCAGCCAGAATGATGAAAAGATCAAGGATTATAAACTCGATATGGAACGCTGCGCCATGAAAAAGGAAATCCACCGCAGGCAAAGCCAGCAACAGGCCTGAGTCGAGACGGAGTGCCGGTAGGGGCTCCTTTTGCCCGGGCAGCCGATGCAAATAATGAATGAGAAAACCGGACAGTCCCGACTGCTTAGTCAGGAAATGTCCGGTTTTATTTTGCCTGCCGGCGGGGGGTTATCCCTTCGGGATTAACTCCACTCTTCCTTATCTCTTTTTTCCAGGTCTTTCATAACCTTCACGGAGATTCGGATACTCAGTTCATAGAGCAGGATCAGTGGCAGGGCCACGATGGTCTGGCTCATCCAGTCCGGGGACGGGGTGATAATGGCGGCTATGAACAAAATGGCCACATAGGCGTATTTGCGGTAAGTTCTTAAAAAAGAAGGGGTAACCAGTCCGATACGGGTCAGTACATAGCTGATCAGCGGAAGCTGAAAGGCAATTCCCGATCCCACCAAAATGTCCACCAGGTTATCCAGGTAATCATCCAGGGTTGGCCTGGTTTCCAGCAGGCCGGTAAATCCAAGCCGGTAATTCCACAGGAAACTGAAGGTAAATGGGGCCAGCATAAAATAGCCGAATGCAATACCCAGCAGGAAAAAAAAGGTAACCCAGAAAATGGCACCCCTTGAACTCTTGAGTTCCTTGGGCGAAAGGGCCGGCTTTACAAAACGCCAGAACTCCCAGAATATATAGGGGAAGGCCACGATAAAAGCCCCGATGAAAGATATGGTGATGCTGGAGATGAACTGTGAACCAAAAGTGGTGGTTTGCAATTTCAGCTGGTCAATGGACTGAAGGCAGAGGGCATCCCCCATATGCATCCAGTGCCCAAACCGGCAAAGGCCGGTATAACTGACGAAATCCTTATGCAGGGGTCCGGTAACAATTTTTTCAAAGATCCAGTCTATCTTGATGAACATGATAATGGCTATGACGAAAATTGCCAGTACCGACCGTACGATATGCCAGCGAAGGGCTTCCAGATGGTCCACAAAGGACATTTCAGGCTGGTCGGAATGCTGTTTGAACCGGTTGAATAGATTTAAGGCCATTGCGTGTTTAGCTACTTGAAAAATGAAAGCCGGGCAAAGTTAATTGAAAACATCTAAGAAGAGGCGGCCGGGTCGGGTGATTTCTTGCCAGGAAGGGATTCCGGGAGGCTATTTTCCAAAAAACAAGCACTCCAAATACTTGAAGTGCGTTGTTTACTCCTAACTGACCTATGAAAAAGCATGGATAATAGCAGTAACCGGGCTGACCGGCCATCCGGATCAAATTTCATGAAAAAAGGCAGGGAACCTTGTTAAAGGACCGTCTATTAACTACGGCTTAACATGCGGGCTCGATCATAAAGCAGCCCGGCGGCCAGGGGAGGGGTTTATTTAAGGATCTTCATGCGGACCATCTCGATGCGGGTCTCACTGACACCCAGGATTTCAAATTCATAATCTCCAATGATGATATGGGCCTTCAGCCGGGGTATGGTCTCATGCTGGTTGATGATGAAACCCGACAGGGTTTCCGATTCCTTGCCCGGGAACTCCAGCCCGTATTTTTCGTTGAGGTAATCCAGTTCGAGCCGGCCGGAAAAGATGAACTCTTCATTGGATATCTTTCTTTCTTCAAATTCCTCCGTGTCATATTCATCCTTGATTTCGCCAAATATTTCCTCCAGCAGGTCCTCCATGGTCACAATACCGGCCGTACCCCCGAATTCATCCACCACCCAGGCAATACTTTTGCGTTCCTTGGTAAACTTATTGATCAGGTCTGTCGCCCCCATACTTTCCGGAACGGCCGGGATGGGAAGGAGAATGGTTTTGAGGGAGGGAGGGCTTTTGAAAAGGTCCAGCTGATGGACATAGCCTGCAATATGGTCCAGGTTATTGTCATAGACCACCAGCTTGCTCAGGCGTGTGGACACGAATTTTTTGCGGACTTCCTCTATGGAGGTGTTCAGGTCAATCCCTTCAATTTCCTTTCTTGGTACCAGGCATTCCCGCACCTTAACCTTAGGCAGGGAAAGAGCCGCTTCAAAGAGGTCTGTATTGAGTTCCTGGTGTTCGTCGCTTTCGACCCCAGTCTGGACAAAGTATTGTTCGATATTGGCGTTGGCGAATTTTTCACTGCCGTTGTCAATGCGCACATTGAAGACATATTTCAGTATCCAGGTGGACAGGGTGGCAAATACATTGGCCACCGGATGGAAGAGCCTGTAAAAGAAATTGGCCGTGCCTGAAAAGAAGACCAACAGCTTGTCGCTCTTTGAGCGGAATACCGATTTTGGCAGGAATTCGCCGAATTGTATGATAAAAAAAGTGGACAGCAGTGTTTCAAACAGCAGCCGCATGGTATTGACGTAGCCGCTGGGGATATGTATCTTATTGATGAGCCAGTTCCAGAGCGGCAGGAAGGTCTCTCCCACCAGCAGGCCGAAGGTTACCAGGAAAATATTGAAACCGATGAGGGTGGTTCCGATAAAAAGGGCCGGATGATCCAAAAAATGGGACAGTATAATGCCACTGCTGAGGCCCTGCTTTTTTTTCAGTTCAATGGAAAGCTTGTTGGCATTGCTGAACGCCACTTCAATGCCCGAAAAGAAAAAGATCATAATCCAGGCAATGATGGTCAGAACAAGCGTGGTGGTATTGATCATACAGATGCGAAATTAGCCTGAATTTTCGAAAATTTCCGCAGGGTTTTGAAATTGGGAGTCGTTGATTATCAGGATTGTAGGAATTTGCCAATAACGCGGGCGGCCTCCGAGCAGGCCCGGTCCAGGTCATCGTTGACAATGATTTCATTGAAATGCTGCTTAAAGGACATTTCGTAGGAAGCCTTGGAGATCCTGTCCTGCAGGGAATCGGCTGTTTCCGTACCCCTGGATTCCAGCCTTTTTTGGAGGATTTCCAGCGAAGGCGGCTGGATAAACAGGGAGAGGCAGTCCTTTCCAAACTGCTGCTGAACATGTATAGCCCCTTTCACGTCGATATCCAGTACGGGGGTCTGGTGCCTTTTCCAGATGCGCTGCAGTTCGGATTTCAGGGTGCCATAATATTTTCCTTCATAGACCATTTCCCATTCCACAAATTCATTTTCCCGGATCTTCTGGTTGAAATCTTCCAGGGTCATGAAATGGTAGTCCACGCCATCTTTTTCCCCCTTCCTGGGGCTGCGGGTCGCGGCCGAAATGGAAAAGCTCAGCTCCGGGAAACAGTTTAGCAGGTAATGGGTGATGGAAGTCTTTCCGGCCCCCGAAGGAGCAGTTATAATGATTAGCTTATGGTGTTGTTTCATGAGGTTCATAATTGCAGGTCAGGACCCCGTCAGATCCTTTTAATGTCCGCGCCCAGTTTCCTGAGTCTTTCATCAATATACTGGTAACCGCGGTCAATCTGGTCTATATTCTGAATGGTGCTCTTGCCCTCAGCACTCAGCGCGGCAATCAGCAGGGCCACCCCCGCGCGGATGTCCGGGGAGCTCATGGTAATTCCCCTGAGCCTGTTTTCACGGGCCATTCCGATGACGGCAGCCCGGTGGGGATCGCAAAGAATGATCTGTGCCCCCATGTCAATGAGTTTATCGACAAAAAACAGCCTGCTTTCAAACATCTTCTGGTGAATGAGCACCGAGCCCCTGGCCTGGGTGGCGACCACCAGCACGATACTCAGCAGATCAGGGGTAAATCCCGGCCAGGGATGGTCATAGATGGTGAGTACCGAACCATCCAGGAAGGTCTGTATTTCATAGAGGTCCTGCTGGGGAATGAAGATATCATCACCCCTGAACTCCATTTGGATGCCCATCTGCCTGAATTTATCCGGGATAACACCCAGGTTTTCCAGGCTTACGTCCTTGATGGTGAGCTCACTCTGTGTCATGGCAGCCAGCCCGATAAAAGAACCAATCTCAATCATATCAGGAAGCATACGGTGTTCGGTACCGTTGAGGTATTCGACCCCTTTGATGGTCAGCAGGTTGGAGCCGATGCCCGAAATGTTGGCCCCCATGCGGTTCAGCATCCGGCACAGCTGCTGAATATAAGGTTCGCAGGCCGCATTATAAATGGTGCTGGTTCCCTCTGCCATGACAGTGGCCATGACAATATTGGCCGTGCCGGTAACTGAAGGTTCATCCAGCAGCAGGTCTGCTCCTTTGAGCCTGGGTGCCTGAAGATGGAAAAAACCGTCTTCGGACTGGTAATCGAAGGCTGCCCCCAGTTTCTGGAAGGCAATAATATGGGTATCGAGCCTTCTTCTTCCGATCTTGTCTCCCCCGGGTTTGGGTATAAACGCCTTGCCAAAGCGGGCAAGCATCGGACCGGCTACCATGACCGCCCCGCGCAGCCGGCCGCTTTTACGGCGGTAGGTTTCCGACCTCAGGTAATCAATATCTATATCATCTGCCTGGAAAATGCAGGTGTCCGGGCTCGGGCGGTCGGTCTTTACGCCCATCTCCCCGAGCAGTTCAATCAGCAGGTTGACATCCAGTATGTCCGGTATATTGGTAACCGTCATCCTTTCGGGGGTGAGCAGCACGGCACTGATGATCTGCAGCGCTTCGTTCTTTGCGCCCTGCGGTATGATTTCCCCGCTTAATTTCTTCCCGCCGGTAACTTCAAATGAATACACGGTGTTTTTTTTTGGTGTGATGGCTGGCAATACAAGCAAACAGCGAGGAAACGGATGCTCCGATGCACCTTATTTCCTCGCTGCTAATATATTAAAACCCCGCTTAGGTTAGAATCTTTTCTTTTTAAACTTGCTGTTGCGGTCATTATTGCGGTCCATCCGGTTGTCATTGCGGTTGTCGTTGCGGTTGGAATTGCCGTTGCCGTTATTGTTCCTGGGCTGGAATTTCTGATTCCTTTTATTACGGTAATCGCCATAGCTGCCTCTCTCGCGTTCCCTGTTGTCGGCCGGCCTGAAACTCTTGACGTACGGGGTGTTGGTAAATTCCAGCTGCCCGGCGGTGATGCTTGTCAGTTCGCTTTGAATGGCGTCATCGTGTACGGTTTCCTTATGCCAGTTGTTGTAGGCCAGTTTCATGTAGTAGGCGATCGCATTGGCAAAACCATTGCGTTTGTCGGGGTTTTCTTCGGCCAGGGCCTTGTTGATGACCAGCTCCAGGTTCTTGCCCAAGTGAGAAAGTTTTGGATACCGTTTGGGATATTTTAGCGGTTTGGGTCTGGCCCGCAGCGTTTCCCGGGTAGGTATGGGGTAAGGGGAGGTAACCTGTAATTTAAAATCGGAGATCAGGAAAAGATGATCCCAGAGTTTATGACGAAAATCTTCGACATTTTTCAGGTGCGGGTTGAGAAAACCCATCAGTTCAATGACTGCCTGCGAATTGCGCTGGCGTACTTCAGGATCTTCCAGGGTCAGCAGGTATTCAATCATTTTTTGGATATGCCTGCCATATTCCCGCATCACCAGGTGGTTTCTCGTAGTATTGTATTCCATTTTATCCATGATTAGACAAATGTAGCAAAGAATGTTGTAAAAAAAGAAGAGGCCTTCTAAAAGGCCTTTCCTAGGATGGGATTTATTCTGTTTTTCATAGGTTCATCATTGGATGAATAATTTGGATATGTATTGCTGGTTCCGTGTCCTGTCCTTGGTCTGGAGGTAATAAATACCGGGCGCTGGCTTGGAAGACAGCTCCATCCTGATCTGGCTTGAACCGGCCAGGGTAACTGTTTTTTGCTGAATGATCTGCCCGGTGGTATTGAGCAGTGATATGACATAATTCCCTGTCTGCATATCATCAAACTCCATGACCACCAGGTTGGATACCGGATTGGGGTAAACCTGGTATCCGGATACGGACGTTGCATCCAGGTTGACAATTTTTACCCCGGTATAGGTTGCCAATCCCTGGGGATCGAGTTTTTTGATACGGAAATAGAGTTTGCCGCCCTGGGAAGCGCCCAGCTGGTAGAGATACTGGTATAGGGTGCTGTCTCCCAGCCCGGTGCGGGAGGGCAGGTCCTTGATGGGGTTGAAATGCGTGCCGTCGCTGCTGGACTCCACCTGGTAGTTGCTGTTTAACTGTTCATTTTGTGTCATCCACTCCACCTCCACATATTTTCCTTTTCTGACCGCACTAAAATTGATCACCCCGGTAGCCAGCAGGCCGGCCGGGCACCAGTAATAGTCCAGGCGGAAGGCTCCCCAGTAATTGGTGATGATCTGGTCGCCGTAATTGAGGGATCCAATCAGGGAGATCAGGCCTCCGTTGAGGGAATAAACAAAATTTACGGTGCCTACCGTACCCAAAAAGGGGGCGGTATTGGTGGTATTGGTCGAATCTCTGACATTGGTAAACAGGTTGTCCGGCCCGTAGGTGATACTGTCCCCCGGAGAGTTTCCTTTTGCATTGAGGGAATCAGGACCGTAGTTCTTGCTATAGTCCTCATCCACGGAAATACCTCCCGGACCCGACAGGTTATTTGCCACCGACAGCGCAAACTTGTATTTGGTTTTGGTGGAAGCCAGGTTCCACACATGGGTTGTGGTAATACCCGATATCGTATCCACAAAGCTCACACAGCCCAGGGAGCCTATGGATGGGTCAAATTTGGGAAAACTGATGGTGGAAGAGGACGCATTGGTTGGATTCAGAACGGCATTATAGCTGATCACGGAAGGCGCGGTACCCCCGGAACACAGGCATTGTGCGCTGGTTTCAATCGGGACAAAACTATCAGACAGGATAATGAATGCAACAAGCGCAGTGTATAGTTTCTTCATGGTACGGATTTTAGACAATGGACGTAAGGTGGATTAATGAACAAAGTTACATCACCCCGCCAAGGAAGGCAAGGCGTTTATACTTTAAATGCCCGATGGTAAAAACCTCCGTTCTTGCAAAAAAGCGAAAATCCGGCTGCGTAATAACACCCGGCGGACATAGTAGTTTTACGGTCCCCTTTTTTTCTATTCACCATCATGGTACCTTTGCCCACCAAAATGAGGATCCTAATAGATTTAAGGCCATTGATTTATGAATGTGCCCCGGAACCCGCAGCCCGCTGGATGATCCGCCTCCTGACCTTTGTGGCCAGGGAGCATGCCCGGCAGGAGTGGTGGTTCGTGGTGGACCAGCATTTCAGGCCCCGTAAATTCCCGGCCCTGGAAGGCTGCAGGATGCTTTCGCTGCGTTCCCTGCCGGGGCGCCCCGGATGGGCCTGCTGGTATGGCTGGCAGCTGCCGCGGCTGATCAGAAAACAGCAGGCCGACTGCCTGGTTTCGGCCGGTACCGGTGGCAGGGAGGGTTCACTTCCGGCGGGCATCTGGATTAAAGGAATGGGACCAAACCGGTCCGCAAAGCAAAAAGGCAGTCCGGCCGGAAGGGGGTGGATGAAGGTTCCTTCCCTGCTCAAAAATGCGGATGAACTGGTTGTATTCCCCGGGAGCGATCTGGCCCGTTTCCAGGCACCGGGCGGGAGCAATTGGCTCCCCCGGGTAAAGCGGATATCCATGGCGGCGGGTGAGGGAGTGCGACCCCTGTCCTGGACCGAGAAGGAACAGGTCAGGATACGTTATACCGGCGGCAGGGAGTTTTTCCTGGTCGCGGGCTCAGGGGCGGAAGCCAGGCTGGTTCCACTGCTCAAATCATTTTCCCTTTTTAAAAAACGGCTGCAGTCCAATATGCAGTTGGTCCTGGCAACCGGGAATCCGGCACGGGACGCCGCATTCTCCGAACAGCTCGAAAGATATAAATTCCGCGCCGATGTCGTTATACCCGGGCACCTGGGCGAGGGGGAAAAAAACAGGCTGCTCGGCGGGGCCTATGCCCTGTTGTATGGCCCCGGGCAGGGCGATCCGGGAACCTGGCTGCTGAATGCCTTTTGCTGCCAGACCCCTGTAATCACTGATGGTGCGGAAACCCTCTCAGAGCTGGGCGGGGACGCCCTGCTGGAGAGCGATTTTTCGGATGCTGAAGCCACTGCCGGCCATCTGATCGCCCTTTATAAGGATGAGGCTTTGCGCAGCGGGCTCATCCGCAAAGGGGAGGCCCGGGTGCATCCGGATGCCTTTACCAGTTCGGCCGGCGAAGTCTGGCATTCAATCAGGGAGGCCTTAAAAATTAAATAGCGGCATAGTTATTCATAGTAACTTCGCCCACCTGATAGTTTTTTATGAAAAAATCATCCATACATATAGATGTGCTCCTCGATCAGGACAAAGTGCCTGAGCAGATCAGCTGGAATGCAACCGATACCACCGCTGACAGTGCCAGGAAGGCCAAGGCCATGATGCTGGCCTTCTGGGATGGTGCAGACAAGACAGCCCTGCGCATAGACCTCTGGACCAAGGAAATGATGGTCGATGAAATGGCTGATTTCTTCTACCAGACCCTGATGACCATGGCAGAGACTTTTCAGCGAGCGACCCAGGACAAGGAACTTGTTGGTGATATGAAGGGCTTCGCCCGCGACTTTTACAATAAGTTCAGGGAGCACCAGCTCAAAGAAAACAAAGCATAACCTATAATCATACATTATGAGTCTGGAACAACAGGTAATGGCTGACCTGAAAACAGCCATGCTGGCAAAGGACGAAAAAGGATTGCGCGGACTGCGTGCCATCAAGGCCGCCATTATCATCGCCAAAACCTCGGAAGGCAGCGGCGGGGAGATCAAGCCCGAAGACGAAACCAAACTGCTGCAAAAGCTCATCAAGCAGCGAAAGGACTCACTGGAAATATTCGAGCAGCAGAACCGTGCCGATCTCGCCGTCAAGGAAAAAGAGGAAATCGAGGTCATCGAGCGTTTCCTGCCCAAACAAATGGACCCCGGGGAGCTCAGGGCTGATTTATCGGCCCTGATCGCAGAACTTGGCGCTTCGGGCCCGGCGGACCTGGGTAAGGTCATGGGCGCCGCTACCAAGAAACTGGCCGGTAAGGCGGACGGAAAGACCGTCAACCAGGTGGTCAGGGAACTGCTCTCCCGGTAACCTCCCGGGGAACCCTGGCGGTTAACCCCTGGATCAACAGGCATATCTAACGAACTTCCCCCCATTATGGCCATCGATATTGTCGTTCTGCTCGTACTGATCCTGGCTGTTTTCAAGGGATTGAAAAGAGGACTGGTGGTGGCCCTTTTTTCGGTGATCGCCCTGGTGCTGGGTTTGGCTGCAGCCATCAAACTCTCCGCAGTGGCGGCCGGATACCTGAGGGAGACCGTTCATATTTCAGCCAGATGGATCCCGGTGCTGGCCTTTGTGCTGGTGCTGATCGGGGTGATGCTGCTGGTGCGTCTGCTGGCAGGGCTGCTGGAAAAAGCCCTTGACCTGGCCCTGATGGGCTGGGTCAATAAATTGGGCGGGATACTGCTTTATGCGGCCGTATATCTGACCATATTGAGCGTGCTTTTTTTTTACGGGGCCAAGTCCCATGTGATCACAGAATCGGCCATGGGTGCATCCAGGACCTATGCCCTGATTGAACCCTGGGGTCCCCGTGTGATCAACGGGCTTGGTAAACTCATTCCCCTATTCCGGGATATGTTCTCCCAACTGGAGGATTTCTTCGATCATGTATCCCGGCAATTACCCAAGTAAATAGCGATCAGGGGGAAAGTTATATATTTGGAATCAGTCTATTTTTTATGTGGACTAAAAAGGCAGCTTTATCACATAAATACTTGTTTGTATATCCCGAAGACAGATATTTGCTGATTATTATTTTGTTGTTTCCTGTTAAAGATGGTTGGTTATAGAAACGGAACCGTATTTTTAAGCGGCATTGATGGGGAATCAGACCCGGGGCAGCCCGGCCGGCTTGTGGCCCGGGCGGGAAGGAACTTGCAATCAGCCTGCGGATGCACGGCCACGGGGGAATCATTTTCTTTGTTTTTAAAGAGTTGGTTTTGACCTAAATCGATTATTTTGCAAACAAATTCAGCTTAGAATTGAATAGAAGATGCAGTACGAAATCAAACAACTGGATAAATTCAAGTTTATAGAAGAAGGGAACGGCGAACCGCTGGTGCTTCTGCACGGCCTGTTTGGCGCCCTGAGCAATTTCAGGGACCTGATAGAATATTTCCGCCATTACTATAAGGTGGTGGTGCCGATGTTACCCCTATATGAACTCGATTTGCTGCATACCACAGTGGGTGGGCTGGAGAAATTCGTTCACCGCTTCATTGAACAGCGCGATTACCGGAACCTGCACCTGCTTGGCAATTCGCTGGGAGGCCATGTGGCCCTGGTGCATGTCCTGAAGCATCCGGAACGCATTAAATCCATCACCCTGACCGGGAGCTCAGGTCTTTTTGAGAATGGGATGGGCGGCACTTATCCCAAGCGCGGAGACTATGAATATATCAAGAAACAGACCGAACTGACTTTCTACGATCCCAAGACTGCCACCAAGGACCTGGTTGATGAGGTATATGAAATCGTGAACAACCGTCTCAAGGCACTCAAAATCATTTCCCTGGCAAAAAGCGCCATACGAAATAACCTGGGGGAGGAACTCAATCAAATCAAACAACCCACGTTATTGATATGGGGCAATAATGACACCATTACACCCCCTTTTGTCGGAAAGGAATTCCAGCGCATGATCCCTGGCAGTGAGCTGCACCTGATTGAACATTGCGGGCATGCTCCCATGATGGAGGTGCCTGCCGAATTCAATAGGATTTTGCATAAATTTTTGACAAAACTGAATGAGCCTGCAGCGGTAGCCTGATTTAGCTCGTCTTAGTTTTTAAACCCCTATTTTGCTAAACAGAGAAATCATATCGGTCATCATTCCTTCCCTCAATCCGGGCGACGCCGTTGTCAGGGCCCTTGACCTGATGGCTGATTTTCATGTAAGCCAGCTTCCGGTAGTTGCGGAGGACAGGCTGATGGGCATGGTCAGCGAGGAGGATCTCCTCAACCAGGAGGATGAAAATTTGGCAATATCGGCGCTGGAAGCCGGTTTTTCACATATTACCGTACATGCCAATGCCCATTTCATGGAAGCCGTTCAGCGTGTCAATGAGTTCAGTCTGAGCCTGGTACCGGTCGTGGACAAGGAAGATATTTACCTGGGTTCGGTGACTGCCACCGACCTGCTCAAACAGCTGGGCCGCACCACAGGGGCCAATTCTCCGGGCGGAATCATCGTGCTGGAAATGGACAAGGTCGACTTTTCCTTTTCTGAGATCAGTAAGCTGGTGGAGACCAACGACGCCCAGATTACCCAGCTCAATACCTATTCCGATCTGGATACAGGCAATTTTTTTATTACCATCAAGGTCAACAAGTTTGAGATCGCAGATATCATCGCCACCTTCCAGAGGTATGATTACCATGTAAAGTATTATTTTGGGGAAGAGCTCTTTCAAAATGAATTGCGCGACAACTATGATCACCTCATGAATTACCTCAGCATTTGATTCATCCCGGCATGATAGCTAAACCACACAGAAGAGCCGGCCGGGCATCTTTTTGGCCAACATGATGAAGGACTGGAAATATAGCGTGATACTGATCTGCGCATTGTACTGGTGTTCGGCCATCCTTGCACAAGCCCCCCCCTCTTCCCCGGTCCGGTACGGTCACTCCATCCCTGCCATGTCCCCGCTGGTTTTATCTGCAGGGACAGCGCAGGCAAATTTTGTCATCGGAGACATTTACATCAAAGGCAACCGGGTTACCAAAAATTATATCATTGAGCGTGAACTGTCATTCAAAAAAGGCGATTCCCTGACCCTGCATGACCTGGTCATTGCCTTTGAAAAGGCGCATGACCGGCTGATCAATACCCACCTCTTTAATGAGGCCGTTGTTTACCTCAAAGAATCCCGCGGGGTCGTGATGGATATTGAGATTGAAGTCAAGGAACGCTGGTATATATTTCCGCTGCCCTATTTTCGTCCCGTAGACAGGAATCTTTCTGTATGGCAGGAAAACAACTACAGCCTGTCCCGGGTTAATTATGGTGTAAAATATACCCACTATAATTTTACGGGCCGCAATGATAACCTGATCGCCTGGCTGATTACGGGTTATTCCAGGCAGGTCGAGCTGGCTTACGACCAGCCCTATGCGGACAAGGCGCTCCGGCATGGATTTGGATTCACCGCCATTTTTGCGGCACTGCGGGAAGTGAATGCCGCCACGGTTGCCAACAAGCAGTATTTTATACGCTCGGATACCTTCAGCTACGCCAAACCATTCCTCTCCGAACAGTATTCATTTTCCCTGCGCTACTACTACCGACCGGCCCTGCGGACAAGGCACCTGTTCAGGCTTGGGCTGACCAAAATATCCATCGACAGCGCAGTCCAGGTTACTAATCCCGCATTCTTCTCCAACAATGTCAGGCAGTTGATATACCCTGAGTTTTCCTATGTCCTCAATTATACCGATGTGGACTACCTTCCCTATCCCCTGCGCGGCCTGACCTATGAAGCGGGCTTTCTCAGGCGGGGCATCAAAAGGGACATGAATCTCTGGCAGGTATATTTCAAAAGCTCCCTAAGCTGGCCCATTGCGCACAAAACGTATTTCACCACCCAGAACTGGAGCCTGCTGAAGCTACCATTCCACCAGCCTTTTTATAACCAGCAGCTCATGGGATACGGGGATTTTTACCTGCGCGGCTTGGACAAATATGTTGTGGATGGAGTGGCCGCCTTGATGGTCCACAACACCTTCATGCGCGAATTATTTAATTTCAACATTCCTTTTTTGCATGTAGCTTCACATGACCACATTCCCTTTCGGATTTACGCAACGGCTTTTGGCGACGCGGGTTATGCCAGCAACCAGAACAACGGCCTGAATAATGCGGGCAATTCGCTGGAGAACCGCTTCTTATATACCGGCGGCGTCGGGGTGGACATCGTGAGCTTCTATGATTTTACTTTTAAATTGGATTATAGCTTCAACCAGTTAGGTCAAAAGGGATTATTTTTACGCATCGGAAACGAATTCTGACCTGCTTGGGGCAGCAGAGCCGACAGGCCGGGATTCCGAAAGGGGATCCGCCCCGATACACCCGAAGGCCGGGAAAACAGCCGGAACTATTAAGCCAGCAAAAAACAACAAGTAACGGATGAAAGTAGCTATCTACAGCCGTATTATTGATTACGACCAGCGGGGTGAAATCCAGCACCTCTTTGATGAACTCATCCGCCAGCACATTGAACCGGTGGTACACCGTCCTTTTCTGGATAAGATCCGCCCATCCTTCCTGTTGCCGGCCGATGTGTCGGCCTTCAATAGTTCCGAGGACCTGGACGAATCCATCGAATTCATCATCAGCCTGGGAGGCGACGGCACGCTGCTGGACACTGTTTCCCTGGTCAGGGATAAGAATATTCCGGTACTCGGTATCAATTTCGGCAGGCTGGGCTTTCTGGCCAGCATCGGCAAGGAAGAACTGGCGTCCGCCGTGACGGCCCTGGTTAACCGAACTTTTGTCATCGACAGGCGTTCCCTCATTCACCTGGACGCCAACAGGCCGATGTTCGGAAATGTCCCCTGCGGACTCAATGAGTTTGCCATCCACAAGACCGATACCTCCCCCATGATCAAGATCCACACCTACCTGAACGGGGAATTCCTCAATACCTATTGGGCAGACGGGCTCATTGTCGCCACCCCTACGGGTTCCACAGGATATTCACTGAGTTGTGGCGGACCGGTGATATTCACTGAATCGGCCAGTTTTGTCATTACACCCGTGGCGCCCCATAACCTCAACGTGAGGCCCATTGTAGTCCCGGATAATAACATCATCTCCTTTGAAGTCGAAGGGAGGGCCGATCATTTCATTTGCGCCCTGGATGCCCGCAAGGAAATAGTGGATAAAACCGTCCAGCTCGCCGTGCGCCGCGAGGCCTTTACCCTTTCGCTGGTGCGCCTCAATGAAAACAATTTCCTTAAAACACTAAGAAACAAACTTTCCTGGGGTCTGGATACCAGAAACTGACCATCTGACAAACGAAAAACCCCATATTTTCGTTACCCAAGGCATTACACTCTTTTTATACCGGAAAAATGAAGAAATTAATTTTTGGCCTTGCAGTCTGGCTGGCAGGATATTCTCAGTTAAAGGCTCAGGAACAGGCCATTGTGCAGGAAGGGGAATTTGGTGTATCAGCCGGTGCTGCCCATTATTTTGGCGACCTGAATCCAAAACTGCGGCTCAACCGCCCAAAAATAGCCTTCGGTGCCTTTTTCAAAAAACAATATGGCAATTATGTGGCTTTGCGCGTAAGTGCCCATTTTGCCCAGCTCGGATACTCCGATGTATACAACAGCTACAATGAGTTCATGTATAGGCGCAACCTGAGTTTCAACACCAATATCCTGGAACTGGCCGTGCAGGGGGATTTCAATTTCTTCAAATTTATACCAGGGGATATATATCATAATTTTACTCCATATATAACTTTCGGAATAGGGGCCTTTAATTATGATCCCTATACCTATTACCAGGGCAAAAAGGTCTTCCTGCGCACGCTGGGAACCGAGGGCCAGGGTTCAGCCGCCTATCCGGACCGCAAAACCTATGGGACCATGGCCCTGTGCTTTCCGGTCGGGGTAGGGGTCAAGTACAGCCTGAATACCCGCATGAATGTGGGTTTTGAGGTCGTCTACCGGTTTACCAATACCGACTATATCGATGACGTCAGCGGAACCTATGCCGGAGCGGCTGCTTTTCCAGCCCTGCCCAACGGGCAGCCGTCCCTGGCGGGAATCCTGCAGGACCGGTCCTATGTATATGGCACCCCCATCGGTATTGCCGGACGGCAGCGCGGCTATGCCAACCAGAAGGATACCTACCTCATGGCTGAATTGACGGTCTCCTTCAACCTCACCTCCTACAAATGCCCCAGCGCCTACTAAGGGGGGCTCAAATCCTTTGTCCACAATATTTTCAGGGTTTAACTGATGAAATTTTGTACCTTCGTGCACCTGAAAAAAATGGTCTATGGCGTCGTTGAAGGATAAAATAGATTTGCAGCGGCTGCCCCGCCATATCGCCATCATCATGGATGGAAACGGGCGCTGGGCAACCGAAAAAGGGCAGGACAGGCTCTATGGCCATTTTCACGGCGTGGAATCGGTGCGTGATATTGTGGAAGGTTGCGCCGAACTGGGTATAGGATACCTCACCCTCTATGCTTTTTCCACCGAAAACTGGGACCGGCCTGCCTACGAGGTTACGGGTCTGATGGAGTTGCTGGTGGAAACCATCCGCAACGAAGTGGAGACCCTCAACAAAAACAATATCAAACTGCACGTAATTGGTGATATGAATATGTTGCC
Source organism: uncultured Bacteroidota bacterium (assembly GCA_903906365.1). Taxonomy (GTDB): domain Bacteria; phylum Bacteroidota; class Bacteroidia; order Chitinophagales; family Chitinophagaceae; genus Puia. The sequence goes on along the minus strand of CAIVKC010000046.1, from coordinate 95,751 downwards.
GGAGTACGCCAAAAAGGAGCTCAACGAGGCCCTGGAGATCACTTCCCGCAACACCGGGCTGAACCTGGTCATGGCCCTGAGCTACAGCAGCCGGTGGGAACTGGTGGAAGCCGTCAAACACATTGCCCAGGATGTCAGCAGGGGGGTACTGGATCCGGAGACCATCGACCAGAAAATCCTGCAGCATTACCTGTGCACCAGTGAATTTCCCGATCCGGAACTGATGATCCGGACCAGCGGAGAGTACCGGATCAGTAACTTTTTATTATACCAACTGGCTTATGCTGAATTGTATTTTACCCATGTCCGGTGGCCTGATTTCAGAAAGGAAAATCTCTACGAGGCCATCCTAGATTTCCAGGGAAGGGAACGCCGTTTCGGCAGGACGGGGGAACAATTGAAGCAGGAAATAAGCCTGTGAGCACGAAATTCGCTGTTAATGAATCAAATAAGCCCCCCACAGCCACTTTTTTAACAAACACTTTTAATTAATCCCCTTAATTTGCCGCTTTAAAAAACCGACTGGATGCAACGAAGATTACTGATTTGTGTTTTTTTACCTGCTTTCTGCTTATTATTGATTACCAATACCGTAAAAGCCCAGGTCGCTGATACCACAAATCCAGTGTCTGTTGATCCCGAGCTGCTCGCTTTATCCAATGCCAAATCACCCAAAGAATATACCATCGCAGGCATCAAAATTACGGGTACCAAATACCTTGATGAAGCCCTGCTGACCTCTATTTCAGGACTTACCGTAGGCGACAAGGTATCCATACCGGGGGGGGACAATTTCAGCAAAGCCATCAATAACCTCTGGAAACAGAATCTGTTCACCAATATTGCCATATACATCACCCGGTTGGCTGGATCGGATATTTACCTGGAAATCAATGTGACAGAAAGGCCCAGGCTGTCCAATTTCAGTTTCAAGGGAACTTCCAAGTCCGAAAGCGATGACCTGCAGCCCAAGACGGGCCTGGTCAAGGGCCGGGCGGTGACCGAATCCATGAAACAATACGCGGTGGAGGCCATCAAAAAATATTATGCTGAAAAGGGTTTTCAGGGAGCCACGGTAAAGATATCCGAACAGCGGGATGCCAACGCCGCCAATGCTGAAAGCCTGACCTTCCTGGTTACCAAAGGGGCCAAAGTGCATATCAACCAGATAAACTTCTTTGGAAACACGGCCATCCCGGATGCCAAGCTCAAAAAGCAGCTTAAAGACACCAAGGAGCTCAGCCGTTTCACCCTGTTTCCCCCGGATAACAAGGGACCCTATGGAACCAAGACACCTCCCAACTTCAAGGAATACCTGGACAACTGGGGGTTCTTATCCTTCACACAGACCAAGGAGTTTCTGGATCCCTATTTCAGGTTTAAGCTGTTCAGCGGGTCCAAATTCAACGCCAAAAAATACAGTTCGGACAAAGAGTCCATTCTGGCCTATTACAATTCCCAGGGTTACCGGGATGCCGGCATAGTGGCCGATACCCAGTATTATAATCACAAGGGACAGATGAATATTGACATAAAAGTGGAGGAAGGGCACAAATATTATTTTGGCAGCATCACCTGGAAGGGGAACACCAAATATCCCGATTCCATTCTCAATATATTAATGGGCATCCACCGCGGCGATATCTATAACCTGGATATCCTCAATAAGAAACTCGGCAAGCAAATGTCTGCCGAAGGCGGCGATATCAGCGGGCTTTACCAGGATGACGGTTACCTGTTTTTCCGTGTGGAACCGGTTGAAACCAGGGTCTACCATGATACCATCGACTTTGAAATCCGCATGACGGAGGGGCCGCAGGCCACCATCAAGAACGTGACCATTTCCGGGAATGAAAAGACCAAGGAATATGTCATCCGCCGTGAACTCAGGACCATACCCGGCGAAAAATTCAGCCGTTCCGACCTGATCCGATCCCAGCGGGAGATCGTGAACCTCGGGTACTTCAACCAGGAAAAGGTCGTACCCACCCCGGTACCCAACCAGGAAGACGGAACGGTGGATATTAACTGGACCGTAGAGGAAAAATCCTCTGACCAGCTGGAACTCTCCGCAGGCTGGGGAGGCGGTATCGGTCTTACGGGTACCCTGGGGGTCTCCTTCAACAACTTTTCCATCAAAAATATCTGGAAGAAATCGGCCTGGGATCCATTACCCACAGGGGACGGGCAGAAACTGAGCGTGCGTGTGCAGTCCAACGGGCGTGCCTACCAGTCCTACAACGCCTCCTTTACCGAACCGTGGCTGGGGGGTAAAAAAAGGAACTCCCTGACAGTCAGTCTGTATAAAAGCGTATTTCGAACCGGCGGATACAATTACAGGACCAATACCTATTCGTTCAGCGACACCAACTCACTGAAAAATATCGGTATCACCATAGCCCTGGGTAAACGCCTCTCCTGGCCGGATGACTATTTTACACTGACCTACTCGGCCAACCTGGTGGAATACAACCTGACCAACTATTCGCTGTTCACTACCGCTTTCCGCAACGGGCATTCCACCAATTTCAGCTTTAAATTAGCCCTTAGCCGTTATTCCCTGGATCAGCCGATATACCCCAGGTCGGGTTCCAATTTCCTGTTAAGCCTGCAGTTTACGCCCCCTTATTCCAAGATCAATCCCAATATCACCCCTCAGCAGAGTTTCCAGCTGCCCGAGTATCATAAATGGCGCTTTACCGACGAATGGTACATTCCCATCGGAAAGGCGATGGGTGCCGACAAAAGCAAGCAGTTTGTGCTGAAGGCTGCGGTGAAGTACGGCTTCATGGGCCGCTATAACAGCAACCTGGATTTCTCGCCCTTTGAGCGTTTTCAGCTGGGGGATGCGGGTCTTACCAACAACTTCGGCCTGTTGGGCTACGATATCATTTCACAGCGCGGTTATCCGGTTTACCAGAATTCAGATCCGAAAGTAAATCCGGAGCAGCAAAGTGCCACGCAGTTCTTTACCATATTCAACAAGTATACCCTGGAAATGCGCTATCCTTTTGTAACCAATCCCAGTTCTACCATTTATGGGGAGGTCTTTTTCGAGGCAGCCAACGGATGGTATAATTACAACGACTACAATCCTTTCCAGCTGCGCAGGGATGCAGGGGTGGGCTTACGCTTCTTCCTGCCTATGTTCGGCCTGCTGGGATTTGACTATGGAATCGGACTGGACAGGATCCAGAACGGGTCAATTAAAGGAGCGTCCCGTTTCACATTTATGTTGGGCTTTGAACCGGAATAATCTGTAATTTCCGGTCTGTTATGTTAAAAACATCTCGGGTTATGAAAAAAATTATTCTGCTATCCCTTGCCCTGGCGGCCGCAAGCCTGCCGGTCCTGGCCCAGCGGTATGCCATCGTGGATACCAAATACATTCTCAGTAAGATGCCTGATTACCAGGATGCTCAAAAGAGACTTGACCAGACCAGCGAACTCTGGCAGAAAGAAATTGACGACAAGCAGGCTGCCTTGGATAAGATGTACAAGGATTTTGAAGCCGAACAGGTCATGCTCAGTGACGAACTCAAGAAGAAAAGGGAGGATGAATTGTTCAACAAAGAAAAGGAGGTCAGAGACCTGCAACGCCGTCGGTTTGGCTTCGAAGGAGATTTATTCAAAAAGAGGCAGGAGCTGGTAAAACCCATACAGGATAAGGTATACAACGCCATCCAAAAAATTGCGGTTAACAGGATGTACGACTTTATTTTGGACAAAAGTGAAGGAATTACTGTTATATTTGCCGACCCAAAGTTGGACAAAAGCGAGGATGTATTGCGGGAACTGGGGATCAAATAACCTGATACCGGGTTGCCGGACATGGGTTTAGCCTGAATATCAACTTTTCAAATATTACCCAAACAATCAAATAACGCATGATCATCTTTTAAGGTCATGCAGCAATTAAAAAACAAACATCAAAAAAAATGAAAAAAATTGTTACGATCTTAGTTATGGCTACAGGATTGGTAGTAGCAGCAACCAACCAGACAAAAGCTCAAACCAAAATAGGCTATATCAGCATCCAGGAAGTGATCGCCGCCATGCCGGAAGCCAAGAAAGCGGATTCCTCCCTGACTGAATTTCAGAATGCGCTGGCACAGAATTTTGAAGACCAGAAGCGCGAATTCAATGAACAGGACAGCCTGCTCAATTCCAAGGATACTGCCAAATATTCCAAAGCCCAGATAGAAATCAAAAGGAAGAACCTCGGCGAAAAATACCTGAGACTGCAGGGTTACCAGCAGCAGGCACAGCAGCAGATGCAGCAAAAGCAGCAGGATCTGCTGACTCCGATCCAAAAGAAGGCCATTGATGCCATACAGACCGTTGCCAAAGAGAACGGCTATGCCTATGTCCTTGCCAAGGACGCCTTGCTAGCCTATCCTGCCGCAGATGATCTGTTGCCGCTGGTTAAGAAGAAACTCGGTATCAAGTAATTTGTTGTTTACATCATCGAAACGCCGGGTTTTACTGCCTGGCGTTTTTATTTTTGCACTATGGCCGATTCCCAACCCATAGGGGTATTTGATTCCGGATACGGGGGACTGACCGTATTAAAGGAAATAACCGGGCTGCTGCCCGGCCATGACTTCATTTACCTCGGCGATAATGCCAGGGCTCCCTACGGCAGCCGTTCCTTTGACACGGTCTACCGCTATACGCTGCAATGCGTGGAATGGTTCTTTCAGATGGGTTGCCCCCTGGTGGTACTGGCCTGCAATACCGCTTCGGCAAAAGCCCTTCGGACCATTCAGCAGTCTGACCTGCCCCGGATCAACCCGGACAACCGGGTGCTGGGGGTGATCCGTCCGACCACCGAAATCATCGGAAACTTTACCCGGAGCCGCCGGGTAGGGATCCTGGCCACCAGCGGCACGGTCCAGTCGGGTTCCTATCCCATCGAGATTGAAAAGTTCTTTCCTGATATCCAGGTCTACCAGCAGGCCTGTCCCATGTGGGTTCCGCTGGTGGAAAACAATGAATACGACGCTCCGGGGGCTGATTATTTCATCCAAAAAGACATTGGATTGCTCATGAAACAGTCTCCGGCAATTGACACCATCGTACTGGCATGCACCCATTACCCCCTGCTGATGCACAAAATCAGCCGCTTTATCCCCCCCGGGGTCCGGCTCATTTCCCAGGGGGAGGTGGTTGCCCGGAGCCTCTCCCATTACCTGCAACGCCATCCCGACCTGGACGGACGCTGCAGCAAAGGCGGCCGGACCCTGTTCTATACGACGGATTCCACCGAAGATTTTGATAATCACGCCGCCATCTTTTATGGCCGGGCGGTTCAATCCAGGCACCTGGCCGTATAATCGAAAAAATCTGCCTGCTTGCTCTAAAATCCCGAAATATTCAGTTACCTTTGCCGACCCTTTCACAGCCGGCGGGCATGGTGGCCCGTGGTAATGACAGAGACTGGTGCCTGTTTCTCCACGGGCGCACATTTTATAACCGGGTTAGTAACGAAAAAAATTAAAGATGAAACGTACATTCCAACCACACACGCGCCGCCGCAAGTCCGTTCACGGATTCCGCAAGCGTATGCAAACAGCCAATGGCCGTAAAGTACTGGCCAGCCGTCGCAAGAAAGGCCGTCATAAACTGTCTGTTTCCGACGAATCCAAACTGAAATAAACACACCGGGGGGTGGCTCTTGACCCTTATACAAGGGAGGCCGCCTGACGGGATGATATAATTTGCATAGCTCCGGATTACCCGGGGCTATTTTTTTAACTTTACCGATCAAACACCGGGTTGTTCACTTTAGGAAAACAGGAACGTTTGAAGAGCCGAAAACTCATCGACAGGCTCTTCCGGGAGGGAAAAAATTTCTCGGTATTCCCTTACAGGGTATATTATGTCTGCGGGGAACAGGTTTTTAAGGACCCGGGGACAGATTTCCCGGTAGCCTTTGGCGTAGGGGTGGGTACCAGGCATTTCAAAAAGGCCGTAGACAGAAACCGGATCAAAAGGCTCGGCAGGGAATCTTACCGTCTGCAGAAACTGCCCCTCTATGAGGCCCTGCGGCAGCGCAACCTTCAAATGGCCGTCTTTTTCCTGTTTACGGCCAGGGAACTGCCGGCCTACGGGCAGATATATGAAAAGATCGGGGTAATTTTGGAGCGCTTAGTCAGGGAATTGCCCCAAAGCAACCCAGGACATACAACCAGCCCGGTGTCATGAAAATCATCCGAAACATACTGACTTTCCCCTTCCTGCTCCTGATCAGGGCCTATCAGTGGATATTGTCTCCCCTGCTCGGCCCCAAATGCAGGTTTACACCCACCTGTTCCCATTATGCGGCTGAGGCAATCAAAAAATACGGTATTTTCAAAGGAGGCTGGCTGTCCCTGAAACGCATCGGCCGTTGCCACCCATGGGGCGGACAAGGCTATGACCCTGTGCCCTGATATCGCGGGCGGCAGCTCCGCCGCCGCGGTTCGCGCTATTTTCCAATCCCGCTGAGCCTGCCCATTATCTCGCGAATCTCCTTGTTGGTATAGAATTTATAGATTTCAGGTACCGAGCTGGCGTCAAAGCCGGAGGGCACGGTAGTATAGGGACCGAAAACCCTGGCTGCGGTAACAGGGGTGATCCTTGAAAGGGTGGAAGGCGGTATGAAATAATTCCTGTTGACGGCACTGACATTGAGTCCCTGCGTTAGTTTACCCAGGCTGTCCACCTTTTGTTTAAGCAGGTCTGTGGTCAGTGTCACTTTCCCATTATCGGCTCCAATGTGCTGAAAGCTTCCCACGATGGTGTCTTTTTGCAGGTTGGCGATATAGAGCCCGTCATCCCCTGCCTGCAGGGTGACTTTTCCTGCCGGGGTCTGAACCTGCAGGGTCACCGGGTCCGTACCATTGAAAACCAACTCCTTTTCATGATGGGTCATCCCTTCCGTAATCGTGATGTTTTTGCCGGACTCATCCAGCTGAATGGAACTGTTGGCAAACACAATGATCTTCTTGGTGTGAGAGCTGCAGGAGCTCAGCATGAACAGGAAAGCCAGCGCGCTCACGGAAAGGATTTTTTGCATGATGGGGAGTTTAAAAAATAAATCCCGGCATGAAATGCCGGGATTGCAAGTAACAGAATTTTTCCGAAATTTTATTTATTTGATCCGGTCTTAATATCGGGAAGCTACTTTGCTCCAGTTTACCAGATTCCAGAAGGCGGCCAGGTAATCGGCGCGACGGTTCTGGTATTTGAGATAGTAGGCATGTTCCCACACATCGGCGCCCAGCAGGGGGGTGCCTTTAACCTCTGCCACGTCCATCAGGGGATTATCCTGGTTGGGTGTAGAGCTGATCTCCAGTTTGCCGTCTTTCACTATCAGCCAGGCCCATCCGCTGCCGAAACGGCCCATTCCGGCTGCATTGAATTTTTCCTTCATGCCCTCAAAGGATCCAAAAGCGGCGTTGATGTCCTCCAGCAGTTTACCGGTGGGTGTGCCGCCGGCTCCGGGAGCCAGGCTTTCCCAGAAGAAGCTGTGATTCCAGTGGCCGCCGCCGTTGTTGCGCACCGGCGTACTGATCTGGCCGGCATGGCGCACCAGTTCTTCCAGGGATTTGCCTTCATGGGGTGTTCCGGCAATGGCCTTATTGAGGTTGTCCACGTAGGCCTGGTGGTGCTTTCCATGATGGATCTGCATGGTCGTCGTGTCTATATGCGGTTCCAGGGCATCAAAGCCATAAGGAAGCGCAGGTAATGTAAAAGCCATAATAATACAATTTAAGATGTGATGTTTGAAAGTTAAACCCAAGGGGGTTGTACAGGAGAACAAATTTAAGCTTCATAAGTTGATTACTCAAAACTAATGCCGGGAAGCCCCGGGGGCGATGGCCCCCTGTCCTTCCGTGTTGGGAAATAATCCCCCCTGCAGGGATAGGCTGGCCGGTGCCTGGCAGCAAGGGCGCATAGATAAAAGGGCAGGTGCGGGAAACCACGATTAGACCGGAACGCTTTCTTCATAGAAGCCACCAAGCCCGATATAGGTGACCCTTTTATTGTTTCCGTTGAGGGTGGCCTCATAAAAACGTACGCCCGCCCGGGCAATCTCCCCCATGAACTCCCTGTAATCAATTTTTCCCTCCTGGTTGCTTCTGATGGCCTCCACGGTATGCTGCCGGTCGAACGCTAAGGCAACCTCCCTGGGTTCGGTGCCCGGGGTATGCAAATGGAGGGAACCGTTCTGCAGCCGGTACAGGGTAATGCCCGTGGATACCTCCACGGTATAGGATTGTACCCCGGCATAGAGGAGTTTATTGACAAGCTCCGGGTAATTCCTGGCTGAGGCCTGTGCGGCTTTTATTTCTTCTGCGATGGTCATGACAAGGGATTTAAAGGAAATGCAAATATCGGTGTTTGGAAAAAAGACGGTTGTTAAATCGGTGGCGGCGGGCAAAGGAGGATGCCGGGCTGTCATCTTTTTGACTGGAAGAAATCCTTCATCAGCCTGGCGCATTCCTCCTTCAGGGTCCCGCTGACCAGTTCCGTTTTGGGGTGAAATGGCCAGGGACCGATTCCCACGGAGTGAATGGATGGAACGGGGATCACATATTTGCGGTAGCCATTCTTTTCATCATCTGCTCCGTAAACCACGCGGCCGATCCGGCTCCAGTAGAGGGCACCCGCGCACATAAGACAGGGTTCCAGCGTGATATGTATGCTGGCTTCCGGCAGGTATTTGCTGCCCAGGTGGTTAAAAGCGGAGGTGAGGGCAATGATTTCCGCATGCGCCGTGGGATCCCCGAGCCGCTCAACCTGGTTATGCCCCCTGGCAATGATCTTGTTGCCCATGACCACCACCGCGCCCACGGGCACTTCACCCGCATCATAGGCCTTGCGGGCTTCTTTGAGGGCCTGCAACATATAATATTCGTCCGTCATGAAGGTTGGCAAATTGGTAACTTCAACCGCAAAGCTCCCCAAATTTCTTCCAATTCCGCCAAATGCCAAAATTCATTGTTTTGTCCCGCCCGCTCCGGACCTTTGTTGTCCGGTGAAAACCAGCCGCCCGTATGCCAAAGTTCAAACCTATTTACCTCATCGTTGTTATGATCGCCTTGACGGCCTGCTTTGGCCTGTATGTGGCGGCCGTCAACAGAAACTCAAGCAATATGACAGGAAGGCAAAAAATACTCAAGGCCCTGTACCCGGCACTAATGGGCGTCAGCAGATTATTGGGCGGCCGCCCGCGGGTTGGCGGAAGGCAGGAGGTAAAGCCGCCACTGGAATCCTTCTACGACCTGAAGATCCGTTCCATCAGCGGGGAGGAAATTTCCCTGGCGCAGTACCGGGGCAAAAAGCTGCTGCTGGTCAATACCGCCTCCGACTGCGGCTATACGGCGCAGTTGGAGGAGCTCCAGCGGCTCTACGAACGTTTCGGGGGGCGGCTTGTCATCATAGGATTTCCCGCCAACGATTTCAAGCAGCAGGAAAAGGGAACCGACCGGCAGATTGAACAGTTTTGCCGTAAAAATTATGGCGTTCACTTTCCGCTTTCCCAAAAAAGCGTGGTTGTCAAAGGACCCGGGCAGAACCCGGTATTTGCGTGGCTGACCGATCCTGCGCGCAACGGATGGAATGACCATCAGCCCTCCTGGAACTTCACCAAATACCTCGTTGATGAAAAAGGCTGGCTGACCCATTATTTTGAGCCCGCTGTGTCCCCATTGAGCCCTGAATTGCTGCAGGCCGTGGGTCCCAAATAATCAGCATGTTTTTTAAACTTCCGCCGGCGATGTTTACCAGGACTGATTTGGAAGGGTATTTTCTGACCCATAAACAGGAAGCTGTTGTCTGGCTGGCCGCAGGCCTTTTGGCCATGGCCCTGGGCCTCTCTTTCCAGTTGTGGCGGAACAGGTCTGCCTCCCGGGGGGTGGTCATTGCGCTGCTTTTCACCGGTATGCTGGAAGCGGCCGGTGGGTTTTGGGCTTACAGCCAGGCGGATTCCCTGCGGATCAGCAATGTGTATGCCTATGAAATGAACCCCTCCCAGCTCAGGATACAGGAATGGCCCAGGATAGGACGCGAAAGGCAGCAGCTGGTCATACTGCGCTGGTCAGCCCTGGGTATATTGGGCGCGGCCCTGGCCATGCTGGCCTTTGGCCACCGGGCCCGGGCAAACTCCCGCCGGGATATGCTGCTGGTCCTTAGCCTGCAGCTGGTCCTGATCGCCACCGCCGCATACCTCTCCGAAAGGAAAGCGGCTGCCTATATGCAGGGATTGGAGCAGTTTTTCAGCCGTTAACGGGGAGCCAAATACCTACACCGGGCATTTTTCATGGTAGTTTATCAGCTCAATAGGCTGCTTGGAGAATTCAAAGCCCGCATAGACCCGGCCTATCTCGCTCAATACCTCATTGATTTCATCGGACGTTTTGAGGGTGACCAGTTTATTGCGGTATTCTTTGATATTGGGGAGGCCTTTTAGGTAATTGGCATAATGGCGACGCATCTCATTGATGCCCACCACCGGTCCTTTCCATTCCACGGACCTGACCAGGTGTTTACGGCAGACCCCGATGCGGTCTTCCATGGATGGGGGCGGCAGGTGGTCGCCCGTTTCCAGGAAATGCCTGATCTCTTCAAAGATCCAGGGATACCCTATGGCGGCCCGGCCGATCATGATTCCGTCCACTCCATAGCGGTTCCGGTACTCCAGCGCCTTCTCGGGGCTGTCTATGTCCCCATTGCCGAAAATGGGGATTTTGATACGCGGGTTGTTTTTGACCCGGCCGATGAGGGTCCAGTCTGCCGAACCCTTGTACATCTGGGAACGGGTGCGGCCATGGATGGCCAGGGCCTGTATTCCCACATCCTGCAGTCTTTCGGCCACTTCCTCGATATTTAATGAATTGTCATCCCAGCCCAGACGTGTTTTTACCGTTACCGGCAGCCGGGTAGACCGGACTACTGCTGCAGTCAGCCTTACCATCAGGTCGATATCTTTCAGGACACCGGCCCCGGCACCTTTAAGGGCTACTTTTTTAACCGGACAGCCAAAATTGATATCCAGCAGGTCGGGACTGGTCACCTCAACGATCCTGGCAGCCAGTGACAGGCTTTCTTCATCCCCGCCAAATATCTGGATTCCCACGGGCCTCTCATAATCGAAAATATCCAGTTTCTGGCGGCTTTTGATGGCATCCCTGATCAGGCCTTCACTCGAGATGAATTCGGTATACATCAGGTCCGCTCCCTTGTCCTTGCACACGGCACGGAAAGGCGGGTCACTGACGTCCTCCATGGGGGCCAGCAGTAGCGGAAATGAAGGAAGTTGTATATTGCCAATCTTTACCATGATTTCAAATGGGCAAATTTACACACTAATCCCTTAAATCACGTCATGAAAAGCTATTTAAGGATATCTTCCCCCTGGTCGCAACTGGCCCTGTTTTTTGTATTGATGGGTGCGGGCATTATTTTTACCTCCTTCCTGAGTGCCCTGGTCCTGGTTTTTAAAGGATTTACGCTGACCGGGGTCCGCAACCTGGATTTGAGTGATCCCAGGATGTCATTGGTAGTCAAGTGGATGCAGGGTATTTCCAGTATTTGCTTCTTTTTGCTTCCCGCCATCCTGTACGCGCTCATCACATTCAGGCGCAGGCCTTTGTTATTCCTGGGCTTCCGGCGGGCAGAAAAAACATTTATATACCCGGTGGCCATTCTGCTGCTGCTGGTGGCCGTTCCCTTGGTCAGCTGGCTGGGGGAAATCAACCAACTCATACCCCTTCCCGCTTCCCTGATCGATCTGGAAAAAGAGGCTGCCAGGCAGCTGGAGGCTTTTTTGAAGGCAAAGTCGGGCTGGGATGTCACGTTGAACCTGTTGATCATGGCCCTGCTTCCTGCTGTCTGTGAGGAAGCCTGTTTCCGTGGCAGCCTCCAGCGCATACTCATCCACATCTTCAGAAGTCCCTGGGCGGGCATCGTGGTGACGGCCATTTTCTTTTCTGCCTTTCATATGCAGTTCCAGGGGTTTCTTCCCAGGATGTTCCTGGGCCTATTGCTGGGTGCGCTTTTCTGGTACGGCAGCAGCCTCTGGCCCAATATCATAGCCCATTTCTTTTACAACGGAATCCAGGTGGTACTGGTAATTTATTACCCCCGGTGGATCAATAACAACCCCGAAATACCCTGGCTGGCTGCCCTGGCAAGCGGGCTGGCTGTTTGGGGGCTGCTCTACCTGATCCGTAAAAAATCCGCCGTAACCTATGCCCGGATCTATGATTTTGAAAAGGTCAATGAGCACAACGAGTTTCTGGCATCTTAACATAAGTCATTAAATACATTTCCAACATGGCCCTCAATACCGCTGTATTTAAAACCCGGGCACTCTCTGCCCTGGTGTTTGTGGCCCTCATGCTGCTTGGCCTGCTGTGGAATTTCTGGAGTTTTTTTGTACTGTTCTCCGTCATCCATTTCGGATGCTGGTATGAATACCAGCGCATCATTACCCGGGTGTACCCCCCTTATGGAAATATTCCTGTTTTCCACCGCTATGGGGTCATGGTCGCTGGCTGGTGTATTATGCTTTTTTTTACCGGGCCGTCCTATAGCATTCTGGGCCTCCCACTGCATACCATCGGCTACTGGCTGGGCCTGGTAAGTCTGCTGATCCTGCCGCTGGGGGCCGCCGTATTTTCGGGCCGGCCGGACCTGGTTGCCATTCGTTACTCCCTGCTGGGTCTGCTCTATATTTCCTTAAGCTGGGGGCTGCTGGTTTTTATGAGGAGCAACTATTTCGGCGGTTTTGTCAATATTGGGAAGTGGCTCGTACTGCTGATCATTGCCTCCATCTGGATCAATGATACCATGGCCTATATTGTGGGTTCGCTCATCGGGAAAACACCGCTGACCCGGATTTCCCCCAAAAAAACCTGGGAAGGCACGCTGGGAGGCATCCTGCTATCTGTCGCTACCCTGCTGGTGGCGGCTTATATGATCACCGAGCCCATCGATGCGATCAGCATCCTTCCCTGGGGCATCATCGCAGCCATCGCAGCCATTGCGGGCACCTTCGGGGATCTGCTGGAAAGCAAACTCAAAAGAATGGCGGATATCAAAGACAGCGGAGCCATACTGCCTGGCCACGGGGGCTTTCTGGACCGCTTTGACTCCCTGCTGCTGGCAACACCCTTTGTATGGATATATGTCGTATTATTTTTAAAATAGGACAGGTTCGGGCGCATTGCTTAAATTTGTCCCTCAATACAAACCAATGACCATTCACAAAGAAGGTTATAAATCCATTGCCATCGGCGTTTTCATTTTTGCGCTGATCAACCTGGCCTCCTTTTATTTTATCAGCTTTCATTATCCCTGGCTGAGCTGGCTGATTTTCATCGCCACCCTCGGTGTATTGTTGTTCCTGATTTCCTTTTTCCGCGTCCCGGACAGGAAACTGACCATCAGTGACAGCCAGCTGATATGCCCGGCTGACGGCAAGGTCGTGGTCATAGAGGAGATCACCGATGATGAATATTTCCGTGACAGGCGGCTGCAGGTATCGATTTTCATGAGCCCTGCCAATGTGCACCAGAACCGCAATCCGGTTAGCGGGGAAGTCGTCTATAATAAATACCATAAAGGCAAATACCTGGTAGCCTGGAATCCCAAGTCCTCCACCGAAAATGAACGGCACAGCGTGGTCATTCGCAATCCCCGGGGAGAGATACTGGTCAAGCAGATTGCCGGGGCCCTGGCCAAAAGAATCGTGAATTACCTGAGTGTGGGCCAGCATGTGGAACAAAGCATGGAAATGGGATTTATCAAATTCGGATCCAGGGTGGATATCCTGCTTCCCGTCGGCACCAACGTGCAGGTAAAACTAAACCAGGCCGTACAAGGCGGGGTGACCGTACTGGCGACCTGGTAAGAGGCCGGGCACTTCCTGCTATTGAAAGGGTTATTTATTATATTTGAGCAGCAAAAACAGCTAATATGAAAAAAATACTGACCATTGCGACCATGGCTTTCCTGATTTCTGGAGTTGCCTTCGCCCACGATGGAGACAAAAAAACAAAAGCCAAAAAGACCTGCTCCAAGACCTGCGGCAAGGAATGTTCCAAGAAAAAATCCGCCGATAAGGCCTAAAAGGGAGCGGAGGCCGCCAATCCCCCCGTTTTTTTAGAATATGTGCTTTAGTTCCATCAGGGAATGCACCATATAGGTTGGCCTGAGGGTGGGCACTGCGCGCAGGTGATTGACAAATACCTGGTCAATGCCTGCATTGATGGCGCCCTGGATATCCACTTCCTCGTTATCCCCAAGCATAATACTCTCCTTCCTGTCGGCCCCCGATTTAAGCAGGGCGTATTCAAAAATTTCCCGGTGGGGTTTAAGGCTGTTTGAGCCTTCTGAGGTAATTACCTGCCCGAAATAGTGGGAAAGGCCCGCATGCCGGAGCTTGGCGTGTTGCGTCTGCTCAAATCCGTTGGTGATCAGGTGCATTTGATACTGCTTGCCGGAGAGGTAATCCAGGATTTCCCTGGTATGGGGAAACAGGATCTGGCGGGTGGGCAACAGGTCCAGGAAGGCCACTCCCATTTCCCGGGCCAGGGGTTCGCTGCCAATTTTGAAATCAAGCAGGGTAAGCCACATCCTTTTCCATCTGAGTTCGTCCACCCGGATAAAACCGTTTCTGTAACGCTCCCAGAGTTTGTCATTGTGCACCAGGTAGCGGGTATGGAATTTTTCAAAATCATCCACACCCCTGTCGGCCAGGTTCATGGATGCATAGAGGTCCTGCAGGGTCTGCCGGCTGTTGGCATCAAAGTCCCAGAGTGTGTGATCGAGGTCAAAAAAAAGGTGTCGGTATTTCACCGGTGCAATTTACAACCTGAAATGTACATTGTACTATTTGTAACTAACTTGCCAGCCGGAAACCGCAGGGGTTTTTAATCAAAAATGAAGTACCATGAATGTAATTGTCACAGGGGCATCCAAGGGACTGGGCAAGGCCATAGCGGCCAGGTTTGCATCCGAAAACAACCATCTTTTCCTCTGTGCCCGGGGAGAGCAGGCCCTGATGGAAACGGCCGCAGAGCTCCGGGGTATGCATCCGGCTGCCAGGGTCAGCGCCCGCTGTTTTGATCTGTCTGTAGGCCAGCAGGCCAAAGATTTTGGCCTCTGGGTGCTGGACACTGGCGGTCCCGTTGACATCCTGATCAACAATGCCGGCAGTTTTCTGCCCGGAAACATCCGGGATGAACCGGAGGGGCTGCTGGAAAAGATGATCGATGCCAATGTCATGAGCGCCTACCACCTCACCAGGGCGCTGCTTCCTTCCATGATGGAGCGGGGCTGCGGACACATATTTAATATGTGCTCCATCGCCTCCCTGCAGGCCTATCCAAACGGGGGGGCCTATTCCATCAGTAAATTTGCCCTGGCCGGGTTTTCGCGGAATCTCCGGGAAGAACTCAAGCCACTTGGGATCAAGGTCACCACCATTTATCCCGGGGCGGTCTATACGGATTCCTGGGCGGGCAGCGGGGTGGACCCCAAACGGATTATGGAATCCCGCGATGTGGCAGATATGGTGTTTGCCGCCGCCGGGTTGTCCCTGCAGGCCAACGTGGAAG
Source organism: uncultured Bacteroidota bacterium (assembly GCA_903906365.1). GTDB lineage: Bacteria > Bacteroidota > Bacteroidia > Chitinophagales > Chitinophagaceae > Puia. Next base: position 80,140 of record CAIVKC010000046.1, on the reverse strand, counting down.
AAATAATTCTGCGCCCCCTGCTGGGGGACCTCTGAACCCCTGCGGCTCCGGCCGGCTGCCGGGGGATACTGATATAAAATCTTAACTGGCTTTTAACCCCTGATTTTCCGCGTTCTCAGCCAATCAAAATTTATATTTGCTTTTCGGCAAGGTGTCAGGAATGGAAGAAGCATGTATACCAGGGAATTCATACAAACAATGATTATCGGAAAAATTGTACCGGCCAGTTTTATTGTCATGATCAGCGCCCTGCTGCTTGCAGGCAATGCGGCAGCCCAGGTCAAATTCACCACGGTGATCAGCAGCAAAGAAATTGGCAGGGCAGATTATGTCCAGGTCGAATTCGTGGTTGAAAACGCCCGCCAGATAGAAAACCTGGTGCCGCCCACCTTCCCCAATTTCAGGATCACGGAAGGGCCCATCCAGTCAAGCGGCATGAGCATTGTCAATGGAAATACCTCCCAGTACAAAGGGGTTTCCTTTGTACTGCAGCCCCTGAAAACCGGTAAGTTCACCATTGAAGGGGCAACGGCCACCGTGGACGGAAAGCCCATGCATTCCAACCCGGTACATATTGAGGTTTCTGCCAGCGGACCACCGGCACCGGCTTCCCAGCCGGGACAGACCTCTCTGCCCGACGAGGCGGCTGTGTCTTCCAGGGAATATATACTCAGGCCGGGGGAAAATGTCGCTGAAAAGATCAAGAAGAATCTGTTTGTAAGGGTGCAGGCCGATAAAACAAGCTGCTATATCGGGGAACCGATTGTGGTCACCTATAAGCTCTATTCCCGGCTGCGCTCCGAGTCAAGGGTAACCAAGCGGCCCTCTCTCAATGGATTCAGCGTCTATGACATGGTGGATCCCAATACGGATCAGGAGTCCATAGAAACCCTTAACGGCAAGCAGTTCACCGTGCATATCATCCGAAAATCCCAGTTAATTCCCCTGCAGGCCGGCACCGTGGAACTGGACCCGGCTGAAGTGGAAAACAAGGTCTTTTTTATCCGGCAGACCGGCGCCGCCCGCAAACACCGTAACCTGCTCGATGAGCTCTTCGATCCGTCTTCCTCAGAAGAGGGCACGGAAACCGATCAGAATATTACCCTGAGCAGTCAGCCACTGACCATCACCATCAAGCCCCTGCCGGAAGAAAACAAGCCGGCCGACTTCAACGGCGCTGTGGGACAGTTTACCATGCAGGCGGCCGTTGAAAATACAAAGATGGCAGCCCGGGATGCCGCCACCCTAAAGGTCACCGTCAGTGGCACCGGCAATCTGCCCATCGTCAATGCGCCCCCGGTAAAATGGCCCGATTCCATCGAAGCCTACGAGGCAACAGCCAAGGAGGATATTGACAAGACGGTGGCGCCCATGGGCGGTTCCAAGACATTTGAATACGTATTTACCCCCGAGCACCAGGGAAACTATAGCCTGTCACCGGTGAGTTTTTCTTATTTTGATCCTTCTTCGGCCAGCTACAAGACCCTGGAAAGCCAACCGATTGCCCTGGTGGTGGGACCCGCCCCCAAACAGAAAAAGTCCCTGCAGGAAGGCAATCCTCCCGCTCAGCCGGAAGGTTTTGCCCGGTTTTTCCAGCAGCATCTGGAATGGTTTTTTGCCATCCTCATTTTGTCCGGACTGGGGGTTTATTTATGGAGGCAGAACACGCGACTCAAAAAAGCCGATACGGGAATCCAGGCGGTTGCCAAAGACCAGCCGGCCCAAATCTTGAGGAGTGCGGAGCTGCCTGTCCCCGAACCTACCGACCCGCTGGTTCGTGCCCGGCGTTTGCTCTCGGAGGGGGATGCCAATGGGTATTACACTGAGCTGAGCCAGGTTTGCTGGGACTCACTCCGGCAGAAACTGCATCTGCAATCCTCTGAATTGAATAAACCCTTCGTTGTGCAGCGGCTCCGGATGAAAGGATGGGATGACCAGCACATTGACCGGCTTGAAAAACTGCTGGCGGAATGCGAAATGAACCTGTATACCCCCGATCATAATGTGGGAAATATGCAGCAGCTGCTGCAGCATGCAGAAACGATCCTGAGAAACCTCCGCGAAGCATAGGGGTGCTATTCACTGTATTTATAACCCACTCCGCGTACAGAATGGAAATACTTGGGGTTGCGGCTGTCCTCTTCAAAATATTTTCTGAAGCTCAGTATGAAATTGTCAATGGTCCGGGTCGTAGGGTATACATTATAGCCCCAAACGGCCTGTAAGATCTTTTCCCGGGGGACTACCTCATTTTTGTTCTCAATGAGGAGCTTGAGCAGCATCGCCTCCTTTTTGCTGAGCTGTATGCGCTGCCCCTTTTTGGTGGTGGCTTCCTGGGCCCTGAAATCAATGGTGTTTTTACCAAAACTGTAGGTGTCACCCAGGGAATCCTTGTCCTGCATCTTTTTGTTCTTCTCGATCAGCTTGTGCACGCGCAGGGTCAGTTCTTCCAGGTTAAAAGGTTTATTGAGGTAGTCATCGGCGCCTTTTTTTAATCCCAGTACCCTGTCGGCACTGGTGTTCTTTGCACTCAGCATGAGGATGGGGACGTCGTTGTTCTGCACACGGATGCTTTCAGTAACATTGATTCCATCCACCCCCGGCAGCATCACATCCATAATGATCAGGTCAAAGTACTCCTGCTGGATTAATTTGAGGGCCTGGTTGCCGTCAAAGGCAGAACTGACCTCATAGCCTTCCAGCTCCAGGTTGAGCTTTAATGCCTCATGCAGGTTTTCTTCGTCTTCCACCAGCAGGATGGATATTTTTTTGCGTTGGGTCATATTGGTTGGTTGAGTAATCGGGGAACCTCCCGCCGTACCGCCGGGGGTACCCGATCCGTAAAAAATTCCGGCCGTCTTCCCCACAGCCTCTTGTTGCATGGGTTACTGGTCCCTGAACCAGACCGAGAAAACACTTCCTCTGGGCTGGTTGTCCGCTATGGTGATCCGGGCCTGGTGGTCTTCGGCAATTTTCTTACACAGATAAAGCCCCAGCCCGGTCCCCTGGGCGGAGCGCGTCGCTTCGTTGCCCACCCGGTAAAATTTTTCAAAAATCTTCTTTTTTTCGCTTTCTGCCACACCGGTTCCCTGGTCACTGATCCGAAGCACGACAAAGCCGCCTTCCCTTTTTAAGGCGATGGTGATCTCTGCGTCTTTGGGGGAATATTTCATCGCGTTTTCGATGAGGTTATTGACCAGCATCTGAAGCAGCAGGGTATCCCCGGTAACGGTGAGTTCAGGCTCCACCCGCACGGCCCATTTCCTGTCCGTGAAACGACTGCTGAAATCGCGGGCAATCTGCGAGGTAAGGGCAGAAAAGTCCAGATCCTCCCTGGACAGGCTGTAGCCTCCCCCTTCCAGCTGGGAGGAGATCAGGATATTATTGGCCAGGGTGTTGAGCCGGTCGGTTTCCTGCAGGGCAGAGTGAATGATCTTCTGTTTCCTGGTTTCATCCAACTGATAGCGCTGCAGGGTCTCGAGGTTCAGTTTGGCAACAGCAATGGGTGTCTTTAATTCATGGGTAACGGCCATCATAAAATTCTGCTGCTGCTGCTGTAGCCTGAATTGCCTGCGAACAGCCCGGTATACAAAGATGGCCCCGAGCAGGATCAGCAATAAAAAGGTGCTGCCCTCACCGATATACTGGGAGGTTTTATTATGATCTTCAAACCGGATCTGATCCGTTTTGGATTGATAGAGCGGATCTTCCCGGCGAAGCTCCTGAATCTTATAACTGGTCATCTTCCTGTTTTGCTGCTGGAGTTCAATAAACCAGAATATCAGCGCCGAAATGATGTACAGCAACAGGAACCAGTATACCAGGGTGGCGATGGCCAGTCTTTTTTTTATGAAAAAACGCATCAGTATAAGTTGCCGTTTTACAAGGTGCCGCCCGCAGTACCCGGCGGGCCTATTTACTGAATCAAACAGTATTCCCGCCTGCCTACCTATTGGATTTTTCCACCCGAACCCCTACGTTGAGCACATGCTTCAGGGGGTCTTCGCGCATGATCTGTTCAATGGTAAAGTGATAAGACCCCTTCCGGGTGAATTTGGTCTGCGGCTGAATCAGTATCCGTTGTTCATAAATGTCGTCCATGGCGCTCCCCAGCCAGCCTTTTTCGCTGTTTGCCAGTGTGAGGTCAAACTGCTGGCTGCGGGCCAGTGTGTCTCCGGGCTGCTGCACGGTAGCCCGAACCCAGATATTGTTGTAATTATAGGCATCGGTATGCCTCAGCACCAGGTATACATCATAGAGGGAGGCTGTATCAGTGACGGCAAAAACGATCTGCGGTTTGAATCCGCTTTCCCACTGCTGGGCGGGAATGGCCACATCCTTTTCAAAAACATCTATATGCGGCGAACAGGCGCAGATGAGCAGGACCATGGACCAGGTGAAATAATGCTTCAATGGGATTTGTTTTTACAAAAATACGGGCAAAAGAAATATATCAAAGAGGCGGGGCCGTACTGGTTAAAAACCACCGGGGTCTCCGCACCACTTTTTTAATTATAGTACGTTAAGGACCTGTTCTTTTGCCTTTTCCAGTTCATCTTTCATCAGCACCACGCATTTCTGGATGGTGGAATCGTAGGCTTTTGAGCCGGAAGTATTGATCTCCCTGCCGATCTCCTGTAAAATGAAGGAGAGCTTTTTGCCTTTCCCCTCTTCGGGTTCCTGGAGGATGGCCTTGAAATAATCACAATGATTTTTCAGCCTGACCTGCTCTTCGCTGATATCTATCTTCTCAATATAATAGATAAGTTCCTGTTCCAACCGGTTGGGGTCGTAGTTGTCTTTTCCTACATGCTCTTCCAGCAATTTCTTCAACCCTTCCCTGATCTTCTGCTGACGCAGGGGTTCCAGTTTGATGACTTCCTCCTGTTGCTTTTCAATATTGTCAATGCGTAAGAGCAGGTCTGCCTCCAGGGATTTGCCTTCATCAAGGCGGTGCAGGTTCAAATCATCAATGGCTGCCTGTATGACCCGCTCAAATTCCTGCCACTCCTCGTCGGTGAGGGTATCACTGGTGGGGGTGATGACCTCCGGCAATTTTACCAGGGTGCTCAGTATATTGGAGGGATCTAAATTCAGCTCCTCGGATAATTCGGCCAGTGCCTTATGATAGGCCCGGGCCAGGTCGGTATTGATGCTGACAGGTTTGGCGTTACCGGTCTGCTTGAGGCTGATGGTACAGTCCAGGGAGCCGCGTCCCAGTTTGGAGGAGAGGAGTTTCCGTATCTGGAATTCAAAGGGTTTCAGGAACCCGGGTAATTTGAGTTGCAGTTCGAATTGTTTACCGTTGAGTGATTTGATGTCAACCAAAAAAGTCTTACCGCCTACAGTTTGTTCGCTTCTTCCAAATCCGGTCATTGATTTTAGCATCTTGATACTTGTTTTATATGGAAAGATAAGCATTTAGTTCCTAGCCTTGGCTTACCGGAGTAATCCAAGGACATGCGGGGGAATGACGGTTGGCTATCCCTGGGGGCCTTTGAACAACAACGGGCCAATCTCCTGGCTGCCGACCGGTCTCATTTCACCGGGTCCAAGCCCCTCCAGGGTAACCCCATCGATGCGGTACCTGATCAGCCGGAGGGTGGGGAAACCTGCTTTGGCTGTCATTTTCCGGACCTGCCTGTTTTTACCTTCCTGCAGGGTCAGGCGGATCCAGCTGGTCGGAATATTTTTCCTGAACCTGATGGGAGGTACCCTTTCCCACAAGCCCGGGGGCGGGTCCATTGTTTCTGCCTGGCAACTCCTGGTCTTATACCATTTTCCATCTACGGTGATGGTAACCCCTTGCCGGAGGTCCGCAAGGGCCTGACCATCGATGGTTCCTTCCACCTGCGCCCAGTACTCCCTTTCATGCGAATGGGCCGGGTTAAGCAGCCTTTGATTGAATGTCTTATCGTTGGTAAGGATCAGCAATCCTTCGCTGTCGAAATCAAGCCGACCCACCGGGTATACATCGGAAGGGACCCGGAAAAAATCCTTCAGGGTCTGCTTGCCCTCCTGGGAACTAAACTGGGATAGCACATTGAATGGCTTGTTTATGATGAAGTACTGGTGCATGCTGGCGGCTTTCATGTTTGTAAGTTGGTGCAGGGATTTTATATAAGGGAAGGCGGCAGTCAATAAAAAATCCCGCTTGAAAGCGGGACTTTTATTATATGGATGGGTTAGTAAGTACCGGGAAATAAATTTCCCTACACAATATTAAAAAGAATTTTCTCTAACTAAAAAAAATTATGAAATATTTTATGCACATTTTTTTTTTGCCTGTGGAAAAGGGAGGCCTTCCATGCGCGCATGCATGCATGCCTTCGGATGCTTTGACATACATACCATGCGGTCCGTTGTATTTGTTATGCAGTTTATTTCTCCCAAACACTGATGAATGCTGGCTTTCAGCGGGCAGTATCAATCGCATGATGAATCCGTGAGCATACCTTCTGCTTATCACTGCGCAGACCTGACAGCAAAGGGACGCAAACATGTAAGCGTACAGATTCTTAAATGAGGAATGACTGAAATGGGGATCAACCCCGGGACAGTCCTGCTCAAATCATGGATGGCCCTCCATGCAGGGAACAACACTTCCCGCCCTGGCCCGCAAACCTCCACGGGCCCCAACCAATGGATGGGAATGCACAGTGTATGCTGTTTGAAGTATTTTGATGTAGGTTTGCCAAAACAATTTGATATGAAATTTCCATCACCGGTTTCCCTGCAGTGGATGGCTGAATTCCTGGGCGCAGAGCTTATAGGTCTTACCAGCGGATTTGCTTCCGGCATCAATGAAATTCATAAAGTGGAACCAGGGGACCTTGTTTTTGTGGACCATCCCAAATACTATGAAACCTGTATGCGTTCGGCGGCTTCATTCATCATCATCAACAAGGCAGTAGCCTGTCCATCAGGCAAGGCACTGCTTGTGGTGGATCAGCCCTTCGAAGCCTACCTTAAAATCGTCAGGCATTTCCGTCCCTACGAGCCCGCCGTCAAACAGGTCAGTGATTCAGCCACCATTGGAGAAGGGACGCATATTTATCCCAACGCATACGTCGGCCATCATGTCCGCATTGGGAAGAACTGCCTGATTCATCCGGGGGTAACCATCCTGGATCATTGCCATATCGGGAACAACGTCATCATACAGGCCGGAACGGTGATCGGTTCTGATGCCTTTTATTACAATACCAAAAAGGACAGGGAAGTCTGGTACCGGAAAATGGAAAGCTGCGGAAGGGTGATCATTGAAGATGATGTGGAGATAGGGGCCGGCTGCACCATTGACAGGGGGGTGACCCATGACACGGTCATTGGAAGGGGTACAAAAATTGATAACCAGGTTCATATTGGCCATGATACCACGGTGGGAAGCAATTGCCTGTTTGCTGCCCAGGTTGGTATTGCGGGTGCAGTGACCATTGGCAACGGGGTCATACTCTGGGGCCAGGTCGGCATCAACAAGACGCTTACCATCGGTGACCATGCGGTCGTATACGCCCAGAGCGGCGTGCCGGGCGATCTGCAGGCAGGCAAGATCTATTTTGGTTCTCCTGCAGAACTGGCCAAGGATAAAATGAAAGAACTGATCTGGGTGAAGCGTATTCCGGAGATCTGGGAAAAAATCAGGTCCTTGAAATAAGCCTATTCGGGATTATAATCATAGGGCAGCAGTTCTGCCAGTTTCTTCCAGGCCCAGTACCCGATATTGGTCACCTCGGACTGTTCATAGAAATACCCGTTTTCTTCGATGGTGAAACCGTCCACTATATCCAGTGCGGAGATCTGTATGCGTGTGGACAATGGAAAATGGTTGAGCGATAGGTACTTGCTGTCAGGAGGCTGGTTTTTGTATTTGACCCGGATCTTTCCCTTCAGGTTGATCTGCACATCCCCGCTGTCAACGGAGAAGATCTTATTATCATAAGGGTTTTCAAGTATTGTTGACTTGGAATTATCTGCATCACTGAGCAATTCAATGTCAAAGCCTTCCTCTTTGAGGGTGGAGTCATACCAGCTTCTGAGAAAATGAAGCCTGGAGCCTGTATAGGAATTAAACCTGTTTTTCTTCCAGGCCAGCAGTTGTTCGGGGCTGCCAGTTAATTCCTCAAAAAAGGGATAACCCGTGTAGCTGCTGATATGGGTGTTGTAATCATATACAAAGGAGTCGAGCTGGAACCTGATCTTATAACCTAATGCATTATTTGTAATAATAATATCATCTTTTGATTTGACTTTGAGTTTATTTCTTTTCTTGTAAAAGTAAAATTTGACCACCTCCTTGTTATCGATGGTGCAGGCCTCCGCATTGGGTGTGGTTCCTATAAAATTACTGAGGAAGAACTGTCCGTATTTGGACCAGCCGTCAGCCACTTCCGCGCTGCCTGCCACCACCACCTCCGACATACTTTTGTCTGCAGGTTTGAGTTCAACCACCAGGGAGCTGTTCTCCTTTTCCCCGGTACTGATCCGGATGACTTTTGTCTGAAAGCCGGTATAGGAGATCACCAGGTCATAGCCCCCGTTGTTCAGTCGCAGAAAAAAAGCCCCGTCATTGTTGGTGATGGTCCCCCAGGTGGTATTCTGGCAAAATACCGAAGCACCCGGCAGGGGGTTCTTGGTGGTTTCATCCACTACTTTTCCGCTGACGGGAAAGAACTTGTCCTGCCCGATGGCAGAGAGGGTCAGCAACAGGGCTGTGATACCGGCGGCCAGTGACTTCAGATAGGTTTGATGCATCATAGTGGTTATAACGCTGCGGGCGGGGCCGTAAGTATACCTGATCCCATTTTCACCACCCACTGAAATGTTAAAATATCGCAACCCGGAGTGCACTGCCCAAACTCAGGCCTGAAGATACTTGCGGCAGGCCTGTTCTATGGTCTGCTGCAGGGGGGTAAAATGGAAATCCGGGAGTAATCGCAGGATTTTGGAATTGTCAAAATAGGTCTTTGATTGGGCTATCCTGACACTTTCCCTGGTCAGCAGGGAAGGCTTGCGGCTGAAAAAGGATTTGACGGATTCCAGCCGCCAGGCGAGGGCTGCCAGGGCAGGGGTGGCTTCCCGGTTGGGGTGCGGTTTGCCGAATCCGTCTGCTATCCGGTTGAAAAGTTCCCGGAAAGACCAGTTGTCCCCGCTTAGGACAAAACGTTCCCCGCTTACACTAGATTCCATCAGCAATAGGATGGCTTTTGCCACATCCTCCACGTCCACAAAACCATTGACCCCGTTGGTGTACCAGGGAAAACCTTCATAAACCGATTTAAAAAGGGCGCAACTGGACTGTTCCCAGTTTCCATATCCCAATATGGTACTGGGATTGACGATGGCCGCAGGGAGTCCTTCCCCAATGGCCCGCCATACCTCCATTTCACCCTGGTATTTGCTGATGGCATAATTGGTGTCCAGATCTGCAACCTGCCACTGCCTGCCTTCATCCACCGTGCTTCCGCCCCCGGTTCTTCCCAGGGCGGCTACCGAGCTGACATGAATGAAGCGACCCACGTTTTGCGCAAGGGCGGCATTCACTACATTGGCGGTTCCCTCTATATTGGTCCGGAACATGTCCCTTCTTTTGTCCTTGACAAAGGATACGGCAGCGGCGCAATGAATCACCGCATCAACGCCTTCCATGGCCTCCTCCAGGCCGATCACATCCAGGATATCCCCCTGGATCCATTCCACCTGCCGCAGCAGGGGGGCGGGTATATAAGAGGGCAGCCGGTCACTCCTGCGTATGGCTCTGACATGGTAGCCTTTTTCAAGAAGCTGTTTGATCAGGTAGGCACCAAGGAATCCCGTTCCCCCGGTTACGAATATGTTGGATGACTCTTTGATGGTTGCGGCTTTGTTATAAATACATGAAGATAGGGGATAAGTTGATATACCTCATCGGCAGGCAGCGTCGTTCAGGGGTAGCTGTAAAAGCCCCTGCCGGATTTTTTTCCCAGTTCACCCCGGGCCACCCTGAGCTGCTGGAGCGGCGAAGGCTTCAGCCTTTCGGGTTTTCCCAGCCCCTCATAAACAGAACAGCTCACCGCATAATTGATGTCCTGGCCGATGAGGTCCATCAGGCGGAAAGGCCCCATCCTGAAGCCGGAAGCCTCCAACAGGCTGTCAATTGTTTCAATATCGGTTAGGCCCGTTTCCAACAAACGCAGTGCTTCCAGGTAAAATGGCCTGGCCACATGGTTTACGATGAAGCCGGGGGCATCCCGGCAAAGGACCGCGGTCTTTCCAAATGCCCGGGCAAGGGAATGCAGGACGCTGATGGTTTCCGGGGAAGTATAGGAGGTACTTACCAGTTCAATGAGCTTCATCAGGGGGGCCGGGTTAAAAAAATGCATACCCATCACCCGTTCGGGGTGAAGGGTGTTTTCGGCTATGTTGGTAACGGACAGTGAAGAAGTATTGGTGGCCAGGACAGTCCCCGCCTCGTTCAGGGCTGCGATCCTGGAGAACAGACTGAGTTTGGCTTCCATTTGCTCTGCGATGGCTTCAATGACAACATCCGCCCTACAGTCCCCGATATTCCCGGTAAGCTGCAGGCGCCCCAGGGCAGCCTCCGCCTGCGCTGAGGTGAGTCTTTTTTTTTCAACCAGCCCCCAGAGCTGCCCTTCGATTCGTTTCCCTGCCGCCAGGGCTGCAGCCCCATCCAGGTCATATAACACGGTCTCAAACCCGCTTTGCGCAGCCAGCTGGGCGATGCCTGCACCCATGGTGCCAGCACCGCAAATGCATATTTTATCAACCATGACGGAGTCTTTCAAATTAATGAAGCCATACCGGGCTTTGTCCTAGCGCGCTCCCGTAAACTGTTTGAGGAAGCGGACATCATTTTGGGAATACAATCGCAAATCATTGATGCGGTACTTGAGCTGGCAGATGCGTTCCACGCCCATGCCAAAGGCAAAACCGGTATACTTGTTGGAGTCAATGCCAAAATTTTCCAGCATATTGGGATGGACCATGCCGCTGCCCAGTATTTCCACCCAGCCCGTATGCTTGCAGACATTGCAGCCCGTGCCATTGCAGATGCGGCAGGTAATGTCCATTTCAGCGCTTGGCTCGGTGAAGGGGAAATAGGAAGGACGGAAGCGGATCTTCACTTCCTGGCCGAACATTTCCTGCACAAAGAAATAAAGTGTCTGTTTGAGGTCGGCAAAGGATACGTTTTCATCTACATATAACCCTTCCGTCTGGTGGAAGAAACAATGCGCCCTGGCACTGATGGTTTCATTCCGGTATACTCTTCCGGGGCATATGATCCGGATGGGCGGCTTCTGGGTTTCCATGACCCTGGCCTGCACGCTGCTGGTATGGGTGCGCAGCAGCCAGTCGGGGTTCTGGTGAATATAGAAAGTATCCTGCATGTCCCTGGCCGGATGATTTTCAGGCAGGTTCAGGGCGGTAAAATTGTGCCAGTCATCCTCGATTTCGGGACCTTCGGCCACCGAAAACCCCAGCCTTCCGAAAATATGGACGATCTGGTTTTTGACCAGGCTGATGGGATGGCGCGTACCCACTGCCACGGGTTGGCCCGGCAGGGTCCAGTCCGGCTTCTCTGACCCCGATTCCTCAGACAATGCGGCCGTCTGTTTCCAGTTTTCGTATTTGGTTTCCGCCAGCTGCTTGAATTCATTGAGAACCTGGCCAAATTCTTTTTTCAGGTCCGCAGGAACATGGCGCATTTCTGAAAAAAGGGACTTAACAATGCCTTTTGTGCCAAGGAACCGGATGCGGTAGGCTTCCATTGATTCCGCCCCGTTGGCAACGGTGGATTCAATCTCCTGCCTGTATTGTGCGATCTGTTGTAACAACTGCTCCATGTTGCAAATATAAGGATAAGTCCGAAGCACCGGTAAGGGCGGAAGCCGACAGGGGCCGCCGCCCCCGCAAAGACCCCGGTTCTCAGGGCTCCGCCCCCGGGTGGTCCTTCCTGTCTGATTTTCCTGTAAGTTTGTCGATAAATAAAAAATCCTTCATGTCGGATAACCTCAATATCAAAGATTTTCTTGATCCGGTTGATTTAAATGTACTCTCAGGTGACAATGGTTACAAGGACGGCCAGATTGGCAAGCGCATTGATGTATATGATTCCTATTTCCCCGATTTTATGGAAGCCGATATCATCTTCGTGGGATGCCATGAAGAACGCGGGGCCCGCACCTCCAATACCGGCTATCACGCCCCCGATATTATCCGCTCTGAATTCTACCAGCTCTATTACTGGCATTCCGATATTAAGCTCGCCGATGCGGGCAATATCCGGCTGGGGGCTTCCCTCAGCGATTCCTATGCTGCACTGAAGACTGTTATCCGGGAACTGACGGCCATCGGAAAGACCGTTGTGATTCTGGGCGGTTCCCATGACCTGACCCTTTCCCAATATTATGCCAATGCCGACAAAAAGAAGGTCATTGAAGCTACCTGTGTCGACGCCCTTATTGACCTGGATATTGAATCGTTGAAAAGAAGCGAGAATTTCCTGATGGAAATGCTCACCGGCGAACCCAATTACATGCGTCATTACAACCATATTGGATTTCAGAGTTATTATGTGCACCCGCATATGCTGGAAACCATGGACAAACTGCGCTTTGATTGTTTCCGGGTGGGAACGGTGAAGGAAAGTATGGAGGAAATGGAGCCCGTCATCCGCAATTCCAATTTGTTCAGTTTTGATATATCAGCGATCGCCCATTGTTATGCGCCCGTAAACAGGACCTCCCCCAACGGCCTGAGCGGGGAGGATGCCTGCACCCTGATGCGTTATGCCGGCCTCAGCAACAATGTCTCCACCGTGGGCATCTACGGCTATGATGCCGAAAAAGACATTGACAGGCTGACTGCCAAACAAATTACCCATATGTTATGGTATCTTATTGACGGTAAAAGTCGCAGCCGCCGGGAATCCGACCTGGATCAGCGCGATGCCTTCATAGAATATCATACGGCCTTCGCCGAAGTGGCCACCACTTTCCTGCAGAGCAAAAGGACAAACCGCTGGTGGATGCAGCTGCCTGACAACAAATACATTGCCTGTTCCTATAAGGATTATCTGCTGGCCAGCAACAATGAGATCCCTGAGCGTTGGATGCGTGCCCAGGAAAGGGAATAGGCGGCGGCCTTTCTGCCGGCTGGCAGAAAGGCACATTGATCATTCCAACTAACAATGAATATCATGCAACGTCCCTTTGCCCTGGTTATACTGTCGGCCTGTTGTATTTGCCTGCAGGCCTGTTCTTCAGGCCACCGCATTACCCGCCTGGCCAGGCATGATTTGACCCAGGCTGCCCCCTTTCAAAACGCCCATATCGGAATCAGCATATTTGATCCGGCCAGCCAGCTTTTCTTGTGCAATATCCAGTCAGACAAGTATTTTATTCCCGCCAGCAATACCAAACTTTTTTCCCTGTATGCCGGCCTGAAATACCTCGGCGATTCCCTGGCGGGCATCCGAATGCGGGAAGGGGATAGGGAAATCCTGCTGTTTCCAACCGGGGACCCTACCCTGCTGCATCCTGATTTTGCCAGCCAACCGGTGATCAGCCTGCTGAAAAGCAGGCACCTGCCCCTGGTGGTGTCGCCCGTGAACTGGCAGGAAATCCCCCTGGGCCCGGGTTGGGCATGGGATGATTACAATGACGATTATATGATCGAGCGCAGCAGCCTGCCGGTATACGGGAATTTTATCCGGTGGGAACAAATAGGCGGGCAAACCGGCCAAGGGGCTTCCCCCCGGATCCATGCCATTCCTGCCGGTGACTGGAAGACCCATATTTCCACCGACAGCCCCACGGCCCGGTTCATGGTGCAAAGAAAGCTGGATGAAAACAGCTTTGAAATCCGCCCGGGCAGGGAAGCGCACAAAACCCAGGATGTCCCTTTTGTGACCGGCGGACTCTCTGTGGCCATGCAGCTGTTATCGGATACCATCGGCGAGACGGTCAGCCTGGCTGCGGGGAAGATTCCCCTTGCAGATAAGGGGCTGCAGGTCATTCATTCCAGGCCGGTGGATTCCATGTTCCGACCCATGATGCACCACAGTGATAACTTTTTTGCGGAGCAGACCCTGCTGATGGTCAGCAATGAGCGGCTGGGCCTGATGAATGATGAAAAAATTATTGACACGCTGCTCAAATCCGACCTGGCCGGGCTGCCCCAGCAACCCAAGTGGGTCGATGGCAGCGGTCTTAGCCGGTTCAATTTATTTACACCCCGGGATTTTGTCTGGCTGCTCACAAGGATGAAAGATGAATTCGGCCTGGACAGAATCAGCCGGATCCTGCCCACCGGCGGCACAGGCACGCTGGGCAGCCGGTACAAACAGGACAGTGGATACATATTTGCCAAAACAGGCAGCCTGACCGGTGTCATCGCCCTGAGCGGCTACCTGGTCACCCGGTCTGAGAGGGTGCTCATTTTTTCGATCCTGGTCAATAATTACAACGGCAGTACAGCCTCCCTGCGCAATGCCATGGCGGCTTTTCTTCATTCCCTCCGTAAACAGTATTAATCCCGGCATGGCTGCACCTGTGACGATAAAATTGTTTAATTGGGTAAATGCCCTTAATTTAAAATCCGTTTAAACACCCCAGCCATGAACCAAGCACAAGCCAGGAATTATGCCCGCAAAAGGACGATGGGAGCAACCTTTATCGTGCTGGCCCTTTTGCTATTTCTTTCCTTTTTAGGGGAGGTGAAAGGCGATTTTCCCAACGGTTTACTGCTGTTTCTCGGCGCCGTAATCAATGTCCATTTTCTGGCCATCCTGGCCATTATTTTTACGCTGACCTTTGTTTTTTCCGGCATGGCTGGCAGGGAGATCATCCTGCAACAACGAAAATTCCCGCCCGTTGCCCTGAAATATGCCTTACTCATCACCCTGGCGGCTTGCGCCTATATCATACTCATTAGCCTCCAGGGGATGGGCAGTTTCTCCCTTAAACTCCAGGCTGGGGTAATATTAAAGCGGCTGCTCCCTTTTTTTCTCCGCACTTTAATACTGCTTTCGGCCGTGTGGCTTTGGGCAGCCTATTCAATGAAATCGGCCACGCCCAAAGCCCGGCCATAGGGCAGGGGTCCTTCAAGTCACCATTTTGCAGGTTTGCTGATAACCCGGCTTGGGATGGGACCATAAGGGTCAGTCAGATTTATTTGACTGGTGACCCAGCGTTTGAGACTGGCCGGCCGTATATAGTATAAAACATGTCAGTTATGAAAAATGCATTATTGATTTTGGCAGGACTGTTCTGTATGGCAGCCTTTTTGCCTTCCTGCAGCAAGGAATCTTCCAAAAGCAGCAGCACCCTTCGTACAAACCTGGTTTTATCCAAAACCAGTGTAAAAATGGGAGAGGCCCTTCAGGTCAGCGTTGCCACCCAGGGCCAGTCCTTTATACGCTGGCGGGTCAGCCCGGACCATAATCTCCTGATCCTGCCGGCCGGAAATAACACCACCATCCTGTTTTCCTCACCGGGAACCTACCAGGTCACCGCTAGCTATTTTGCGGATTCCATGGCCGGCTCCCCCTATGACAGTTCTTCGGCACCCGTCATTGTCACCGACTCGGTCTATTATCCGCCGACGCCCGTATACCCCGCCGACACGCTGTCTTTGGCAGGTGATCAGCTTACACTTCAGCCGGTTTCCCTCAATGACAGCGGCCTGGTCATGCTGGTCCAGACCCAGCATGCCTACAGCTGCTCACCTTCCTTTGTTGGTTACAGCTATGGCCAGGCTAATTCGGCCCTGGAAATGAGTTTTGATTACGTGAGTGAAGGTAATTCTGCCAGCTGCAATGGTGCCAAGAACCCGGCCAGCGCCTACCTGTTCTTTCCATTACTCACCAGCGGGCAGTACCCGGTCAAGTTGGAATTGAACCATGTGATCTATCAGGGATCATTGGAAGTTACGCCGACAACCTATACATTTAACTGGTCCTATACATCCGGCGTTTTGATTGCTCCGCTTCAGATTTTGCGCAAATAGACCAAAGGGCAGATTCCACTGGATGCAACCGTATATTCAAATTTCATATCGGGGGAAGATGATACCATTCATCTTCCCTTTCAATCATACAGACCAAAAAAAAGGCAGCAATCGAAAGTGATATTCAAAGACTGATAGCGGGTTGCAAAAAGAATGACCGTAAAGCGCAGGAGCAATTGTACAGGCAATTCTACGGCGCAATGATGCATATATGCCTGAGGTATTCCAGCAACGAACAGGACGCCACCGAAATACTGAACAACGGATTTTTAAAAGTATTTACCAGGTTGGACCAGTACGACCCGATGCGGGCCAGCTTGTCAACCTGGATCAGGAATATCATGGTGCACGCGGCGATTGATTTTCTGCGGGCAAAGCATACTTCCAGCCAGCAGACAAGCTTTGGGGAAATGGAGGAAGAGCCAGCCATAGAAAGCGGCGTGATTTTAAAAATGAACGCCGATGAGCTGTTGGAACTCATCAGGCAATTGCCTGCCACCACGCAGCTGGTCTTTAACCTTCATACGGTGGAAGGCTACAGCCACCCCGAAATCGCAGCGATGCTGTCCATAACGGATAGTACCAGCAGGTGGCACCTGAGTGAGGCCAGAAAAAAACTGAAACAATCTATCATGAATTTGCAACGCTGACATGAACGACATGCAGGAAAATAAAGGTATTTGGGCTGAGAAGCTGCAGGAGATCAGCCTCCCGGATATACATGGGCCCTGGCAGGCCATGGAAGCCATGCTGGACCGTGAACTGCCCCTGACCAAAAAAAGGGATAACAGGATATGGCTGCTGGTACTGGCCCTGCTCCTGCTTGTTGGTGTATGTAATTGCCCGGGTTCACGACGTCATTTTACCTCCCTGCTGCCAAGCGAACCTTCATCCCAGGGACCCTCTATCCCGGCGGACACCAGCAGGCGGCGGGCAGCAGTGTCAGTTCCCCGGACCGGTGGCCGGGACAGCCATGATGCCCCGGTAGACCAAAGGGATGTTATCCCTTCCGGAACCCGGGCCGGGATAACCCGGGAGCAGCCAACCGATGCCAGGCTCCTGGCAGACAGGCCGGACGATACAAACAGGGAAGCCCGGGGATCCCTCAGGGGCCATGCACCCTCTTCTCCGCAGGCTGCCGGGGAGGCAGGTTCAACTACCAGGCCGCCGAGTCCCGCAGGCCAGTTGGCAGGCGGAGGGGTAAGTCAATCTGAGTTCAGGGAAAATGTGCCATCCGGGAAGTCCCGGCAGAAAAAAACAGTTTTTCAAAAGAAGGCCGGGCGCCTCCCCAAAATCAGTCCTGCTACCGCCGATGCATATCCTCAAGACGGGAAAGATACGGAGGCAAATACCCTGGCGTCACCCAAAAATCAATTCCCATCGCAGAGCGGTCATTCCATTGCCCAGTTAGACAGCATTGATGGCGGGTCAGCAAATCCGGAGCGCGGAAAAACAGCCGAGCGCATCCCAGCCACCCCCGGCCCCAAAAACACTCTCCTGTCAAAAGCCCCAGTCCGAACCGATTCCGGAAAGGTGGTTAAAAAACCGGCAGCCTCCCTGCAGGACAGCAAAGGACCGGTCTTTGCCATAGGGATCAACCAGTTTTTCCCGATAGGTGCCCAGCAACACTCGGGTTTCAATTCCGGCGGCACCAGCGGAGCCCTTAGCGACTATATCCCGGTTCCCCAGGGCAGGTATTATCTGCACCGTTGGTTGTACCTGCAGGCCGAAGTACAGTTCAATGTGCCCCAGTACACCCGCACCCTGCTGGTGGAACAGCAGCCTGATTTCCAGTCAGGCCCCGTGAATACGCGCGCGACCTTCGTTAAAAAACTTTTTTATTTTAACGTGCCGCTGAGCATTCATTTTTCACCGGTTAAGCATCTGTATGTGGGCACCGGACTTCAATATTCCCGCCTGACCAATGCCATCGCCATCCAGCAGGAATACCCGGGGGCTGCCGCGCTGGTTACGGGCAATCTGCGGTTGCCCGGAGACAGTTCCTTACTGGCCGAAAAAGTCATCCGGTTAAAGGGCGATTCCGCCTACAGGCGCCTGAGTACTTCTGAATGGCGTTTCCTCTTTGACGTGAATTACCAATGGCATAAACTGACTATTGGTGCCAGGTACAACCAGGCATTCTCAGACTTCGTGCACGTCAGGATTTCGGGAAACCTAATCACCCAGGCACATAACAGTTCCCTGCAATGCTACCTGCGCTATGATCTTTGGGACAGGCGAAAGAAGGTATCAGCCCCCAAATAGTTTTTCCAGGTAATCCTTTTTGAACTCAATATAGGTGGGTTTGCCCCCCGGGGTAATATTGGGCAGCATACACTGGAACAGTTCATCGAGCAGCACCCTGATCTCCTTTTCGGTGAGCGGTCTGCCGGTTTTGATGGCATGCTGCCTGGCCAGGGAACGGGTCAGCTTTTCACGTTTTGAAAATTTCATGTCATTGCTGAAATGCTTGAACTGCTCCAGCAGGCTTTCTATGGCGTTTTTTTCGTTGCCCTGCTCTACATCGGCCGGTGTTCCCTGGATGACAAAACTGTTCTTTCCAAAGGGTTCAATGAGGTAGCCCAGCGTTCCCAGGTCAACCATCAGCTCATCGAGCAGTGCGGCATCGGCGGCAGAGAGTTCCAGGGTGGCCGGAAACAGGGACCGCTGGGAAGCAATGGCTTTCCCCTGGCCGGCGGCAACATAGCGTTCATACAATACCCGTTCATGCGCCGCCTGCTGGTTCACCAGGATAAAGCCCCGGTTGGTGGCAGCGATGATATAGGACTGGTGTATCTGAACGGGCTTGGTGTCCTGCTGCCATTCCAGGGCAACGGCCTGAACATGCAGGGGGATTTTTGCCTCGCTGCCGGTGTCCGCGCCGGGACTTTGGGGTTCATCCCCCGGTGGTTTTTCGTAGAACTCTCGCCAGTGTTTCAAATTGGATTTATTGTCCGGCTCGATAAAATGTGCCTGGTTCTTTTGGGTAAAGGCCTGGTAGAGGGAAGAGGAGGCAACTGAAGCCTTATTTTCCTCGGTAACGGGCTTACTCACCGCATCCAGCCGCTGGATGGATGGATCCAGGTTGAAATCAAGGGTGGGGGTGATACTGAACTGCGCCAGGGCATGCTTGACGGCTGCCTGCACAAAAGCATATACGATCTTTTCATCCTCGAATTTTATTTCCTGTTTGGTGGGATGCACATTGATATCCAGTTGGGCAGGATCCATGTCAATAAACAACACGTAAAGCGGGAAACTGTCCTGGGCAATCATTTCCTGGTAGGCATTCATCACGGCATGGTTCAGGTAAGGACTCCGGATAAAGCGGTTGTTGACAAAGAAATACTGGTCGCCGCGGGTTTTTTTGGCGGATTCGGGCTTTCCCACAAAGCCATAGATATTGAGATAATCCGTGTTTTCCTGTACGGAAACCAGCCTGGCATTCTGACCGCTCCCCAAGATTTGCACCACCCGCTGCTTGAGGCTGCCCGGGTCGAGGTGGAATACTTCCTGGCCATTGCTGGTCAGGGAAAAAAAGACGGAGGGAAAGGAAAGAGCCACCCGGATAAATTCATCTATGATATGACGCATTTCCGCGGCATTGCCCTTCAGGAAATTTCGGCGGGCCGGCACATTGAAAAACAGGTTCTTCATCGCAATGCTGCTTCCATTGGCACAGGCGACTGGTTCCTGGCGCACCACGGCGCTGTTTTCCATTTCGACAAAAGTGCCTACCGGGTCCTCAGCGCGTTTGGTTTTTAGTTCCACCTGGGCTACCGCCGCAATGGATGCCAGCGCTTCCCCCCGGAAACCCATCGTCCGGATATGGAAAAGATCATCGATATTCCTTATTTTGGAAGTGGCATGACGTTCAAAGGCCATTCTGGCATCGGCTTCACTCATGCCCCTGCCGTTGTCAATGACCTGAATGAGAGCCTTGCCTGCATCATTGACAATCAGCCTGATTTCCGTAGCCCCGGCATCCACCGCGTTTTCAAGTAGTTCCTTGACCGCACTGGCAGGACGCTGAATGACCTCTCCTGCCGCTATCTGGTTGGCAATATTATCCGGTAATAACTGAATGATGTCTGACAATTTCTTTCCTGGTTTTGGGCGAAATTAAGGCTTAATTACCGGATGGGAGGGCCCGCCAATGGTCCCGTGGCAAACCGGCCTGGGGAGCAGTCTTTTCCAGCCAGAGGAGGCCTGGCCGCCGCCCCATCCGGATTGTCAGGCTTTCTGCGGGTAAATAGGGATGGACCCTGACCGCGCCAATGAGACCGGCTGTTCCTGATCTGGTGGAAAATGGGTCCTTGATCCCGGCGGGGACTGCCTGCAGGCCATCCGATGCCGCCCGCCTGAACCCTTTAGCCCGGCAGGAGGGGAGATGGAACATACCCTAAGGGGCCCAAAGATGGGCAGCCTTCCCTTTGAATCCTCCTGGTGTTGCTGGTTGGTACCCATTGCCTCTGAAAGGGTGTTGTTTCCTATCGGCCCCATGGGTCCTGTTTCAGGGAAGTAAAACCCTTTTTCAGTCCCATAAGGTGCATGGATGGGTGAGTGGTTTATTTTTTTTTTGTAAAGAAATTCCATTTATGGAGCCTGCCGGTGCAGCCGGGGGTAATATATAACCTGTAAGGGCCGTCATAGCCCCATGCTGGGCATGTTTGGGGGTATAGCCCATCAGGTTTATTGTGCTGGCCGCTCCCATACCTGCCTGTCTGTATAGACAACCAGCCTTTGATGGGGTTCTGCTGCCCCATTTCAGGGAAATGGGGCCCATGGCTTTGGGTGATTGGGGGAGGGCCTGCTTTGAGCAGGGAATTTTGGATCCCTTTTGATTTTGTCGGGTATGTTGTTGGCAATTCTGCTTAATTTGTATTTCCTTTTTGTACCAACCATCCGAAGTCATGAGAAAAATCAGTTGTATCCTTGTTTTCCTATGTTCATTGACCGTTCAAGCCCAGACCAGGTCCTCGCTTTCTGCCGATAAATGGGTAGACAGTGTGTTCAAAACCCTCTCTGATGACCAAAAGATCGCCCAGCTGATGGTGGTTCGTGCATCCGGCATGGATCCGCAAACCCGGAAAGTGATTTTTTATGAAAAAGAGGTGGCAGATGCCATAAGCAAATACAATATTGGCGGGATATGCCTGTTCCAGGGCGGCCCGCTGGCCCAGGCGGCGCATATCAATTATTTTCAGGGCATTGCCAGGACGCCCCTGCTGGTATGCATTGACGCTGAAAACGGGGTTGGCATGCGCATGGACAGCGTGGCCGGACTGCCCAGGCAGATGATGCTGGGCGCAGTGAAGGATTCTTCGTTGATCTATGATTACGGGCGGCTGGTAGGCGCCCAGTGCCGGCGCATCGGCATTCAGGTCAATTATGCACCCGTCGTGGATATTAATAATAACCCCGATAACCCGGTCATCAATGACCGTTCCTTCGGGGAGGATAAATACAAGGTCGCGGCCTATGGTGTACAGTATGTGAAGGGCTTACAGGAGGCAGGTGTTATGGCATGCGCCAAACATTTTCCGGGTCATGGCGATGTATCGGTGGACTCGCACCTTGATCTGCCTGTCATCAACAAAACAAAAAAGCAGCTCGATACCCTGGAGCTTTATCCCTTCAGGGCGCTCTTCCGGGAGGGCGTGGGCTCTGTGATGATAGCCCACCTGTATATACCCGACATCGACAATACCCCCAACCTGGCAACCTCCCTTTCCTACAAGAACGTGACCAGGCTGCTCAGAAAGAAAATGAAATACGGGGGCATCAGTTTTACGGATGCCCTGGAGATGAAGGGCGTGACCAAATACTTCCCGGACGGGGAGGCTTCCGTACAATCGCTGATTGCAGGCAATGACATGCTCTGCCTGCCCGGAGACCTGGAGGCAAGCATGCAAAAGATCAGAGAAGCCATCCTCAACAGGGACCTCAAATGGAAGGACCTCAACAGGCGGGTAAAAAAAGTGCTGCTTGCCAAGTATGTTTACGGGCTTGCCAACCTGCAGCCGATTGCCACAGAACACCTGACAGAGGACCTCAACCGGGATGTGAGGTCCATGCGCAAAAGGGTGGCCGAGCAGGCCCTGACCCTGCTTAGAAACGAAGAACCCGGCGTCTACCCCGTTACCACCGGCACCAAAAAAAGGATCGCATACCTGGGCATCGGACTGACCGGGGACAATGAGTTTGCCCGCCGCATGCGCAATGATTACCACGCTCATGTCTATTACTTTGATTATGCACTCGACAGCGCCAAGGCGGAGGCTGCCGCGGAATTGCTGAAAAACCGCTATGACCTGGTGGTGATTGGCCTGCACAATTACAACCGGTTTCCGGCAAATGACTTTGGCATCAGCAAGGCCGCGTTTTCTTTGATCAGCAAAGTACAGCAGCAACAGAAGGCCATTACGGTTGTTTTTGGAAACCCCTATGTCATGAAGCATTTTTGCGAAGCCCGCACGCTGATCGCCTGTTATGAGGACGATGACATTACACAGGCCACCGCCGCCGATATGCTCAACGGCAGATTCCCGGCCAGGGGGAAACTCCCCGTCACCGTATGCGCTTCGCTGCGCTACGGCACAGGGATTTTCAACAGTAACCGCCTGCTTCCTTCGGTTAGCCCCTCCTCCGTTGGATTTGAGCCGCGGGCACTGCAGGCCATCGATTCGGTCTGCCTGGATGCGATCTCCAGGCAGGCCATGCCGGGCTGTGTGGTGCTCGTAGCCAGAAACGGCCAGATAGCCTATGAAAAATCCTATGGCTATCTCACCTATGACAATACGGAGCCGGTCTATCCCGGTACCATTTATGACCTGGCTTCCGTTACCAAGATTTGCGCCTCTACGATGGCCGTCATGAAACTATACGATGAAGGCCGGCTCGATTTGGGCCAGACCCTCGGATTTTATCTGCCATGGGTCAGGGGCTCTGACAAGGATACCCTCAAAGTGAGGGACCTGCTGCTGCACCAGGCCGGGTTAAAGGCCTTCATCCCGTTTTCCCTGGAGACCATTTCCCCCGGGAAGGAAGGCATTCCCCTGACCAGCGTTTATTCATGGAAACCCGACAGCCTGCATTCCCTCCGGGTGGCAGAAAATCTCTATATGCGCCATGACTGGCTAGATACGATCAACAGGCGCATCCTGGACAGCAAACTGGGTCCGTCGGGAAAATATGTCTACAGCGACAATGATTTCATTTTCACGGGTAAAATCGTGGAAGCCATTACCGGCATGCCCCTGGACAAGTATGTATCAAGAACCTTCTATGAACCGCTTGGTCTGGAAACCACCGGATTTAGGCCCCGGGAAAGGTTTTCCCTGAACCTGATAGCCCCAACCGAACAGGAACAGGTATTCAGAAGACAGCTCCTGCGGGGGGATGTCCATGACCCGGGAGCCGCTATGTTTGGTGGCGTTTCCGGCCACGCCGGCCTGTTCAGCAATGCCTACGACCTGGCCGTACTGATGCAGATGCTGCTCAACGGCGGGACTTTTAATGAACACAGTTACCTACGCCGCCAAACCATTGATTCTTTCAGTTCCTACCACAGCGATATCAGCCGGCGGGGGCTGGGTTTTGATAAACCCGAGAAGGACAATGCGGTCAGCAAGGATCCCTATCCGAGTAAATTTTCCTCCCCGCTTACATTCGGCCATACCGGTTTTACCGGGACCAGCGTGTGGGTGGACCCCAAGTACCAGCTTATCGTCATCCTGCTTTCCAACCGGGTAAACCCGACCGGAGGGGACAATATGAAAATTTCGACCCTCAGTGTGCGCAGAAACATCCTGGACGCCGTATACAGGGCCATGGGCGTGGCTGACCCCGAACCGGTTGCGATGCCGGTCACCCATTGATCCTTCGCAGCTTCCCGGGCAGCCTGATGACCCCCGCGGGGTTCGGGATTGAAGCGACCGGAGGATCAAATTCGACCCGCATGACAACAAAACAAAAAATCTATCATATCTTGTAGTAATTTTGCCATATGAAAAGAAAAGAGGAAATACTTCAGAACGTAGTCATCAAATTCGCCGGGGACTCCGGTGATGGTATGCAGCTGACAGGTAGCCAGTTTACCAATAACACCGCGATGCTTGGGATTGATTTGGCTACTTTCCCGGATTTTCCTGCTGAGATCAGGGCGCCGCAGGGAACCCTGCCCGGTGTCAGCGGATTCCAACTTCGTTTCTCCAGCGATAAAATTTTTACCCCCGGTGATGAATGTGATGTGCTGGTGGCCATGAATGCGGCCGCGCTCAAAACAAACCTGAAAGCACTGAAAAGGGGCGGAAAGATCATCGTCAATACAGAAGGTTTTGACAGTAAGAACCTGCGCCTGGCCAATTATCCGGAAGGTGTCAACCCGCTGGAGGATAACAGCCTCGACAGTTATGATGTCATTAAGATGGATGTCACCAAAATGACGCGCGAGGCACTCAAGGAATTCAGCATCAGCATGAAGGAAAAGGACCGGGCCAAAAATATGTTTGTGCTCGGATTTCTATACTGGATGTATAACCGCAGTATGGATAATACCATCCAGTTCCTCACCGATAAGTTCGGCCGCAAGCCCGATATCATGGAAAGCAATATCAAGGCACTTCGGGCCGGATATAATTTCGGGGATACAACCGAAACCTTTACTACAACCTATAAAGTGGCGAAGGCAAAAATGGAGCCAGGCCTCTACCGGTCAATCATGGGCAACCAGGCACTGACCTACGGACTGATAGCAGCTTCCCAAAAAAGCGGGCTCCCGATATTTTTGGGCTCCTATCCCATTACACCGGCTTCCGACATCCTGCATGAGCTCAGCCGGTACAAGAATTTTGGCATCCGCACCTTCCAGGCAGAAGATGAGATTGCCGGCATCACTTCGGCCATCGGTGCCAGCTATGGAGGATCCATTGGGGTCACTACCACTTCCGGCCCGGGCATGGCCCTCAAGGCCGAGGCTATGGGCCTGGCCGTGATGCTGGAAATACCCCTGGTAATTTGTGATGTGCAGCGGGGCGGGCCCTCCACCGGGCTTCCCACAAAGACCGAGCAGAGTGATTTGCTGCAGGCCTATTACGGAAGAAATGGCGAATGCCCCATGCCGGTCATTTCCGCCTCCACGCCGAGCGATTGTTTTGAAGTGGCTTACGAGGCCGTGCGCATTGCCATCCAGCATATGACTCCCGTAATTCTGCTGAGTGACGGCTATATTGCCAATGGGGCCGAGCCCTGGAAATTTCCCAAAAGCGATGACCTGGCTCCGATTTCCGTTAAATTCAAAACAGGCCTTGCAGAGGGCGAAGAAAAATTTCAGCCTTATCTCAGGGATGAAAAACTGGTGCGCCCCTGGGCCGTGCCCGGTACCCCCGGACTGGAACACCGGATCGGAGGGATTGAAAAACAAAATATCACGGGCAATGTCAGTTACGACCCGGAGAACCACCAGCTGATGGTCAAGATCAGGCAGGCAAAAATTGACAAGATCGCAGAACATATCCCCCTGCAGAAAATTGACAGCGGACCTGAAAAAGGCAAGCTGCTTGTGCTGGGCTGGGGAAGTACCTATGGCGCCATCAAGAGTGCAGCGGCCGAACTCCAGCTGGAGGGTTATGCCGTCTCCCATGCGCACCTGAGGTACCTCCGTCCTTTCCCGAGGAACCTCGGGGAAATCCTGAAGAATTTTGAACAGGTCCTGATCCCCGAGATCAACAATGGCCAGCTGGTAAAAATTATCCGGGATGAATACTTCGTGGACGCAAAACCCTATAATAAGATCATGGGCATTCCCATCACCAAGACCGAGATGGTCATGAAGATGCGTGAAATGCTGGGTTCAAACAATTAATTACCACACCTTGCTATACTGCGGTTTTCATGGACTGCAGGCTGCCGCTGAGCTTTTCCAGGTCAGCGGCAATTTTTATGATGAAATTGAACTGGTCAGCCACCGGCTTGAGCCCGGAGAGGGCCCTGCGGGTATCACTTTCCAGTATACCCTGGTTGAGTTCGGTTTTCCTTCTCTGCGTCAACAGGTCCACCCGGTCATTGAGCATGCGCATCCCTTCCTTGTCCGGACTTTCTTCCCCCTGCAGGGGCTGGTCCAACAGGACCGCCGCGGCATGCCGGAGCCTGGAATGGATGGCCCGGATAAAAGAGGCGTAACCGGCCATCTGGGCAGACCTGCCGGAAGACCCCGCGTAATAGGCCAGCGTGGCGATATGGGAGGTAAGCATATGGTTGAGCACCACAAACTGATGGATCTCACGGATATTCCTCTGTTTACTGGCCGGTTCGGCCAGCATCCGGTTGAAGGCATCAGAGAGGTTGGCCAGGGAAACCAGGGTGTTTTTCCGGGATAGCTTGTAGCGGTTGATACTGACCGGGCGGCCTGTAAAGGATCCGGCTATATCTGAAAAATATCGGGTATTGTCTTCCAATACCCGGATAAGATAGTCGAAGATCTGCTCATGCTCCCAGGCAGGAAAAATGAACAGGTTGGCCACAAAAGCAATGGCTGAACCAATGGCGGTATCAATGAGCCGGTCTGAAAGGATGGTTTGGAAACCGGCCGGATTGAGTAAATGGAAAAGCAGGAGAATATAAGGAGTCATGAACAGCACACTGAGCAAATAGCGGATACGGAGCAGGCTGTAGGTGCAGACCATGAAAAATATCATAACGGCCAACAGCAATTTTTTGTCCTTTATAAAATACAGAACGGCTATGCCAATGATGGCGCCGGCAATGGTTCCGAACAATCTCTCATAATTCCTTCTTTTGGTCAGGCTGTAGGCGGGTTTCAGGATCACGATAATGGTTAACAATACCCAGTAGCTGTGGCCAAAGGGGAGAAACTGTGCAATCAGGTAACCGGAGAGGGTCGCCAGCGATACCCTCAGGGAGTGCCTGAATATATTGGACGAAAGGGTAAGGTTCTCCTTCAGCAGCCGGGGGTCCACATACTGGTGGGTAATGAATTGTTCATAATCCACCGGTTCTTCAAAACCCCTGGCCAGTTTCTGGTCGTATCCCGTGTAACTGCGCAGGGTATGCAGCCGGTCGGCGATGTCCTCCATGCTTTCCAGAATCTGACGCAGGCTGATGAAAGCTTCCACGTTCTCCGCGTCTCGGTGATTATCACGCAGTTCAATGAACCGGGCGCGCAGTTTTCGGAGTTCGGCCTGGATGGAAAGGCTTTCCACCGAGGTCTTTGAGGCCTGGACCGCCATCCCGATCTCATCGAGGGCCGAGGCCATGGAATGGAGGGCATGCTGGTAATCATCCAGTATGCCGTATTGATCAAAAAAGCGGTGCAGGGATTCATAATCCTGGTGGGAGGTCATCACCACTTCAAACAAGTCGACGATGTCCAGGAATATCATCACCAGCACCCGGCTGGTATGTGTGGATTCTTTGACCAGGTTGCGGCTTTTGAAAAGCAGTTCGTGGATGAGATCCTGCTTCTGGTGGAGGTCGGCCTGCTGTTCCAGCAGGCGGCGGTAGCCCTTATCATAATCCACTTCCCTTCCGTAGAAAGCAGCTTTGGCCCGCAGGTAGGAGGCGGTAGACTGGATGCATTCCCCCAGGGCCTGCTGGGTCAGTTTGTACGGCCTGAAATTATAAAGAAGCTGGCTGAGCAGGATATACCAGGCACCCCCGGCGGCAATGTAGAGGGCATTGAAGAGGGCTTCTGTGCCCTGCACGGGCCTGTCAATATTGAGTACCATGACCAGCAGGGCCGATACACCGATAGAGGTGGCCCTGCTTCCGTAGACTCCGATGATGGAAAACACAAAGCAGCAAATTCCGATGAGCAGGCCCAGCATGACCGGGTGTCCATTGGCCAGGCCGGCGAGCAGGGCCACAGCAAAAATCAGCAGGCCACTGGTGACCATTCCGTTTCGTCGGTGGTGGATGGGCCCCGGACTGTCGGTCAGGCTTACTGCCATGGCCCCCAGGGAAATCACGATGCCGGTGGTCAGGTTGTTGAAATAATTGAGCAGGATCGCCGGAAGTATGACCCCAATGGTAATGCGCACTCCCTGGCTCAGGTAGTGACTGCTGATAAAACGCCTGTATTCCTTAAGATAATCCATCCCGGGGTCTGCAGGGCAAAGATAATGGCAAAATCAGCCTGGAGGTTTTTTTGTGCCGGCAGCCCTTTTCTCCTTATTGAGATAATATTGACAAACGGGCCTGAGTCCGCAGCGTCCGCACTGTGGATTGCGGGCCAGGCAGAGGTAGCGGCCGTGCAGGATGATCCAGTGATGGGCCTTGTGCACCAGGTCGCGCGGTATATAGCGGATGAGTTGTTTTTCCGCCGCCAGGGGCGTTTTTGCGGCCCGGGTCAGTCCAATCCTGGCCGATACGCGGAAAACATGGGTGTCAACGGCCATATTGGGCTGTCGGTCCACTACCGAAGTGATGACATTGGCCGTTTTTCTGCCCACCCCCGGGAGTCTTATAAGTTCATCCACGGTCATGGGAACCTTTCCCCCGAATTCATCCACCAGCATGCGCGCCATGCCGATGAGGTGCCTGGTTTTGTTGTTGGGAAAGGAAATGCTTTTGATCAGGGCAAATAATTCATCATATCCCGCCTGGGATAAGGCCCGGGCATCAGGATATTTATCGAATAGGGCCGGCGTGGTCAGATTAACCCGCTTGTCCGTGCACTGGGCCGACAAAATAACAGCAATGAGGAGCTGGAAAGGATTGTCATACAGCAATTCGGTCTCCGCGTCTGGAGTATGTTCCTGGAAGTAGTTTAGTACAAACTCAAATCGTTCTTTCCTGGTCATGGGAATAGTCAACTGACCACGAATGTACGAGTTTCAGTATTGCAAAATTTTTCAGGGGTGGTGCACAGTTTCAGTAGCAGATTCCCTGGCGTAGTTGATTACCTTGAGAACAACTTCCATCCTGGGCGAAACTATTGCCTTGTCGAGCTGGTCAACCGAAGATTGCAGTACCTGCATTTTTTCACGAAGCGTCCAGTCTTCATGTAATGCGGTCTCAATTGCGGCTGTCAACTCCGGAGAAGACTCATTGTATAAATACAATAGAAGATCCTCTGGTGTAAAGAGTGTCATAAGCAAACCATTTAATGTCCTAATATGTCGCAGTAACTTGAAACGTCCGATATGAAAAACGGCAATTGGGTGTTCTTATTGTTCCCTGCGGAAAATAATTTGGCGATCGTAGTTTAGCTTTATGAAGGTAACAATCTGGTATTCAGTACTTAGTAGATCTACTATTTGCCGGGAACGAGGAACACGTCCTCATTATCGCGTTTCATCAGGTATTTTTCCCTGGCATATTTCTCAATGGTCCCGGGGTTGGATTTAAGCTGGTCGAGTTCTTTTTTGGTGCGGGCAATCTGCCCCAGGTAGTACTGGCGGCTCTGTTCCAGCTTTCTGAGCTCCTGTTTTTGTTTGAAATGCGTCGTGATAAAGTCGCGGTCATCAAAAAAAAGCATCCATACCGTGAAACCCAAGGCGGTCAGCAGGTACTTGTTTTTTAGCCAGGATGGTATGGTCTTGAGCGGTCTCAGTGGTATAGTATTAAAGAACCCGGCCTGCAGTATGCGTCCTCCGGCAGAAAGCCGGCAGTTTCACGCTGCAGGCCGGGTATATTGCTTTATTTACCAAATTTAATTTTTCCTTTGGGAAAAACGGCATTCTTTCCCAGAATTTCTTCAATACGGATCAACTGGTTGTATTTGGCGATGCGGTCCGTGCGGCTGGCCGATCCGGTCTTGATCTGGCCGCAATTGAGGGCCACTGCCAGGTCCGCTATCGTGGTATCCTCGGTTTCACCGCTTCGGTGGCTCATGATGGTATTGTAGCCATGATGCTGGGCCAGGGTCACCGCATTGATGGTTTCGGTGATCGTTCCGATCTGGTTGACCTTGACCAGCAGGGCATTGGCTACGCCGGTATCAATGCCTTTCTGCAGCCTGTCCACATTGGTTACAAACAGGTCGTCGCCGACGAGCTGGATCTTACTTCCGAGCGTATCGGTCATTAATTTCCAGCCTTTCCAGTCATCCTCTGCCATGCCGTCCTCGATGGAAACGATCGGGTAATGCTTCACCCAGTTGGCCCAGAAATCCACCATCTTCTCACTGCTGAGCTTTTTACCATCGGATTTGTGAAAATGGTACACTTTTTTGGTGCCGTCGTACATTTCGCTCACGGCGGGGTCCAGGGCGATGGATACCTGGGTGCCGGCTTTGAACCCGGCGGAGGTGATGGCCGTCATCACCGTTTCTATGGCCTCATCATTGCTCTGTATATCCGGGGCAAAACCGCCTTCATCCCCCACGTTGGTGGAATAGCCTTTCTTTTTGAGCACACTTTTGAGCGCATGAAAGATCTCAACGCCCCAGCGAAGTCCTTCGCTGAAAGAGGAGGCCCCAACAGGCATGACCATAAATTCCTGGAAATCAATTTTATTATCCGCATGAGCCCCTCCGTTTAAGATATTCATCATGGGAACGGGCAGGGTTTTGGCATTGGTGCCACCCACATAACGGAACAGGGGAAGCCCGGACTCCTGGGCGGCTGCCTTGGCAGCAGCCATACTTACGGCCAGCATGGCATTGGCGCCGAGTTTGGATTTGTTTGGGGTGCCGTCAAGGGCAATCATCAGCTGGTCGATGCCTGCCTGGTCGGCCACTTCCCAGCCCAGCAACTTCTCTGCAATCAGGTCATTGACATTTTTTACCGCCTTGAGTACCCCTTTGCCCTGGTATATCTTTTTATCGCCATCTCGCAGTTCAACGGCTTCGTGCACCCCTGTACTGGCACCGCTTGGAACAGCGGCCCTTCCCAGCACTTCTTCATCGGTGATGATATCAACTTCAACGGTTGGGTTACCCCGGCTGTCTAAAATTTGTCTAGCATGGATTTCGGCAATGTAGCTCATGATTGGTTGTGGGTTTGTATGTTAATTTTTTTTAATCTTTCTGCCAGTCCGGTAGGCGGCTCCAATAGGGAGATTTCTCCTTAGGGAGTGCTTTGGGCCCCTCCGGTCAGGTTTCTGAACACGTCTTCCAGTCGCTGGGTATCGCTCTGCAAAGAAACGATATTCAAATTATGCTGCAAAGTGAGTTCCATTAATTGTTTGCGAACAGCCTCCGGGCTGTTTGTGGACAGCTTCCACACGCCGCCGTCCAGCAGGCTGGCGGAAAGCACACCGTCCAGGTTTTCAAGCAGGTTTGCGCTGACGGCTTCCTTGAACCCGATCAGAATCGCAGGCTGGCTTTCACCGGCGCGCCGGAGGTTGGCCAGGGTATCGTCTGCAACCAGGTTCCCTTTGTTGATGATGATGACCCTGTCGCAGATGGCCTCCACTTCCTGGAGGATATGGGAAGAAAACAGGATGGTCTTTACCTGGCCCAGGTTCCTGATGACATCGCGGATTTCTATGATCTGGTTGGGATCCAGGCCGCTGGTGGGTTCATCCAAAACCAGCACCTCAGGCTGATGGATCAGCGCTGCGGCCAGGCCAACCCGCTGCTTGTATCCTTTGGAGAGCTGGCCAATCTTTTTGCGGCTTTCGGGGCTTAGCCCCACCGTTTCTATGACCTCTTCCCTGCTGCGGCGCTTGTTGTCCACCCGGTGCACATCGGCAATGAAGTCCAGGTATTCCCGCACGTACATATCAAAATACAGGGGATTGGCTTCGGGAAGGTATCCGACTTTCTTTTTGGCTTCCAGCGGATGGGAGCCTACGTTGATTCCGCAAACCAGGGCCTCCCCGCCGTCCTGTTTGAGGTAGCCGGTAATAATTTTCATGGTGGTGGACTTGCCCGCCCCGTTGGGACCCAGGAAACCTACGATTTCCCCCTGGTTCACCTTAAAGGAAATATGGTCCACCGCTTTTTGCTCACCATATATCTTGAGGAGTTCTCTGACTTCAATAGACATAGTGTACAAACCTACTTAAAAAAAAGAAATTGCCGGGTTTTCCGCTGCGGCTGAACCGAAGGCGGGATTTCAGCGGCTGTCGTATTCCCCTTTGAGGGCATAAAATCCAAATATCATCATACCCACTGCGATGGGAATGAAAACGACGATAAAGACGGCCCATTGGATCTTGGTGTCCACAATGGGCTTTTTTGCAATTTCCGAAGCAGCGGTCCTGATCAGATACATCACGGCGGCGGGCCCAAGGGCGAGCCAGAGAACGCCAAAGATTCTTTTAATATGGTTCATGTGCGGATGGTTTTTTCCGGGTTGATGAAATTGGTTACAGTTCGGCCCCCTGCGGTTCATCCTGATGGCCTATATACAGTCCGCCAATAACCAGGCAGACCGATGCAATGATTACCGGGTACATCAGTCCCACGAGTTTATTTCCGGTGTAGATCGTGGTAAGCAGGGTGGCGATAAAAGGGGTAAGGCCCCCAAAGACCCCGTTACCGATATGGTAGGGCAGTGACATGGACGTATACCGGATCTTTGTCGGGAACAGCTCCACCAGGAAGGCGGCGATGGGACCGTAGACCATTGTCACGTAAAAAATCATGACAAATACCAGGGCTACCATCATCCAGTAATTGGCGCTGCTCAGCCGGACAGTCTGCCTGATATCGGGCCGGAGGTTCCGCGGGCTGCCATCTGGGGCATAGAGGGTGTCCCGGCTGGTCTCGGTGAGCTGGGTGCCATCGGTAAAATAGGAAACCGTTGTCCTGGTTCGCAGCGCATTGCCTGAATGACCCAGGTAGGACATGGTGCTTTTTACCTGCTTGATGTCCGGGAGTTCTATCTTGTTTTTCACTTCGGCAGCCCGCAACAGCTGCCCGAACAGAAAATTATAGGAAAGGACGGCCAGCAGCATGCCTGTCAGCATGATCCATTTTCGGCCTACCCGGTCGCTCCAGCTTCCAAAGACCACAAAGAAGGGGCTGCCAAACAGGATGGCCCACAGCAGAATGGTCCGCGACTGGTCAAAATCCACCTTACAGACATTTTCTATGAAGGATTGCGCATAGAACTGGCCCGTGTACCATACGACCCCCTGGCCCATCGTGGCGCCGAATAGGGCCAGCAGCACCATTTTCAGGTTGGCCTTATGTCCGAAACTTTCTTTGAGGGGGTTCACCGAAACAGTGCCTTCGCTCTGCAGCTTTTCGAAAAGGGGGGATTCCTTCATCTTCAGCCGGATATAAATGGAAAGGACCACCAGCAGCAGGGACACCAGGAAGGGGATCCTCCAGCCCCAGTCGTTGAATTTTGCAATGGATTTGGCCTGGTCGGGGTCCAGCAAATGCCTGGTCAGCAGAATAACGCCCAGGGAAACGAACAATCCCAGCGTAGCTGTGGCCTGGATCCAGGAAGTATAGTACCCCCTGCGGCTGGCCGGGGAATGTTCGGCCACATAGGTGGCGGCACCGCCATATTCCCCCCCCAGGGCCAGCCCCTGAATAAGGCGGAGCACCAGAACGATCAGGGGGGCCGCAAAACCGATATGGTCATAGCCCGGCACCAGGCCGATGGCAAAAGTGGATCCCCCCATCAAAATGAGCGTCATCAGGAAAGTGTATTTCCTGCCGATAAGATCTCCCAGCCTACCGAAAACCAGGGCCCCGAAGGGGCGAACCAGGAATCCGGCCGCGAAGGTGGCCAGGGTGGAAAGGAGGGCCGCCGTGGGATTTGTTTTGGGAAAAAACTGGCTGGCTATCACGGTGGCCAGACTGCCAAAAATATAAAAATCATACCATTCGATGAGGGTGCCTACCGAAGAGGCAGAGATGATTTTCCAGATTCCTTTGGGGGTGGACATGGGTTGAAAGTTTAGTCGGGATATATCAGGGATGCATAGTGGCCACCGCAATTTTCGAGTCCGCGGTTCCATAATACAAAAACCAGTTGTTGTTAAGTGATACCAGCCCTTCCAGGAAACAGACCTGGTTGACCTGTCCGGAAATTTCATAGGGCTGGTCAGGGTGAATGAAATTGTGCTCCATACGGGCAAGGACCTTGGTGGGGTCTTCCTTATCCAAGAGTACCTGTCCGCCAGAGTAGGTTCCCTCGGCCAGGGAGGTATCTCCCGACGCATGAAGGTTGCGGCCGTTGTATATCAGCAAAATGCCCTTATCGGTCAGCATGGCCGGCGGACCTGATTCCACCAGGTCGCTGTCAAAATATCCCGCCCGGGTAGGAACCACTATTTTAAGCTGCGGCATATGAAGGGCCTCACCCCGCAGGGTTACCGGAGGGACTTCGCCGGAAGCCATTTCCACGGGTGTCCAGTGAACCAGGTCATCGGAGGTGGCAGCCCAGATGTACTGGTCTCCCCAATACATCCAGTACCGGCCCCTGATCCTTGTGGCCAGTATCCGGCCCTCCTTCGTGTAGGTGGACACGATGGAACCCGACTTGGACCATGCGTTGGCATATTTCCCCCCATAAGCCGTGGCAAATGCCGGCCCTTTTTTGGACCAGTGTTCCAGGTCTCTTGAAAGGGCCACCATGAGCCTGGCCTTGGCGCCGTCAAAAGCCGTATAGGTCATATAATAGGTACCGGATGAATCTTCTGTGATGCGCGGGTCCTCACAACCGCCTTCCCATTCCAGCTGCTGCTGCGCGTCTTTGTCGGGGTAGAGGACCGGTGCCGGCAGCCGGGTAAAATGAAGTCCGTCACTGCTATGGGCCAGGCCTATTCGGGAAGTTCCTCCCGGCTTTCCCAGGCTGTCCTGGGCCCGGTAAAGCATCCATATCTTGCCGTCCCTGACTACCATGGCCGGATTGAAAACGTCTTTGACCTCCCAGGCGACCCGCTCTCTGCGGACAGGGCAATAAAAGGCAGCCGTGTCGGGACCCATCACGGGGTTGACTCCTGCGGCCTTTTCAAAAGGCAGCAGGGCCCAGGTGCTCTCCGGTAATGGCTGGAGACTGCCGCCTGACTGACCATTCCTGCCGGGGGACCGCTGACCGCAGCCAAGGACCAGCCAGCAGCTGGCAGTCAGGAAGGCTCCGCACCATCTTTGATTCATATGGGGCATTCATTTTTTGGTTTAAGCCGCTCCCGGGGAAGCCGGGAGGCCCCCAGGTTGACAGTTATTAAAAATAATGCATCACGGGTTCATGGTAAAATCCATTCCCTTTCCTATCCCGCCCAGCGGCCCGGATCCGTGCAATTTGCCGGTGCATGGCCAATCTGATGAACAAGGTATCTGATTAAATTTTAAATTTACCATTCAAATTATACTAAATTCCGTTTTAAAATTTTGTCTGTCATATGAGCTATTCCTACCAGATCCGTTCCTTAGAGCAATACCAGGCCGTCTACCAGCAAAGTGTTCAGGATCCCGAAGGGTTCTGGGAAGGAATTGCAAAGACTTTTCAATGGCATAAGAAATGGGATAAGGTACTGGACTGGGATTTTACCGGTCCGGATATCAAATGGTTTCAGGGAGCCAAACTCAACATCACCGAAAACTGCCTGGACAGGCACCTGGCGGAAAGGGCCAACCAGCCGGCCATCATCTGGGAACCCAACGACCCGGAGGATCATTACCGGGTGCTCACTTACAAGGAGCTTCATTTTAAGGTATGCCAGTTTGCCAATGTTCTGAAAAACAACGGAGTCAAAAAGGGCGACCGTATCTGCATATATATGCCCATGGTGCCTGAACTGGCCATCGCGGTACTGGCCTGCGCCCGGCTGGGGGCCATTCATTCAGTGGTTTTCGGCGGATTCTCTGCCCAAAGTATTGCCGACAGGATCCAGGATGCACAATGCAGCCTGGTCATTACCGCCGACGGCGGTTACCGCGGTAATAAGGAAATACCCCTCAAAAACGTGATCGATGATGCGCTGGTCCGCTGTCCAAGTGTAACCAGGGTGATCGTACTGACGCGTACCCGCATGGCCGTTAGTATGATTAAGGGCCGTGACGTGTGGTGGGAGGATGAGATCAAAAAAATCGAAACGCAGGGCAATCCCGACTGCCCGGCTGAGGTCATGGATGCCGAAGACACGCTGTTCATCCTGTATACTTCCGGCTCCACCGGCAAGCCCAAAGGGGTCGTGCATACCTGCGCCGGCTATATGGTTTTCACCAATTATACCTTCGTCAATACCTTTCAGTACCAGCGCGGGGATCTGCATTTCTGCACCGCAGACATCGGGTGGATAACCGGGCACAGTTATATTGTCTATGGCCCGCTGAGCGCCGGCGCCACCACGGTGATGTTTGAAGGTATTCCGACCTGGCCGGATGCCGGTCGTTTTTGGGATGTGGTTGACAAATTCAAGATCAGTATTTTATATACCGCCCCCACGGCCATCCGCAGCCTGATGGGCTTTGGCCTGGATTATGTAAAGGGCAAGGACCTGGGTTCCCTGCGCATACTGGGTACTGTTGGGGAACCCATCAACGAGGAGGCCTGGCACTGGTATCACGAGCACATTGGAAAGGGCCGTTGCCCCGTGGTCGATACCTGGTGGCAGACAGAGACGGGCGGCATCCTGATTTCCAACCTGGCCGGGGTCACTCCCCAAAAACCGGCCCATGCCACCCTGCCGCTACCGGGTGTGCAACCCATCCTGGTTGATGAAAAAGGGGAGGAAATTCATGGCAACAGTGTCAGCGGAAACCTCTGCATCCGGTTTCCCTGGCCTTCCATTATCCGGACCACCTATGGGGATCATGAAAGATGCCGGGTAAATTATTTTGCCACCTATCCCGGACTGTACTTTACCGGTGACGGAGCCCTCCGCGACCAGGACGGGAATTACCGGATCACCGGCCGTGTCGATGATGTGCTTAATGTCAGCGGCCACCGTATAGGTACGGCAGAAATTGAAAACGCGATCAATATGCATACCGGTGTGGTGGAAAGCGCGGTAGTTGGCTACCCCCATGACATCAAAGGCCAGGGCATCTATGCCTATGTAATATTCAGCAGCAGCCACGTCGATGAAAATCTCAGCCGACGGGATATCATACAGACCGTGGCAAGGATCATAGGCCCCATTGCCAAACCCGATAAGATCCAGTTTGTCTCCGGTTTGCCTAAAACCAGGAGTGGTAAAATCATGCGAAGAATACTCAGGAAGATAGCCGAAGGGGAAACCCAGAACCTCGGCGATACATCCACCCTGCTGGATCCATCGGTGGTAGAGGAAATCAAAAACGGAAAAGTCTGATCACCCAAAGCCTCCCAGCGGATGAAACCCGTGTTGAAAACCTCACTGAGGATATTGTTGATCCTGTTTGTCGTCCTGAACCTGGTCGGGGCCTCGCAGGCCTATCATTTCACCCATTTTTATGATGAACCCCCGTCGGGTAGTGCGGGTCCCGGGGAACTGTCGGCCTGGGACAAGGCCCGGGCCGCCTTGGTTGGCATCCGGTTCCCCAAATCCAGGAACCTCATTGAGCCGGATTCGGCCTGTAAGACCGTTTATATGACCACCTCCGATCATATCAGGCTGCAGGGCTGGTACTTTGCCAGTCAGGCTGCCAGGGGAACCGTTATTATGTTTCACGGCCACGGATCAAGCAAATCCAAATTACTCCATGAATCCGATTACATGAGATCGCTGGGCTTTAATACCCTGCTGGTTGATTTCAGGGCCCATGGCGGCAGCCAGGGGCATGTATGCACGATCGGATACCGGGAATCGGCCGATATAAAAGCCGCCTATGACCTGGTCCGTGCCCGCGGGGAAAACCATATTGTATTATGGGGCATCTCCCTAGGGGCAGCTACCATCCTAAAAGCCATCCATGATTACCCTGATCTGCAGCCGGACCGGCTGATACTGGAAATGCCATTTGGCAGCCTCCTGCAGGCTGTCCGGGGCCGCATGCGGACGATGGGCCTTCCCGAAGAGCCGCTGGCCTCGCTGCTGGCTTTCTGGGGTGGGACCGAGCAGGGGTTCTGGGCTTTCAGTTATTCCCCCTGTGATTACGCAAAAGACATCCGCTGTCCGGTCCTGTTACAGTGGGGTGCCCTCGATAACCGTGTCAGCAGGCAGGAAATTCAATGCATCTACGGCAACCTGGCATCACCGCAAAAAAAACTGGTTATTTACCAGCGGGCCACCCATGAATCCTTATATGGACGGGAACACGAAAAATGGAGGCGGGAGATTGCCGGTTTTCTTTATGGGGGATAGGGGTTATTTCCTGATGGTGACCGGGGTTCCCAGGGGAACCAGGTCGTAGAGTTCCTCTATATCCTCTCTTTTCAGGGAAATGCATCCGTTGGTCCAGTTCTGGAACAGGTCGACCGCTATTTCATCATGGTTCCAGGTGCCATGGATTCCGATTCCCCCGCCAATTTTGGCATTTCGGGGAACCAATCCCTTTGCCTTGCGCTGGCTGAATTTGGCATAGTCAGAGGGGGTAGGGTAATCAATCAGCATCATTTTATCCCATTTAGCGTCAGCGCGTTTGCTGACAATATGGTAACTGCCTTCAGGGGTCTTGCGGTCTCCCTCCATCATTTTATCTTCCAGGGATTTGCTGCCAAATACAACCGGATAGGTGGCATACCATCCGTCTTTATCGTATAGTTGAAGTTCGTAATTTGATTTGACAATAATGATGGAGACCTCACTGGAGGGCCGGTACCTGCGCACATTCCTCAGTACGGACCGGTGTTTGTTGTCCCTGAAGGCCAACAGGCTGAAAGCCAGCAGTAGAAATAATCCAGTTCTTTGCATACCCTTCATCAGTTGCCGGTTTAAACAACCGGAATCAAACGCTGTGCCACACCACAATATTTTGCGGGTATTTGCTTTTAACGATTCCTTAAAGGGAAATAAAAAACCGGCCATGGCAAAGATGGCCGGTTTTACGATGCCCGTTACCGGGCCTTTTTAGGGGAAACCACCAACGGGAGGCGGGGAAATCTACCAGTTGCTGAACCGTATACCCACCGTATAGGGCGTCTGGTTAAGGCCTTTTTTGAACATGCTCTGGGTAGCGTATGAGCCAAAGAGTTTGACGGGGCCCAGCTGCAGCTCTCCGATCCATGATATCTTCCAGGGGTTAAGATCAAAATCATGGTGGGACTTTTGTTTGCCGTCTTCACTGGTAATGATCTTTTGCCGGGATGAATACAGATAGCCTGCACTGGCTCCCAGGCTGAGTCCGAAACCTTCCCTGCGGTGGGGCGTGAAATTAAAATTCAGCATAAGGGGTGCCGTCAGGTAATCGGCAGCCAGTTTGTCCTTTTTAAAGTGCCGGGTGTCATCATAACTTACCTGGGTGGAAGGGTTCTCCGTAAACACAACAGGGGCATTGTAGCGGTAATTGTTTAACTCCGTGCCCAATCCGTATTTGAGGTTGACCACATGGCCGATGAGGTTAAGCCTTTGAATGAAGAACCAGATATTCACGTCCACCGATTTTCCCGTTCGCAGGTTGAACCAGTCGGAGGAGGATCCGGGAGCAAACTGCTGGGCGGCCGCCGAAGCGTAATTGGTCCTGTCATTGTAGTTGGTAAACCCAAAATCAAGGATCAGCCAGTTGGTGCTGATATTGGGCGGGCGGTAAAGGGTATGCTGGCGGCCTCCCATAAAGACCTCACTGCCATCTCCGCTGCTGGATTTTCCGCTTTTGACAATGGTCATATTTCCGATGCGGATGGTGTCTGTTTTGTTCCCTGTACTGTCTGTCTGGGCAAGGCCGGATAGGTAAAGGCACACAGAGGCCAGGACTAATACATTTCTTTTCATGCTTTTTTTTTAAATGAATTATTTCAATGCGATCTGAAAACCTCCGATCAGCAAACCTTGCCTGCTGTCATCATCGGCCTGCGTGTTCTTTTCAAAAACCCGGGTTACCCGCCTGAAGATACCGCGGAGTTTGCTTTTTTTCTGCGAAGTGTTCGCGGCAAAATAAACCTCATCAGTATGCGCTGTATTCATTTCCTGCATACCCCCGCCGTCTGCCTTTCTGTTTATTGCATCCTGGCCGGGCATTACCCCCGCTGCCGGTTCCTGCACCTGGGCGATGGCCGCTGTGGCAGGATGCATGGCCGGTTCGGTGGCTGCCTCCGTTTGTGTTAGCGTGCCGGCGGACTGGTTTTCCGGCTGCGCTTCCACCCGGCTGTCAGCACGCCTGGGCAGCTGGCTGGATGCCAGGGCCTGTGCATCCTGGTCGCGGGCGTTTACCTTTCGGCGGGCAGTAACCGGCCCTTTGCGGGACGGGGTCTGCCATGCAGTCTGTCCCTTGGTTATCCCCGGCCTTACTGAAGGGTCTAACGTGGCAGGCAGGGTAGAAGTTACAGTGACCCGTTGATTTGGATCCTCCGCTCTTCCTCCGGGAAAAAGGGCATTCCCCCTGGCTACGCCGGGATGTCCCATGCTGCCGGCGGGCGATTGGCCGGTATTTTTGAATACAAACAGGCCGATCACCAGCAGCAGGGAGGCAGCAGCCATACCCAGCCAGGGCCAGGCTGCTATCCGCCGGGTCTTCTCCTTTTTATACAGCACCGATTTATCGGGGAAGCGAAGGTCCGGGTCGGGAACCATTTTTGTCTGGAGCAGGTAGCTAAGTTCCAGCAGCAGGGAAGGATGATTGCCGGCAAAAATTTCCACTTCCCTTCGGGAGGCATCATCGAGTTCCCCGTCTGCATAGAGCAGGAAATATTCTTCGTAATTGCTTTTTTGGATTGGTCCGGTCAGATCAGCTGTCCGCAACAGGGATTCCTTGCCCTCAAAGCGCACTTTTGCCTCCGGCTTTGCAACCACCTGACGGAGCTGCTCCAGTTCAATGGCCAGGTCAGGATTGTGAAACACAAATTCCTCGACGGCTTTTTGAGCGGTACCGGATAATTCATGATCGATATAGAGCAGGAAATATTCCTGGTAATTATTGCGGTTAATCATAACGTTTATACTACATTTTCGGGCTTAACCAGATAATTTTTCAATTGTATGCGGGCTCTGTGCAGATAAACTTTCACCTGGCTTTCATTGAGTCCGGTAATCTTTCCTATCTCTTCATAGGAATATCCTTCATAATCCTTGAGCAGCACCAGGGAACGCTGTGTTTCACTGAGCCGGGAAAGGGCCTCCTCCAGGATCTGTTTGAGGTTATGGGAAGGTTTATCCTGTACCCGGCTTTCCTCACTGAAATCCTCGCGGAGCTGTATCCTTTTTACCTTCCTGATATGGTCAATCATCTGGTGATAGGCGATGGTAAACAGGTAAGATTTGCTTTTAGCGCTTTCTACCTCCTCGCGGTTTCTCCAGAGCTTTTCAAAAGCCGATTGAACCACATCCCGCGCATCCTGTTCATGGCGGAGATTTTTGACAATGAATCGAAACACATTGTCGGCATATTCTGTTACACAATTGTTGTATTCTTTCTCAGTCATAAACAGCGGCTGGTCTGGTAAGGTTTTATTTTCAAGGTGTTAATACCCTTGTTATACGGCCGGGCGGGGGAAAAGTTACAAAAACAGGGGAAATCCAGGGGGAGCCAGGGCAGATTTGCCGCTGGGCGTTGTGCTAACTATTGTTTCCAAAGAAGTTACGTGCGAAAGATTCCCATAACAGGAAATCAGATTGTACCCTGTTCTGGTCGCAGGGCACCCCGCCGGTACATTCCTTGCTGTCTGCGGAGGCAGTAGCCTGCTGGCGGGAAACCATGAAAATACCTGCGGAAAGCAGGATGATTACAATAAACAGGCGGATAAAGGTTTTGGCATGCATGGGTGTCAATATTTCCCTGATGAGACGCAAGGTACTCCAAAAATGTTACATATTTTCCGGGATAATTACCCCGGCAGGGTTCCTTTTCCCTAAATTTTCACCTTGGGGCCCTAATCCATAACACAACAATACCCAAGTCCTTACCTTTGGATTTCATAATAAATATTCCATGAACCAGACTTTTGTAGCAAGAATCGCCTCCGAATTGCAGGAAATCAGGCAGGCCGGTTTGTTCAAGACCGAACGGGTGATCAGTTCCGACCAGGGTGCGGAGATTACCGTGAACGGCAAGCAGGTATTAAACTTCTGTGCCAATAATTACCTGGGTCTGTCCTCCCATCCGGCCGTCCTGGAAGCTGCCCACCAGGCCCTCGACCACAGGGGGTACGGGATGAGCAGCGTTCGCTTCATTTGCGGAACCCAGGATATTCATAAGGAACTGGAAGCCAAGCTCGCCACTTTTCTTGGTACGGAAGATACCATCTTATATGCGGCAGCCTTTGATGCCAACGGCGGGGTGTTTGAACCCCTTTTTGGTGACCAGGATGCCATCATCAGCGATGCCCTGAACCACGCATCCATCATTGACGGGGTGAGGCTTTGTAAGGCACAGCGCTACCGTTATGAACACAACAATATGGAAGACCTGGAAGCCAGGCTCAGGGAAAGTGCCCATCTGCGCAGCCGGATTATTGTAACTGACGGCTCCTTCAGCATGGATGGTACCATCGCGCAGCTTGACAGGATCTGCGATCTGGCGGATGCCTATGATGCCATCGTCATGATTGACGAATGCCATTCCTCCGGATTTTTGGGAAAGACGGGCCGGGGGACCCACGAATACCGCGGCGTCATGGGAAGGATTGATATCATAACAGGCACCCTGGGCAAAGCCCTGGGCGGAGCCAGCGGCGGGTTTACCAGCGGAAGACGGGAGATCGTGGAATTGCTCAGGCAGCGGAGCCGCCCCTATCTGTTCTCCAATACCCTGGCCCCATCCATTGTAGGGGCTTCCATCGCCGTGCTGGATATGCTCAGTGAAACAACAGCCCTCCGTGATAAACTGGAAAACAATACCCGATTCTTCCGTAACCAGATGACTGCGGCCGGATTCGATATCAGGCCCGGGGATCATCCCATCGTACCCATCATGCTCTATGATGCCGTGGTTGCCCAGCAGTTTGCGGCCCGGCTGCTGGAGGAAGGAATATATGTCATCGGATTTTTCTTTCCGGTTGTGCCCAAGGGCCAGGCAAGGATCCGGGTGCAGTTGAGTGCCGCCCATGAACATCATCATCTTCAAAAAGCGATCGGGGCATTTACCAAAGTGGGCCGGGAACTGGGGGTACTCAAATAAGGGCGGGATGGCAGGCCTGGCTCCGGGAGGGAGCCGCCGGCCAGGGGGCATGAAATATCCCTTACATCTTACCTGGAAGCGATCATGCTGATTTCCACATTGACGTTTTTGGGAAGTCCTTTGACTGCAACGGTTTCCCGGGCCGGGAAATCACCGCTGAAATATTTACCGTAGATTTCATTGATGGAGGCAAACAGGGACATGTCGCTGAGGAAAATGGTGGTTTTGACCACATGGCTGAAA
The DNA here is from genome assembly GCA_903906365.1 of uncultured Bacteroidota bacterium. Classification (GTDB taxonomy): domain Bacteria; phylum Bacteroidota; class Bacteroidia; order Chitinophagales; family Chitinophagaceae; genus Puia. The sequence continues at coordinate 36,828 of CAIVKC010000046.1, read as the reverse complement.
TCCATCTTTGCTTCGGCCAGGATGGCCTTCAGGTTGTGCATGACCTGGTGCGCCTCTCCAATCACGTCCTTGGCATCTATATTCCCGGTGGCGGGGTTGATGGCCACCTGGCCGGAAATGAACAGGAGGTCACCGGCAAAAACAGCCTGGTTATAGGGCCCGATGGGAGCGGGGGCATTAGGGGTGTTGATGATCTTTTTATCCATGCCGCAAAAGTAGACAAAAGATCCTAGCAAAACCGGGTTGCCTTCCGGTGATGAATAAATAGTTTTGCCTATATATAAATATAATAATAAATGATCCTTCCATGAAGATTGCAGTCCTCGCCCATGCGGATACCAGGCGTGAAATCCTTTCCAAGCCGGCTGCTCCGGACATTTTGTGGGAATGGATGGATCATCCCGGGCAGTTCACCACTCACCGGGATGCCGCTGCTTATTTCGACCTGCAGTTTGAATTCAATCCCATGCGGACCGCATTGCTTTCGGGTCTCTTGCCTAAGCCGGTGTTTATCAATGCGGTAACCAATACCCTGGCAGAAATTGGAATGCCATTTATCCGGATCAATGCCTGGCCCGGTTTTATCGGCAGGCCGGTGGTGGAATTGTCGGCAGGCTCACCTGAGGGGGCAAAGGACGCCCAACACCTGTTTGAAGCCCTGCAATGGGATTACCGCCTGGTGCCTGACCTGCCCGGCATGATCAGTCCCCGTGTTATTTCATGTATTATTAATGAAGCATATATCACCTATGAGACAGGGATCAGTTCCAGGGAAGATATAGATGCGGCCATGAAATTGGGAACCAATTATCCCTACGGCCCCTTTGAATGGGCCGGACGTATCGGTCTGGAAAAAATTTACCATTTAATGACAGAATTAGGCAAAACAAATGAACGATACAGGGTTTCTGAGTGTATAATAAGGGAGTTGGGTTTGCCAACGCCCTGATTTAGTGCCCGGGTTACCTCCTAATCCTCTGTATTTGCCGCACAAAAATAGTAAGCATGGCATTGATACTTAATATAGATACCGCCACTCCAGCAGCCAGCATTTGTCTTTCAGACAACGGCAGGCCCCTAAGGGTAAAGCATAATGATAACCAGATGGATCATGCAGCCTGGCTGCATGTGGCCATTGATGAGCTGATGACACAGGGCGGAAGGGAACTCTCTCATCTGGACGCCGTAGCGGTGACCTCGGGACCGGGTTCCTATACCGGGCTGCGGGTGGCCATGAGTACGGCCAAAGGCTTTTGTTACGCACTGGGCATTCCCCTGATCGCGGAAAACACGCTGACCCTCATGGCTTTTGCAGCCAGGGAGCAGGGCGCAGATTCCGGGTGCCTGTTAGGTCCGATGATTGATGCCCGCCGGATGGAAGTTTTCACGGCCTTGTATACCCAGGAACTCGAGCCATTGATTAGTCCCGGGGCCATGGTGCTGGATGAACAATCTTTTTCGGCCTACCTGGCATCCAGGGATATCCTTTTTTTCGGAAACGGAACCCAGAAATGGGCCGGGGTCAGTAAATCCCCCCGCGTTCACATTATAGAAATATCTATGCATGCAGGGTATCTGGGTATTTTATCCTATGAAAAGTGGAATAAGCGGGATTTCACCGATATTGTTTATAGCGAACCCGCTTATACCAAGGATTTTTACACTCATACGGGGAAATAGGTATATCGTCATAATTAAGTCCGATAAACTCTTTTTTTAGAATCATAGAGCCTAATTTTGTTAATACCTTATCTCTAATTTGTAAAACCATTTTTAAACATGACTTTGACTACAAGCAATTACTGGATGGTTGTGAATGCCCAGGGTTTACAGGGTGCACCGGTAAAGGTGGATTTTTTAAACCTGAAGAAAGGAGGCCTAATTCTCCGGGCGCTTAACCACAAACTTCGCCAGCAAATCATCAGGTTACTAGATGAAAACAAAAAGATGACCGTAACCGAAATCTATGTTCAGTTGCGCCTCGAGCAGTCTGTTGCCTCCCAGCATCTTGCCATATTAAGGCGCGCCGGAATCGTCAAAACCGAACGTGAGGGGAAATTAATTTTTTATACCATTAGCACAGAAAGGTTGTCGCACATCATGCAATGTGTGGAAGAACTCATTAATTGACGGATTTCTTTTTGTTTACATGTAATTCAGGGAGTACGGCTGGCAGCTTGCTCCCTTTCTTTTTTTATGACTAACTTTGCATAAAACCCTTATTATGCTCATAAAACAATTATATACCGGCTGCCTCAGCGAAGCAGCTTATTATATTGAAAGTGAAGGGGAAGCAGCCATCATTGATCCCCTGCGGGATATTGATTCCTACCTGGAGATGGCCAGAGAGCAGCAGTCGGAAATAAAATACATTTTTGAAACCCATTTTCATGCTGATTTTGTAAGCGGGCACCTGGATCTGAGCAAGGCGACCGGAGCCCCCATTATATACGGACCGGATACGGAGGCGAATTTCCCCATTCATAAAGCCAGGGACGGAGAAATATTCAAACTGGGCGCCATCAGCCTGGAAGTGCTGCATACGCCCGGCCACACCCTGGAGTCTTCCTGTTTTTTGGTGCGCGACGAAAAGGGGACCCCTTATGCCATCTTTACGGGCGACACCCTCTTTGTCGGCGATGTGGGCAGGCCAGACCTGAGCAGCGGTAACCTGAGTAAGGAGGAACTGGCCGGTATGCTCTATGACTCCCTGCAAAATAAGATCATGCCCCTGCCCGGACATGTAATTGTTTACCCGGCCCACGGTCCTGGCAGCAGTTGCGGTAAAAACCTGGGTCCAAGCACTTTCAGTACCATAGATGAAGAAAAGCTGACCAATTACGCCCTACAGCCCCAAAGCAGGGAAGCTTTTGTGACTGCGGTCACCGAAGGGCTTACCGCACCCCCCACTTATTTTCCCATTAACGCCAAAATCAATAAAGAAGGGTATGACAGCCTGGAAGAGGTGCTCCTGCAGGGAATGAAGGCCCTCAGTGCCCAGGAAGTGAAGGACAAAATGGACCAGGGTGACCTGATCCTCCTTGATACGCGCCAGTCTGCGGAGTTTACCCAGGGATTCATTCCCGGCTCCATCAGCATCGGCCTGGACGGGCGCTTTGCCGAATGGGCCGGCAGTCTGTTGCCCTTTGACAAACCCATGATCCTGGTAACCGATCCGGGTAAGGAAAGGGAAAGCATGGTGCGGATGGCCAGGGTGGGATTTGACAAGATGATCGGATACCTGGAGGGTGGATTTGAGTCCTGGAAAAAGGCGGCCTATCCCATCGATATGATCGTGGATGTTTCTGCCGATGAACTGGCCATGGATATACCCTTTGATGAAAATATGGTGATAATCGACGTGCGCCGGGAAGCTGAATTTGCGGATGGGCATGTGGCCGGTGCGGTCAATATCCCCGTCAGTGACCTGGTTGATCCGGCCTCCATGGCAAATCTGGATGACCATCATAATATTTATGTGCACTGCGCCGGCGGATACCGCAGCATCATCGCCTCTTCCCTGCTCAAAAGGCAGGGTATTCATAACCTGCGCAATGTGGTGGGCGGCTGGACCAGTATTAAAGAACAGCCCTCCATTGAGATCCTCAAGGAAAAAAGCGTCCTCAATTAAGAGGATAATTCCCCGCAGTCGGCGAGGGCCTATCCTTTGAGATCCAGTATCACGTTGATGCTAAGGGCTACAATCACGGTATTGAACAGGAAGGCCAGCATGCCGTGCAGCAGGACCAGCCTTCGGAGGCTGCGGGAGGAAATGCTGATGTCGGAGACCTGAAAGGTCATACCGATCACAAAGGAAAAATAGGCAAAATCAATATAGTCCGGGTATTTTTCGTTGGGGATCTCCAGGCCTCCGGAAATCGTGCATTCCCGGGAAGGGTCTGACCGGTAATACATATGCGCATAGCGAAAAGTGAAGATAATATGCAGCAGCATCCACGAGCAGCTGACCCCTAGAATATAGATAAAAGTCTCCACGTATTTATTGAGTATCCAAGAGCCTTTGTTAAGCAGCAGGATAAGTATCCCCAGCAGGCTGGACAGGGTCGATACCAGCACCGTCAGGAAGACGACCAGCCGGCTGGAGTCCTGTATGCTAACCAGCAGCCTGATTTCCTTGGAATGCATGGAAAAAAAGGTGATGAGACTCATGATGATATACACCGAGCCAAAAACATCCCAGCATATCATGGTCCGGGTAATGGGCTCCATGCGTATGGGAGAAAAAAGCAGGAAAGAAATCCCGGTAATCAGCCAGCCGATCAGGAGTTTCTGGAAGGAGGTCAGTCTGTTGAAGCGGTGGATGAACGATTTATTTTTCAATGGTCATTGTTTTTGCGGATGGCTCCTTGGTATGGACGGGTAAAATTAGCACTTATTATCGCTTGTGCATCGGCTCCCCTTTGTAAAGTAAGGAATTGAAAGGGGACTTTCCCTTTCCCTCCGGTTGCCAGGCCACCAGGATGATGTACCCGTAATTCCAAATAATGGGTAACTTCCTCGTAAATTATTATTGTGAAAAAATACCTGTTCCTTTTATGCCTTATGGCGGCCCTGTTATACCCGCCCGCTGGTAAGGCCCAGACCGCCATGGAGATTTTTAATGCCGGGATGGTCAAATACAACGCCCGGGAATATCCGGCTGCCATAGATGCATTCACCCGTGCCCTGGCCGCCAAAGCCAATTTCCCGGAAGCCTATTACTACCGCGGGCTGTCCAGGTTCGTTCAAAAAGATACGGCAGCCTACCTGGACTTCAGCCAGGCGATTGCACTCAAGCCCGGGTATGCGAAGGCTTATATGTACCGGGGCCTGGTTCGATTCAGGGGGAAAGCCTACACGGAAGCCATCGCAGATTTTGACAAAGCCATTGAGCAGAAACCAGACCTGGAGGACGCTTATTTTTACCGGGGGGGCTGCCAGATGGAACTGAAAAACTACGAGGCCGCTGAAAAGGACCTCGGAAAGGCCCTTGAACTCAGGCCTGCTTTTGCCGGGGCCTTTTATACCAGGGGACTTACCGAATACATGCAGGGAAAATTTGAGCCCGCCGAAAGGGATTTTTCGCGCACCATCGCGCTGGATTCCCTCTATTCGGTCAAACTGTTTTTTTTCAGGGGCATGACCAGGATATCACTCCATCAAAGGGAAGCAGCCTGCCAGGACCTCAAAAAAGCCTTGGAGGCGGGTTATGCGGATGCCCGGGAGATGATCCTGCAATACTGTCGCTAACCAATACCGCCTGGTACCGGGGAGGGCTTAGCGGGTATCCCGGGACCCGGGTCTTTCCGCCGGAGGGCCGATCCATAAGCTGGCATACTGGTCCTTCCAGTCATGTTTCCACCTGCGGTGCGTCCACAGGTACATGGATGGCTGTTGACGGATACTGCGCTCCAAAAAATCAATGAACATCCTGGTAAGGGCTCCCTCAGGGAGCCCGGAGGGATGATCAGCGGCCCTTTCAAGCCGGGCATGGTAATAACCCCTGCGGGTTTTATAGATACTGGCAAACAACACGGGGATGTCCGCAATCCGCGCACCCCTTTCCGGACCCTGCATAAAGGGGGTCGGCCGGTTAAAAAAAGGCAGCCAGAAGGATTTTGCCAGGTTGCCGGGAGCCTGGTCGGCGACCAGGGTAAGCATATACTGCCGGTTCCTAAAGGGAATGATCGCCCGGCTCAGGCCGGTGGCCGGCAACAGGGCCGTACCGGTTCGGGAACGCAGGCGCAGCAGTAGCCGGTTGAACAGTTTGTTTTCCACCGGCATATATACCACCAGGAAGGTATAGGACGTGTAAAAGGGCATGACGGTATTGGCAAATTCCCAGTTAAAACTATGGCCCAGGTGCAGCTGGCATTTCCTTCCCTGTTGAAAATACGCTTCAAACAGTTCGGGGTTATCCACGATAAAATGCCGGGTGAGAAAGGCCTTGCTTGCGGAAAGCAGTTTAAGGGTTTCTATAAAATTATCGGTGAAGTTCCGGTAGAATTCCCTGGCGATCTGTTTGTTTTGCTGCCATGTATGATCCGGAAAGGCCGTGGCCAGGTTCTCCATAACGACTTTTTTTCGGTAGCCGGTCACGTAATAGAGCAGCAGGTAGGCCAGGTCTGAGAGCAGGTACAGGATCCGCATCGGCAGCAGGGAGAGGGCGTAGAGTAAAAAGTAAACTGGATAATACATCATGCGTCGATAACAGGCAAAGATAACGCAGGGTTCTTCTTCATGGCGGATAACCGGCCTTTCCTGGAAAAATTTAGCGTCCGGGACTTCCGGGTTCATTGTTCCAGTTTTTGGCTTCCTGCTCAATATGGCGGAGCTCGATTTTCACTTTGAATTTATTGCGCAGGTGCCTTGCCAGTGCGTCGGCGGCATATACACTGCGGTGCTGGCCGCCCGTGCAGCCGAAACTGATCTGCAGGCTCTCAAACCCCCTTTTGATATAATCCTCCACGGCAATATCGGTGATGTCGAAAATGCTGTTCAAAAAAACGGGCATCCTGGTCTGCTGCTCAAGGAAATCCTTGACTCCCTTATCCCTTCCTGTTTGTTGTTTGAATTCCTCCATGCGGCCTGGGTTGAGGATGCTCCGGCAGTCAAAGACGAAGCCGCCGCCATTGCCGCTGTCATCGGCGGGTATCCCACGGCGGTAGGAGAAGCTGTTGATATGCACCACCAGCGGTGTCTGGTCGGTGGACTGCACCGGTTCAAACCGTTGGATGATTTCATCCCGGGAGATCAGCTGCAAGAGCCTGCCCAGCTCGGTCAAGGGCAGGTCCAGCTCCTTGTGCTGCAGGAACCAGCCCAAATTCCTCAGTCCAAGCGGAATACTTGTCAAAAAATGCGCCTTGCGCTCGAACAGGCCGCGGAAACCATAGGCTCCCAGCACCTGGAGCAAACGTATCAGTACATAACCGTTATACTGGTTTTCAAAACGAACCCTGTCTATAGGCACCCCCAGTTCCCGCTCCACACAATCCATATAATGCTCCAGCAGCCTGTTTTTCCAGTCCTCACTCAGGTTGGCCTTTGCCTGCCACAACATGGAGGCCACATCATATTGCAGGGCTCCTTTCATGCCTCCCTGAAAATCGATGAAGTGCACCCTGTCCCCGGTGACCATGATGTTGCGGCTTTGGAAATCCCGGAACATGAAGAATTTGTAGTCGGCCCGGGCAAGGTATTCGCTGAGCTGATCAAAATCATCCAGGAGCTTTTCCTTTTCATAGGGAACCTGCAGGGCATCCAGGAAATAATACTTGAAATACAGCAGATCGCTCAAGATGGCCTGCCTTCCGAATTCCCTGGAAGTCAGACACCAGCTGTAATCCAGGTTCTCAGAACCCTTGATCTGCAGGCGGGCCAGTTCCCCGAGCCCCCGGGCAAAGAGCGCATACACCGGTTCGGTAAACCCCTGCGCCTCCAGTATGTTGAGCAGGGACAGGTCCCCGAAATCCTCCTGGATATAAACAGACTGGTCCTGGCTCACGGCGTATATTTCAGGCACCGGGCACTGAAATTGCCGGAAATGCCGGCTGAACGCGATAAAGGCCTGGTTTTCCCTGAGGTTGATGCCATGGGTGGCTATATAATTTCCCTGAGCCGCCTTGATCCGGAAATACAGGCGGATACTGCCCGACTGGGGTATTTTTTCAATGGAATGGATCTCTTCCCGTGAAAAGGAATGGAAGAGCACCCTGATTTGCGCTATGATGGATTGCATGAGGTTCTGGTAAAGCGATAAAAATAGGACAATTTATGTTCCGGACATCCCCGGCCGCCGGCAGGGCGGTTTCTATTTTAAGTGGGTTTGAAGAAATGCTTCGGTCATGGCCCAGGACTGCCTGGCTGCCCCTGCATGGTAGCTCGCCCTTTCATCGCAGGCGAAACCGTGCTGGGCACTGGAAAAAACCACTTCGGTGTATTCCTTGCCGGCTTCCCGTAGCCGGTCAGCCACCTGCCTGACGGTTTCGGTGGGGATATGGGTATCGAGTCCTCCCCAATACAGGAGCTGGGGGGCGTGCAACTCCGGTATCCGTGAAAAAAGGGATGGCAGATTGCCGGCATAATAGGAGACGGCTGCGCAAATCGGCAGGATCATATTGGCCAGCAGCGATACCCGGCCCCCCATGCAAAAACCAATGGAACCGATGGCGTTTTCCGGCACCTTTTCCTGTTGCCTGAGCCATTCATAACTGGCACGTATATCCGCTTCCAGCAAGGGGGTTTCCAGGGCGCGCAGGTGCGGCTGGACGGCGGCAAAATCAGTGTAACTGCCCTCAAAGCCACGTGTGGTGCGGTGAAATAATTCCGGGGCAATAACCACATATCCCAGGCCCGCAAGCCGGTCTGCCAGGGAACGGATATGGTGATTGACTCCGAAAGCCTCCTGGAATAGAAGAAGACCCGGACAGGGACCCTGTCCCCGGGGAGGGGATGACACATAAGCGTCCATGGTAGAACCGTCCTGAACCGGAAGGGTGATGGTTTTGTTGTCTGGCATATTGCGTTTGATCAATGTTGAATAAATTGGCTTTGAGCTCCCCTGCAGCCTGCCGGGCCTGGAAATTGCTAAATCATGCCTTCTATGTTTTCCTCATCGGTCCTGACGGGTGAATCGCCCTTTATCCTGGGCTGCAGCAGTTTGGCTATTAACCCCGTCCAGCCTGTCTGGTGGGAGGCGCCCACGCCGCGTCCGTTGTCACCATGGAAATACTCATAAAACAGGATGTAATTGGAAAAATGGGGATCCTGCTGCAGTTTGTCATAGTCGCCCATAACCGGCCGCCTGCCGGAGGCGTCCCGGGTAAAGAGCCTGATCAGCCTGCCGGTCAGTTCCATTCCGATGTCGTTGAGCGTAAGGAATTTTCCGGAACCGGTTGGATGCTCCACTTTGAAATCATCGCCATAGTAATGATGGAACCTTTCCAAAGATTCAATGATCAGGAAATTAACCGGCATCCACACCGGTCCCCTCCAGTTTGAATTGCCCCCAAAAAGCGGGATGGTAGATTCGGCCGGGGAATAACTGACACTGAATGCCTGCCCGTTGATATCAAAACCATAGGGATGCTCCAGGTGGTATTTGGACAGGGCCCGGATGCCGTAATCACTGAGGAACTCCGTTTCATCCAGCATCCTGCGCAGGATCATTTTCATGCGGTGTCCCCGCAGCAGGGACAGCAGGTGCTTTTCTTCCATGCCCTTTTCATGCCACCTGGAAACCAGGCTGGCCAGTTCGGGCCGGTTATCCAGGAACCATTTCAGCCGGCCGGCAAACTCCGGCTGCGACTGCATCAGTGCATCATCGAGGACCTCCACGGCAAACAGGGGTACAAGCCCCACCATGGAGCGGATTTTTAATTTGATCGTCCCGTCGTCGGGAAAACGCAGCACATCGTAGAAAAAGGAGTCTTCATCATCCCAGAGGCCATCACTGTTGACCCCCATGGAGGCCATTGCGCCTGCGATGTAAAGGAAGTGCTCGAAGAATTTGGTGGCCATATCCTGGTAGACCGGATTGGTTTTGGCCAGCTCCAGGGCAATGCGCATCAGGTTGAGGGAATACATGGCCATCCAGCTGGTTCCGTCTGCCTGTTCCAGCCTTCCGCCGGTGGGCAACTGGGTGCTGCTGCGGTCGAACAGACCGATATTGTCCATGCCCAGAAAACCGCCTTCAAAAATATTGTTGCCTTCGGCATCTTTTCGGTTGACCCACCAGGTGAAATTGAGCAGGAGCTTATGGAAGATCGTTTCCAGAAAAGGGGTATCGCCCTGCTGGTTGTTATTTTGCTTGTCAATTTCATACAGACGCCAGGCCGCCCAGGCGTGGACGGGCGGATTGGTGTCGCTAAAGGTCCATTCATAGGCCGGCAGCTGCCCGTTGGGATGCATGTACCATTCCCGGGTGAGCAGTACAAGCTGCCGCTTGGCAAAGGCCGGGTCGATCAGCGAGAAGCTGATGCAGTGAAAGGCCAGGTCCCAGGCCGCATACCAGGGGTATTCCCATTTATCCGGCATGGATATGATGTCTTCGTTATTGAGGTGTCTCCATGCGGCGTTTCTGCCCTTTAGCCGTGCGGCGGGGGGCGGGGGCTGGGAGGGGTCCCCTTTGAGCCACTGATCCACGTCGTAATAATAGAATTGCTTGCTCCAGAGCATACCGGCAAAGGCCTGCCGCTGAATCATCCTTTCCTCTTCACTGGGGATGTTTTTCTGGAGGTCTCCGTAGAAGGCATCCGTATCCTGCTGTCTGGCGGCAAATACCTGGTCAAAGTCCTGGAAGGGGGCCGGGTTGTTTTTTGATTCGAGCCGCAGGCGGATGGTGGCCTGCTGCCCTGCGCCGATGGTCAGGTCGTAGTTGAGGGTAGCCTTGGTTCCCCGCTGGTTGATGTTGACCGCATTTTCTTCTCCATGCAGCAGATACTGGTTCACGCCGTCCTTGAAAAACCCCGGCTTCTGGTAGCCGTAGAGCCGGCCGCAATTGGTTTCATTATCGCAGTACAGGTGCTGGGTGAGCTGTTCCACATGCAGGGTCAGCTCCCCGAGCTGCCGGTGTTCAATACAGATATTTCCATTGTTGGAGGACATTATGCAGGGGGTATAACCGTCATAGCCCCAGGACCAGGTGTTGCGAAACCAAAGGGTGGGCAGCAGGTTTAGGGAGGCTTCCTGGCCACCCCGGTTGCAAACCGTAATGCGGACCAGGATATCATCGGTGTCCGCCTTGGCGTATTCAACGAAGACATCAAAATACTGGTCCTGGTCGAATAGGCCGGTATCCATGAGCTCAAATTCCGGTTGCTCCCTGTTTCTTCTCTTATTTTCCTGAAGCAGCCATTCATAGGGAAAGGCTGCCTGCGGATATTTATAGAGCATCTTCATGTAGGAATGGCTCGGGCTGGAGTCCAGGTAATAATAGAGCTCTTTGACGTCTTCCCCGTGGTTGCCTTCCTGGCTGGTCAGGCCAAAGAGCCTTTCTTTGATGAGGGGATCCTTCTTATTCCACATGGCTACGGCAAAACAAAGCAGCTGGCTGCTGTCAGAGATGCCCGCGATGCCTTCCTCCCCCCAGCGCCAGGCCTGGCTGCGGGCCATGTCGTGGGTGGTATACAGCCAGGCATCTCCGTGCGGGCTGTAATCTTCCCGGACGGTACCCCATTGCCGGTCACTCACATAGGGACCCCATTTGGTCCATTCCTTTTGCCTGGTGCGCTGCTGTTCTATATTCATAAAAGTAAGGTCTGAATGGCCCATCGGGAGGCGGAAACTTCGCTTGCCTGCAGGCCGGGTTGGGTTCGTGAATTACAAGGCAGGTTGTACCCGGGGGATCTTATCCATTGGTGCTGAACCCGGGATATAGCGTCATGCCGCCGTCAACAAACAACGAGATGCCGGTCACATAATCACTTTCGTCACTGGCCAGCCAGACGGCAGCATTTCCGATGTCTTCGGGTTGGCCGATGCGCTGGTAGGGGATGAGTGTCAGCAGGGACTCAAGGGCTTCGGGGGTATCCCAGGCCTGTTTGTTGATGGGGGTCTGTATGGCCCCTGGGCATATGCTGTTGATGCGGATTTTTTTGCCTGCGTACTCCTGGGCAATACTTTTCATCATCAGCATGATGCCTCCTTTGGAGGCGGCGTAATTGGCATGTCCTCCCCAGGGTATTACTTCATGCACACTGCTCATACAAATGATCTTTCCGGCGGCTTTGGATCTTTCCGGGACAATGCCACGGCGCAGAAACTCACGTATGGCTTCCCTTGCGCACAGAAACTGCCCGGTCAGGTTCACACCCAGGACGGTATTCCATTGCTCCAGGGTCATATCCGTAAAGGGTGCGTCCCGCTGCAGTCCTGCATTGTTGATTAAAATATCCACCGTACCGAACTGGCGGACGGTATCAGCAAACATCTGCACCACTTCGTTTTCCTTGCTGACGTCACACTGGCAGGTTATGCCCTGACCTCCGGCGGCCGTAATTTCAGCCAGGACTGCTTCGGCAGCATCCCTGGTGGCAGCCACCGGGTGATTGACGATGACAATGGCGCCCGCCGCGGCCAGGCTTCTGGAAACGCCGGCCCCAATGCCGGAACTGGCACCCGTTACAACAGCGACCTGCCCTTGTAGTTTCTTTTCCATATAATAACTGGTTTAATTGGAATGGAAAATTAAGCCGTTTTTTACACTCCCCCCCAGGAAAGATTATATCCCCTTACCGCCATGGATGACCGGAAAGGGCAATGCCTGATCTGTTTATTTTTTAATATGTTGTATCTGGGTTGTTCCCGCGAAAAACCGGCCCCTGCCCTCCCGGGGAAAACGGCAATCTATGGGGGGATCCGAGCGGCGCAGTGGCAACCGGCCGGCGCTGTCAGGCATATATCCTTTCTATGGCATCGCGGTATTTTTCCATGATCACCTTACGTTTGATACTCAGCTTGGGCGTCATTTCCCCGGTTTCAATGCTCCAGTCATTGGCAAGCAGTTCAAATTTTTTCACCTGCTCGACATGGTTGAATTGCTGGTTACAGGTTTCCACCAGCTCGCGGTAAAAATCGATGACCTGCGGGTGCTGGATCATCTCGGCGTTGGTGGTATAGGGAATATTCTGCTGCTTGCACCATTCCTTCAGGTAGGTGAAGGAGGGCACAATCAGGGCGCCGACAAATTTTCTGTCAGGGCCCACGATGATGATCTGTTCCACAAAACGGGATTCCTTGAATTTGTTTTCTATGGCAGCGGGTGCCACGTATTTGCCGCCGCTGGTTTTAAACAGTTCTTTTTTGCGGTCTGTAATCCTCAAAAAGATCCCGTCTTCGAAGGTCCCGATGTCACCGGTATGAAGCCAGCCGTCGATGATGGTTTCCGCCGTGAGGTCGGGTCTTTTGTAATACCCCACCATGACCGTAGGCCCTTTCACACAAATTTCACCGTCTTCTTCGAGTTTGACGTCCAGCCCGTTGATGACCGGGCCGACCGTTCCGTATTTTGAGCGGCCCGGCAGCAGGCCGTTGATGGAGATTACCGGGGAGTTTTCCGTGGGGCCGTAGCCTTCGAACAGGGGTATCTGCGCGGCATTGAAAATCCGCATCAGCCTTTCCTGGCAGGCAGCTCCGCCGGTAACGATGATTTTGATATTACTCCCGAGTGCTTCCCGCCATTTGTTAAAAACCAGTTTATTGGCCAGGGCCAGCTGCAGGCGGTAGAACCATCCCCCACCGATGCGGTTATCGTATTTTATGCCCAGGGCAACGGCCCAGAAAAACAGCCTGCTTTTGATCCCTTTCAGTTCTGCTCCCTTCAGCATGATCCGTTCGTATACTTTTTCCAGCAGCCGCGGCACGGTGGAAAATATATCGGGGTGCAGTTCCTGCAGGTTGGCGGCAATGGTGTCCAGGCTTTCGGCGTAGTAGATGCTGTAGCCGCTGAACAGGTAGATGTAACTGACCGTCTTTTCGAATATATGGTTCAGGGGTAAAAAGCTCAGGGCCCTGCGCGAGGGGTTATCATAAAAAGGAAAACTTTCCTTGGAAAGGAAAATGCAGGTTATCAGGTTATGATGGCTGAGCATGACCCCCTTGGGTATCCCGGTGGTTCCTGAAGTGTATATGATGGTTGCCAGGCTCTCCGGGGTAACCTGCCGGCTGGCTGCCTCTACTAGGGCCGCCCAATCTCCGCCCGGCTCCGCCAGCAGGGTGGACCAGTGATCGGCGCCCTCCACGCGGTTGAAGGTGAAAATATTGATCAGGGATGGAATCTTTGCTTGGATGGAACGGATTTTTTCCAGTAATTCTTCGCTGCTGGCAAAGACATATTTTACGGACGCATCGTTGAAGATGAATTCGATTTCACCCTGGCTGGTGGTGGGATAGATGGGCACCAGTATGGCGCCGGACTGTTGCACGGCCATATCGGTGATCAGCCATTCGGGGCGGTTATTGGAAATGATCGCAATCTTGTCGCGGCCCTCTGTAGTCATGTCATTTCCGGAAACCCCCAGCCGCAACAGTCCTGCCGTCAGGCGGTTGACCGTCTCGCGGATCTCCAGGGTACTGTAGGTTCTCCAGTTTCCCGCTTCTTTTGCGGCCAGCATATCATTTTTAGGAAACTTCTCCAGCTGGAATGTTATACAATCAAACAATCGTGTGGGCTCTGTCATGGCATGCATTTAGGAATTTGAATGGGAGCGCGCGCTCTTCGCTAAAAAGGCAGTTAAGCCGTACTGCTGAAATCATGGCTGCTGCGATAAGCACCCGGCGTGCAGCCGCACTGCTGATAATGCGACATAAATTATGTAAAAATTAAAGAACTGCAAATTAAATAAACGGCTTATTTTGTCAGGGCCTGGTAGTAATGCTGGCCTTCGGGCAATTTGAAAATCCTTCCTTTCTGAAAAGAGATAAACCGGTTGTATTCCTCCGAATGGCTGGCCGTCCAGTTCTGGAATACCTGCAGGTCTTCCACCGATCCGAAAATCCACTGGTTGTAGGCATCAAACATCCCTTCTGTAATAAGCTGGTGGTGGTAGTCAAAGAGGCGAAACGGGAATTTTGCGGCGTATTTGTCAAACCATTCCAGTATAAAACGGGTCCTGACCAGCGAAAGGGTCGAGGGGGTCACCCCCAGGGCAATCGCAGAGGACTGGTTGCCCAGGGTGGTCAGGAATGCGATGGTAAAAGGCTGGTTAAGGTATTTTTTCTTTTCTTCCTCCAGGCTGGCGAAGACCTGCTTGTAGGCGTCATCAAGAACATCCTTTATTTCGACGGTTCTCCGGCTGTAGCTTTCCAGGTTCACAAAGATTTCACCGTAAAGGAGGCTCCATGGCTTTTGGTTCTTGGTATAATAGTATTTACAGGCATTGTAATAATTGGTCGAATAATTCGGATCCACTTCAATGCCCTTTTCCCACCACTTGATGGCTTCGCTGCCGTCGCGGGTGGCAACGACTTCGGCGTATTCATTGTATAACACGCCGCTGGCGGGAAATTTATGGAGACCCTGCCGGTAGAGTTTCTCCACCTCTTTCCTGTCGTCGAGGACCTTGTATACCAGGCCCAGTATCTGGAAGGATTGAACATCTGCATCCTGCCGGTCGGGTAAGGGTTTGGCCGTTTCCAGGGCCTTGGGATAGTTTTTTTGCAGATAGTAGGTAAAAGCCAGGTCCTTGAGGAGTTCCAGGTTGGCCGGTTCTTTTTCCAGGGCATGGCCAAGCACAATGATGGCATTGGTATAGTCGCCCTGTTGCATGAAGGCCCGGGCCGTTTCATGCAAGGTCTTTGTATCCTGCTGCTGGGCGTAAAGTCCCGGCATAATGGCCATCAGGCAAATCACAAGGAAGATCTTAGTATTCATAACCGGTAAAGTTAAGGGTTTGCCTGCTGGAGCTTTCCCGGGGCCTTGGTTAAAGTTTGGTTATACACCCAAGCGGGAAGCTGCCCATTTTTTCAGGTCATTGGTCCAGCAAATGGGTAAACAACCCGTCCCTGAGCTTGGGTTCAAACCAGGTGCTCTTGGGCGGCATGATATGGCCGGTGTCGGCAATGTCAAATAACTGGTCGATGCTCACCGGGTATAGGTTGAAAGCAGCCTTCATCTCACCGCTGTCTACCCTTTTTTGCAGTTCAGCCAGCCCCCGGATACCGCCGACAAAATCGATCCTGCTGTCTGTCCTGGGGTCCCGGATGGCTAAAATCTTGTCCAGGATATTGTTCTGCAGGATGGTCACATCCAGTATGCCGATCGGGTCGTGGGAGAAGGTGCCTTCGCGCGCCACGAGCTTATACCAGCTGCCTCCCAGGTACATGCCGAATTCGTGGAACTGGTCGGGATGAAAGGCACTGTCCACCTTGCCGACCAGGAAATCCTTTTCCAGGGACCCGAGAAATTCCTCTTCGCTCATTCCCTGAATGTCTTTGACCAGCCGGTTATAATCCAGTATGCGGAGCTGGTTGGAGGGAAACAGGGTCGTCAGGAAATAATCGGTCTCCGTGCCCGGCTCCCCGCCCAGGGAGGTTCTCACCTTTGCGGCCGAGGCCGCCCGGTGGTGGCCGTCAGCGATATAGGTAAAGGGGATTTCCTTTTGGAAATAGCCGGCAATTCTGTCCAGGGTCGCCTTGTCATTGACCACCCAAACCAGGTGCTGGATGCGGTCTGCCGTGGTGAAATCATATTCTGGGTGATGGGCCGATTTCCAGTCCTCCAGTTCCTTATTGAGCCTGTCATGGGCACGGTAGGCCAAAAAAACATTGCCCGTCTGGGCCCGGATGGTTTTCATGTGCATGATGCGGTCCAGTTCCTTGTCCGGACGGGTGAGCTCGTGTTTTCTGATGATGTTGTTGTCGTAGTCATCCAGGGAACTGGCGCATACCAGACCAGTCTGGCTCCTGCCTTCCATGATCAGGGTATATATATAAAAACAGGGGTCTTCTTCCCGGAATAGCACCCCCCGCTGCCTGAAATCAAGCAGGTTTTCCCGGGCCTTGTCGTAGACGGCCTGGCTGTGGGGATCCACGCTATTATCCAGGTCTATTTCGGATTTGGTGATATGCAGGAAAGAATCCGGGTTGCCTGCCGCTTCCTGCCTGGCCTCCGCCGTATTCAATACATCATAGGGCCTGGAGGCAACATGGGCGGCCAATTGTTTTAGGGGTCTTAATGCCCTGAAAGGTTGTATATGAGCCATGAATTATTTTTTTAACTATCCGTTTTTTTGGGCAAAATACCGCATCAGCTCCGTCAGGGCCTGCACGGAGGAGAGGGGCAGGGCGTTGTAGAGGCTGGCCCTGAATCCCCCGACACTGCGGTGACCCCGGATGGCTACCATGCCGTTGGCTTTGCAGGCCTCCTGGAAAGCCGCGTCCAGTTCGGGCTGGTCTATGACGAAGACCACATTCATCCGGCTCCTGTCTGCCCGGTCCACTTTGGGCCTGAAGACCGGCAGCGCATCCAGGGTATCGTAGAGCAACCGGGCCTTGGCATCATTGATCTTTTCAATGGCTGCCACACCTCCCTGCTCTTTAAGCCAGCGTAGGGTAAGCATACAGACATAGATGGCAAATACCGGCGGGGTATTGAGCATGGAACCGTTTTCCAGGTGGTTGCGGTAATCCATCATGGAAGGCAGCCTGCGGCTGACCTTACCCAGGATGCGCTTGTTGATGATGACGGCATTGACACCGGCTGCACCTATATTTTTCTGCGCTCCCGCATAGATCAGGTCAAAGCGGTTGAAATCCATTACCCGGCTGAGTATATCGCTGCTCATATCGGCAATCAGGGGAACGGGGGTTTGCGGAATATCATGAACCTGGGTGCCTTCGATGGTATTGTTGGTTGTATAATGGAAATAGGTGGCATCCGGGGGTATCCGGTAATCTTTGGGAATATAGGTGTAATTCCTGTCTTTGGAACTGGCCACAACGTCCACCCTGCCGAACAGCCGGGCTTCCTTGATGGCCTTGGTGCCCCAGGTACCGCAATCCAGGTAGGCGGCCGATCCGCTGTCATCCAGTATATTCATGGGTACCTGGAAGAACTGCGTGGAAGCGCCCCCGTGCAGGAAGAGCACTTCGTGTTCCTGGTCCAGTTCCATGAGTTCCTTTAAGGAAGCCACGGCCTCGTCAAGCACATCCTGAAACAGGGAGGTGCGGTGTCCGATCTCCAGGATGGACAACTCGCTGTGGTTGAAATCATGAATGGCGGCGGCAGCCTGTTCAAGGACCTGTTTGGGTAAAATGCTGGGACCTGAATTGAAATTATGGATCAAGGGCATCTTCATTTTCTGATTTGGTAAAAGGAAGTGCAAATTAATGAAAAACAGGGCCCCGGGACGGGGCCGGCCAAAATATTTATGCGACCAAACATGTCGCAAAAGCCGGATGCTCAAGGCGGGCCCGGGACAGGGGCCGAGGGGTCATACAGGCCGGCACACCGGCCTTAAGGGGAACTCAACTGAGGCGGCACCCGTTTTTTTTGGATGGCCTGACTACCGGGGAACAGCAAAAAAAAGCACCCGGGTTCATTCACCGGCGCTCATCGTCATCTATTTCGGTGACCCCGCCTGAAATGGCAAATTTCATGGCATCGGCCGAACTGATATCGGTCAACACGCGGACGCGCTCTTTTTTGACAAAATAAAGGTGGCCTGCAAAGGCATAAGACTGCGGTACGTAAACGGCCACATATTCCTGCAGGCCGAATTCACGGAGCTCTTCCTGGGTGATGAATCCTACACGCCAGACCTCGGTGGATTCCACGCTCACCAGGACCGCTTTGTCAAATTTTCGTTTGTTGCCGGCAAAGGCTTCAAAAAAATCCTTCAGGGTGGTGTAGATGATTTTAATACCCGGTGTTTTTTCCAGCACACTGTCAAAAAGGTCCACCAGACGGCTGACGATAAAGGAAGAGGATATATAGCCGATCATCAGCACAATGAGGATGACCACCACAAAACCAAGTCCGGGTATCCGTTTGGGTGAACCGGTTTCATCGGTGCCGATCATCGAAGGGAACAGGTTATGCACCAGGTTGGGAAGTATGCCGTCAATCCAGTTGAACAGGTTAACAACCCCGAATATGGTAATGGCGATGGGGGCGATGATGATTAATCCCTGCAAAAAGTACTGAAGCAGTTTGCCGAGGCTTGCTTTCCAATTCATGAAAGGTGGTTTGGTCCCCCAAAATTAATCATTCACCGCCACCGCGGTCAAATATGATTTGTGGGAGAAGGGATTCGGATGGATCCCGGATCGGAATGGCGGGTGCCGGGGCTAATCCGTTGCCAGCCATGGATATAATGAACCGCCGGCCACCCGGCCAGAGGATGAGCGGTATTATTTCTTGATGGAAACTTTGGTAACATAAAAAGTTTCCTTAGTTTTGCCCCCGAATTTGTAGCAACATGGAAGTAAAGGACAGAATCATCGTTAAGGCCACAGATTTGTTCATGCGTTACGGCATCCGGTCCATCACCATGGATGAAATTGCCAGCCAGCTGGGCATTTCAAAGAAAACCATCTACCAGTTTTTTACCGACAAGGATGATATGGTGGAAGCGGTAGTGGATCTGGAGGTAAAGGAAAATGAAATGAAATGCATCCGCTGCCAGGGGATAGCAGAAAACGCGGTGCATGAAAATTTTCTGATCATTGAAATGTCCCAGGAACTGCTCAAGGGAATGAACCCCCTGATCATGTATGATCTGGAAAAGCACCATGTCAAGGCTTTCAAGAAATTCAGGGATTATAAATATCAGTTCATGTATGATATGATCAGGGAAAACCTGGAGCGTGGTATACAGGAAGATATTTATCGTCCGGAATTGGACCAGGATATTATAGCCAAGCAGCGGATCGAAACTGTCTTTTTAATATTTAACCAGGACATTTTCCCCAACAGCCGCTACAAGATCTCCGAAGTCCAGCTTGAACTGACCTTGTTTTTCCTGCATGGCATTACCACCCAGAAAGGAAAAAAACTGATAGATAAATATTCACAGGAACGTCTAAAAAATAAACAAAGATTGTATGAATAGGATAACAAAGGGTGCGCTGCTGCTGCAATTGACCTGCCTTGCAGCCGGTGTTTTTGCACAGGCCCCGTCCGGGTCAACCCATGAATTTTCCATACAGCAGTGCATAGATTTTGCCCATGCCCATAACGCGCAGGTAAAAAACGCCCTGCTTGACCTGCAGATCCAGCAGGAAAGCAACCGGGCCGTCACCGCAGGAGCCCTGCCTACGGTCAATGGCAGCCTGGGAACAACCTACTATCTGGATGTGCCCGTGCAGAGTTTCCCGAATTTTATCTCAGCGGCCACCTATGCCGTCCTGGTGCAGGAAAAGGTCAAAGACGGCAACGGTGTCCCCATTAAAAGCCCGAGCGATTTTGGTTTTATCAGTGCGCCCTTCGGCACAAAATGGAATTCCACTTTTGGGGTGACGCTCAACCAGGTGCTTTTCAACGGACAGGTATTTGTCGGACTCCAGGCCAGGAGGGCTTCCATGGATTATGCCCGCAAGGCCATTGACATCACCGAAGAAAACATCCGCGTAAACATTTATAAAATCTACTACCAGCTGGTCGTCAGCAAGACACAGATGGAGCAGATCAACGCCAATGTGGCCAGGGCTGAAAAACTGCTCAGTGATACCAGGGCCCTTTTTGAAAACGGGTTTGCCGAAAAGCTGGATGTTGATAAAGCCACCGTACAGCTGGCCAATATCCAGACCCAGAAAATATCCACCCAGAATACCATAGAGAACGGGTACCTGGGCCTTAAATACCTCCTTGGCATGCCCATCGGGGACTCTCTGGTTCTTTCGGACCGGTTTTCGGAAGAGGATATCAAAAGCGGGGTGCTGGACGACAGCGCCTACAGTTATGCCAACAGGAATGAGTACCAGAGCCTGCAGATCGCAGAGAAGCTCAACCAGTATAATGTAAAGGCCAGTAAGTCTGCCTACCTGCCGGTAGCCAGCCTGACCGCTTTTCTGCAGAAGAATGATCCTTCCAACACCTTCAATGTTTTTCAAAAGTCGGCCTCCTGGTATACCAACTCCTATATCGGACTCAATATCAATGTGCCCATCTTCAGCGGCTTTGCCAAGGATGCCAACCTCAAAAAGGCCAGGCTGCAGCTCGCCCAGTCCCAGAACCAGCTGGAATACCTGAAGCTCTCCATTGATAACGATGTTGCGCAGGCCCGCAATAAATTCCGGTCAGCCATCTTCACGCTGGACTTCCAGAAAAAAAATATGGTACTGGCCGAATCGGTGTATAACCAGACCAAGAAGAAATTCGAATCAGGCCTGGCTTCCAATACCGATGTCACCAATGCCCAGACCGACTATATCACGGCTCAGACCAGTTATATCAACGCCCTCTACGATGCGGTGGTTTCCAAAGTGGATTACCAAAAGGCCATCGGAAGACTCAAATAATATATAACAACAAATGAAAAACACCCGCAATATGCCTAAAATCATGAACACGGCTCTGCTGGCAACCTCCCTGCTGGTTGCGTCCTGTGGTGCCAAGCAACCCAATGAAAAGATCATTGCCGACAAGAAGGCCCAACTGGCCAAACTCAAAACGGAGCAGACCAGGATAAACGGACAGATCGGAGAAGCGGAGGCGGAGCTCGCCAAGCTGGATTCTACCCTGATCCCCGGGGAAAAAGCCAAACTGGTGTCCGTTACCCCGGCCGCCAGCGCGCCCTTTACCCATTTTATCGACCTGCTGGGCAGGATTGATGCGGTCAACATCACCAACATCTCCCCCCGCAATGGCGGCGGCGGCCAGGTCAGGGCGCTGTATGTAAAAAAGGGGGATCTGGTCCATAAAGGTAAGTTGCTTTTGCAGCTCGATGATGTAATCGCCCGTCAGAACCTAAACGGAGCCCGTCAGAACCTGGCCGCCCTCAAAAGCCAGCTGGACCTGGCCAAAGATCTCTATAAACGCAGGAAAAACCTGCTGGACCAGGGCATTGGCACAGAAGTGGATGTGCTCACGGCCAAGACCAATGCCGATAACCTGGAAAGCCAATACAACGCCCAGCAGGAAAACCTGAAAAATATTCAGGAACAATTAAACTTCACCTCTGTATACAGTGATGTGGACGGGGTGGCAGATGATGTAAATATCCGTGTCGGGGAAATCTTCAACGGGGCCAACCAGATCCGTATTGTCAACACCTCCAGCCTCAAAGTGGTCGCCCAGGTCCCGGAAAATTACCTGGGCCGTGTCAGCGTGGGCAGCCATGTCCGGGTTAGCTTTCCGGACATCAACAAAACCATTGACGCCCAGGTAACCGTTGCCAGCCCGATGATTGACAACAATAGCCGCAGTTTCTATATTGAGGCCCGGATACCCTCCGGCAAAGAGTACCACCCCAACCAGGTGGCCAGGGTGCAGATCCAGGACTATTCGGTACCGGCTGCCTTAAGTGTTCCCATCAATACCCTGCAGTCTGATGACAAGGGCAAATTTGTCATGGTGGCTGTCCAGGAGAAAGACAAACTGGTTGCCCGTAAAAAAATCGTTCAGCCCGGAGAATTCTATGGAGACCGGATTGAAATCAAATCCGGTCTGCAGGCCGGTGATGCCATCATCACCGATGGTTTCCAGGGACTCTATGATGGACAGCCCATTACCGCCGGTGTGCGGTAAATCAGGCACCAGGCAGGCAACTGTTGCCGCTACCGCAAAACGGGGCCATTAGCCCCTGCAGTCGGGATAATAGATAAGCGTCGGCCAAAGTCCTGCAGGTAACGAAGGATTCAATTATTCAAATCAACCAGTATGAGTGTATTAGAAAATATACAGGAAAAATTCAAGGAATTCAAACCGACCAGCTGGGCCATCAATACCAAAACGGCCATCTACCTGGTGATGCTTATCGTGAGCCTGATGGGGGTGTACCAGTTCGTCACCCTTCCCAAGGAACAGTTCCCTGATATCGTGATCCCCACCATCTATGTGCAGACCACCTATGTGGGTAACTCGCCCAAGGACATAGAAAACCTGGTGACCCGCCCCATTGAAAAACAGATCAAAGGAATCACCGGAGCCAAAATCAAGAAATTTACCAGCACTTCCCAGCAGGACTATTCTGCCATCATCGTGGAATTTGATACCGAGGTTAAGACCAGCATTGCCCTGCAGAAAGTGAAGGATGCCATTGACAAGGCCAAGCAGGACCTGCCCACCGACCTCACCCAGGAGCCTACGGCCCTGGAGGTCAACCTGAGCGACCAGCCCATCATGTATGTCAACCTCAGCGGGGACTACGACCTGCAGCGTCTCAAAAAATTCTCCGATGATCTCAAAGACCGACTGGAGGATTTGCCCCAGATCAACCGCATAGACATCGTGGGAGCCCCGGAGCGCGAGTTCCAGATCAATATTGACAATTACCGTATGCAGGGTGCCGGCGTGACCTTCGATGACATAGCCAATGCGGTCAAAGGGGAGAACCTGGATATTTCAGGGGGCCTGCTGGATGTGGGCAACATGAAACGGACCCTGCAGCTCAAAGGCCAGTTGAAAACGGCCACCGATATTTCCCAGATCATTGTTAGGAATACCAGCGGCTCCCCTATTTATCTAAAGGATATAGCCGTTATAAAAGATACTACCAAGGAAAAGGAGAGTTATGCCAGGCTGGACGGCAAAAATGTGGTTACCCTCAACATCATCAAGCGAAGCGGGGAAAACCTCATAGAAACCAGTGAGGCCGTCCAACAGGCGGTGGAGGAATCCCGGGGCGTTCTTTATCCCAAAGACCTCAAAGCGGTGGTCACCGGCGACCAGAGTACAAAGACCAAATCCTCCTTCAAGGACCTGGTTAATTCCATCGTCATCGGATTTATCCTCGTGCTGCTGGTGCTGATGTTTTTCATGGGGGTGACCAACGCCTTTTTTGTTGCCCTGTCCGTGCCCCTGAGCATGTTCGTTGCCTTTGTGTTTCTGCCTGCCGCAGACCTGGTCATAGGCACCCATGTGACCCTTAACTTCATGGTACTGTTTTCCCTGCTCTTTGCCCTGGGCATCATTGTAGACGATGCCATCGTGGTCATTGAAAATACCCACCGCATTTTTACCCAGGGAGCCGGCAGGATCAACGTTTCCCTGTCGGCCAAAATGGCTGCCGGCGAAGTGTTTGTGCCTGTGCTGGCCGGTACCCTCACCATGCTGGCCCCGTTTTTCCCCCTGCTGTTCTGGCCGGGTATCATCGGTAAGTTCATGGTCTACCTGCCCACGATGCTCATCTTCACCCTGGCCGCTTCCCTGGTGGTTGCCTTTATCATGAACCCGGTCTTTGCCGTCGACTTCATGAACCATCCCGAGGGAGAGAAAGAAGCCAAAAGCGCCATTTTCAGAAAGCCCGGCTTTTGGATTGCCATAGCAGCCGGGATAATCCTGGATCTGCTAAAGGCCACCTTCCTGGGCAACCTGCTGATATTTTTTATGCTGATGGTCCTGCTTAACCGCTATGTGCTCGATGACCTCATTCACGGATTCCAGAACCGGGCACTGCCCTGGATCATGGGACATTATGAAAGCCTGCTCCGCTGGGCGCTGGCCGGCTGGCGTCCGGTATACCTGCTGCTGGGCACATTCGCCCTGTTGATATTCTCCTTTGTGGTATTTACCGCCTCCATCAATTCAGGCAGGGTTGGCGTGGTGTTTTTCCCCAAGGCCGATCCCAATCAGATATTTGTATACCTGAAACTTCCGGTGGGAACCAATGTCGACTATACAGACTCGGTAACGCGCGTCCTGGAAAACCGGGTCAATAAGGTCATCGGGGTTGACAATGGCAAAAAGAACCCCGTGGTGGAAAGTGTGATCAGCAATGTGGCCATCGGGGCCAGCGACCCTGCGGCCGGGGACAGAAGCACCCGCAGTGAACTGGGCCGGGTGCAGGTTTCCTTTGTAGAGTTTGAAAACAGGCATGGGGTGTCCACCAGGCCCTACCTGGACAAGATAAGGGCCGCCATGAAAGGGATTCCCGGAGCGGAGATCAGTGTAGACCAGGAAAGCGGGGGCCCCCCCACCGATCCTCCGGTAAACATCGAAATTGCCAGTGAGGATTTCGATGACCTGATCAAGACCGCCAGCGCCCTCAAAAATTATTTGGATTCCATCCAGGTACCCGGAGTGGAGGAGCTCAAAATGGATATTGACCTCAATAACCCGGAGATCACCCTGACGGTGGACCGCGAAAGGGCCCTGACCCAGGGCGTATCGACCGGCCAGATCGGGCAGCAGATCCGAACCGCGCTCTTTGGCAGGGAGGTATCCAAGATCAAGGAAGGCAAGGACGAATACAAGATCCAGCTTCGCAATGACGAGGTCCAGCGCCAAAGCCTGGTGGAGCTGCTCAATATGCGCATATCCTTCCGTGACTTTGCCTCCGGGGGAGCCATCAAAAACATTCCGATCAGCGCCCTGGTAAAGGTGGAACCAACAAGCACCCTGGGAAGCGTCAAACGCAAAAACCAGAAACGCCTGATCACCCTGCGCTCCAATGTACTGACTACCCAGGGCTATAATGCCACGGCAGTCAACGTACAACTGGCCAAGGAAATAGCACGGTTTAACCACAAGCCCGACGGAGTGACCATCAAACAAACGGGAGAGGGGGAGCAGCAGGCAGAAACAGGCGCCTTTCTTTCCAAGGCACTGGCCATCGCCCTGGCCCTGATCCTGCTGGTGCTGGTTACCCAGTTCAACAGCGTTAGTAAGCCGGTCATCATTCTCACCGAAATCGTCTTCAGCATCATCGGCGTACTGCTCGGTTTTGCCATTACGGGCATGGAAGTATCGGTGCTGATGACCGGGTTGGGCATAGTAGGGCTGGCAGGTATCGTGGTCAAAAACGGGATCCTGGTGATCGAGTTTGCTGACGAACTGAGGGCCAGGGGCATTAAGACCCGCGAGGCCGTCATTCAGGCAGGCAAGACCCGCATCATTCCGGTACTGCTGACCGCTGTAGCAGCCATCCTGGCTTTTATTCCCATCGCTGTGGGATTCAACATCAATTTTGTTACGCTGTTTTCCGAGCTGAACCCCCATGTCTTCCTGGGAGGAGATAATGTGGCTTTCTGGAAGCCGCTCAGCTGGACCATCATATTTGGACTGGCCTTTGCCTTCTTCATGACCCTGTTTATGGTTCCGGGCATGTACCTGATTGCCGAGCGCCTCAAGCGTCCGATGCGAAACCTCTTTGGCGGAAAATGGATTTCCTTTTTGGGTATTCCCCCGCTGATCTTCCTGTTCATCCCGCTGATGATCGTAACGGCGTTGGTTCACCGGGTAAAAGTGGCCCGCCGCCGCCATAAGCTGGCCGGCCTGCCGGTGGATGAAAAATTCACGGGCGCCTGGTTTTAAAGTCCTTCTGGCATCCCTGTATAAACTGCCCCGGCTCAAGCGCCGGGGCAGTTCTATTTTAAACCCTTCCCGGCCCCCTGCCCCTACAAACCGTTCATACATTTGATGTTATTTTTTAAAAAGGCTTTTTAACTTCACCACAAAAAACCATGAGAAACAATCACGAGATAGACTACAAGATCTTTGGCGAGGAGCTGCAAATGGTGGAGATCGAACTGGATCCGGGGGAAACAGTCATTGGAGAGCCCGGCGGTTTTATGATGATGGAAGATGGCATTGACATGCAGACCATTTTCGGGGATGGTTCCATCCAGCAACAGCAGGGTGGCCTGCTGGGGAAACTGCTGAGCGCAGGAAAAAGGGTCCTGGTGGGGGAAAACATATTCATGACGGCTTTTACCAATACGGGCCAGGGGAAAAAAAGGGTCAGCTTTGCCGCACCCTATACGGGTAAGATAGTTCCCCTGGATCTGCAGCAGCTCGGCGGGACCATACTGGCCCAGAAGGATGCCTTTCTGTGCGCGGCCAAGGGGGTTAGCATCGGCATTGCCTTTCAGAAAAGACTCGGTACGGGTATTTTTGGCGGCGAGGGCTTCGTCATGGAAAAACTAGAAGGGGACGGACTGGCATTTATGCACGCCGGCGGCTACATCATCGAAAAGGAGTTGGGCCCGCAGGACATATTGAAGGTGGACACAGGGTGCGTGGTCGCCTACCAGCCCTCGGTGGATTTTGACATTGAATTTATCCGCGGGATCAAAAACTGGATGTTCGGCGGGGAAGGTTTGTTCTTCGCCATCCTGCGCGGTCCGGGTAAGGTATGGCTTCAATCCCTTCCCATCAGCCGCCTGGCAAGCCGCATCATTCAGTACAGCCCGCAAATGGGACACCGCCGGGAAGAAGGCAGTGTGCTCGGCGGCCTGGGAAACCTGCTGGACGGTGATGGATATTAGCAAAGGGGATTACTTTTAAAAAAAAATACCGGACCTGCTGGCCCGGTATTTTTTTTCCCGAAAGGACTATTTTAGTTCCTGTTGCTGGCAAAGCGGCTCAGCAGTTTGAGGATCTGGATGTATAACAGGACCATGGTGACCAGCAGACCAAAGGCGCCATACCATTCCATGTATTTGGGCGCGCCCATGGCTTCTCCCGTTTCTATCATTTCAAAATCCAGGATCAGGCTCAGGGCTGCAATGGCGATTACAAACAGGTTGATGCCTATGCCGAGGGGGCTGGCATCATTCCAGCTCATGAATCCCAAATTAATATGAAACAGACTCAGGATGATGGTGATCAGGTAAAACAGGCCGATGCCAATCATCGAGGAAACGATCACCGCCTTTAATTTTTCGGTGGGCTTAATGATCCGGAAATTATACAGCAGGAACATCACGAGCCCAACGGCAAAGGTCAGACCAACCGCCTGCATGACCAGGCCGGGATATTTTTGCCCCACGGTGGCGTTGACAATGGCCGATAATGAACCCAGCAGGAAACCTTCCAGTATGCCATAGGCCGGGGCCAGGTATTTGGCCATCTCCGGCTTGAAGGATATGATCAGCCCGCTGATCAGTCCCCCGATCAGGCCCACCCACAGAAAAGTCATCATGGTGTCTGGCTTGCCCACGGCAGCCAGGTGCCAGGTATAGGTGGCTCCCGCGATGACCATCAGCAGCAGGAAACCGAATTTGTTGATGGAGCCCCTTACTGTCATGGCGTCGCCTCCCGCAGCCGACAGGGATTGGTTGAATATTTTTTCACTTAAGGTTGGATTATTAGATTCCATGAGTGCCATAGTAATAGAGTTTTTTTTAGTGCAACAAAGTACAAAATAACAGGTAAAGTTACAATTGTATACAAGCAGGGAACCATCCTGCTTATAATTTTAACAATACCGCTTTTATAACCGGGAATTTGGTCCAGGGAATGAAGTGGTTGGCTCCCGGGATCAGGGTCTCTTCGATCCGGGCGGCATGGATGAGCCTTTTTTTGCCGTAATCCACATTGCCGGGCGGCACCCAGGTATCAAGGGCGCCATGTATGAAATACACCGGACAGGTAATTTTGGGAAAATCGGCCTGCAGGTCAACCAGGTCCTTTTTCAGGTACCACAATTCCTGGTTGGAGGGCCGCATGGCCCCCGGCACAAAATAGTTCAGGGGGGTCTTGAACAGCACGGGCCGCCATTTTTCCGGCTTCTCCTCGGCCGGGTCGATCGAACCGGATATGATGACCATGCCGGAAAAATCAGTGGGGTTGTCGGCAACCAGCTTTACGATCATGGGACCGCCCAGGGAATGGCCGGCGATATATCGTGGCTTATGATTGTCCAGGATTTGAAACAGGGGGCTTATCAGCTCCGACTGACGGGCCAGGTGTTCGGGCGTCCCGTAGTCACTATAACCAAAACCGGGCCTGTCGATGGAGACCATGCGGAAGCGCTTCAGCAGGTCTTTGTCCCTGAGGTAGTTCTCAAATGCGTCCCAGCTGCCGGGCGTACCATGCACAAAATACAGGGTGGGGAGGCTGTCGCTGCCCGTCATCACATAATGGAGGTGTTTGCCTTCCACGGTAATGGTTGCCGTAGTCAGTGGCACGCCCTGCATGTCAAAATGTTTCCTGGCTTCCTCATCGGACTGCCGCATACTCATGCATCCCTGGGCCAGCACCAGCCAGATGCCCAGTATTACAGCCAGCGTCCAGCATAGTCGCATAAGCATAGGTTTCATGGTTAAAAGAAATTAAAATTAAAAAACCATCCTGTATAAATGGGATGGTTTTTTAAAACTTAACTAAGATTTTTTAACCGGGCCGGGACCGGGACCAGGGCCCCTGCGCTGGGGCGGACGCCGGTTGTCCCTTTGCTGGGGATGGGGATGGTGTTTTTTCTTCCGGTCGTTTTTGTCAAGGCTCTTGAGGCTGATCTGTCCTACCAGGTCTACAAAGCCGTGATCCTCTTCCTTGGGTTTGCCGGTATTGACTTCAACGGGTTCAAGTCCATCGGGAATGATACGCTGCGCATTGAGCTGCTTGATCTTTTTTACCCTTTCAATGGTGAGCGGAAACTGCTTGCTGCTATCGGGCAACACATACCACATCAGGTTTTTAAATATATCTTTCTTTATTAATAATGCATTTCCCTTGGCTACCTGCAGGGTTTCTGCATTATCGGGGAAGCCCTGCAGGGCATCCAGGTAGGTATCGAGTTCATAGTTGAGACAGCATTTCAGCCGCCCGCACTGACCGCTTAATTTGGTTTGGTTGATGGACAGATTCTGGTACCGGGCGGCGGTGGTATTGACTGACTTAAAATCACTGAGCCAGGTACTGCAGCATAATTCCCGGCCGCAGCTGCCCACACCGCCGACCTTGGCTGCTTCCTGTCTGGCCCCGATCTGTTTCATCTCGACCTTTACCCGGAATTCGCCGGCATAGAGCTTGATCAGTTCCCGGAAATCCACCCGGTCGTCGGCGATATAATAAAAGGTCGCCTTTCTTCCGTCCGCCTGAATTTCCACTTCACTCATTTTCAGGTCAAGTTTCAGGGTCCTTGCGATGGCCCTTGCCCTGACCAGGGCGGCCCTTTCGCGTTCCTTGTTTTGTTTGAGCATTTCCAGGTCCCTGTCCCCGGCCCTGCGCAGCACTTTTTTTATTTCGGGGTTATTTTCCTCCACGCCCTTCTTTTTCAGCTGCAGCCTGACCGTTTCTCCCGTCAGGGTGACCATGCCCACATCAAAACCGCTGACCCCTTCCACGCTGACCATATCTCCTTTTTCGAAAAGGTGGGTGGTATTGTTGCGGTAGAAATCCTTTCTGCTGCCGTTGTTAAAGCTGACCTCCACGATTCGGCAACCGCTTTCCGGGTCGCTGAACGGAAGGTTGGCCAGCCAGTCATGCACATTGAGCCGGTTACATCCGCCCGTACTGCATCCGCCATTGCTTTTGCATCCGGAAGGTTTACCATGGCTGGCTGTTCCGCAATTGCTGCATCCCATATTTCAAAAGAATTAATAAATGAATTGAATAATAAATGCTGAAAACAGGGAAGGAAACCAAACCGGTGGAGGTGTTTTTATACAGCGTTGCCCATGTATTGCAGATAACCAGTACAACAGAGCCGGCAGGCGCCCGGGCCTTCTGCTGAAAATGGTTTGGTCATCCCTGTGGCCGCTTCGGCCCGGACAGGAAGACCATGAAATATGTTTGTGCAAAATGACGCTGCTAAAAAACGGATTAGAATGCCTCTTTCCGGTCAATCCCCTCGAATCATACCCTCTTTTGCCTCTTTTCATAAACCCCTCGGTTAGGAGAGGTATTAACAAATATACTACGAAATCCGGGATTAGCGCATAATGGTCAGGACGCCTTTGAGTTTTTCAGGAGTCCTGCGAGGGCTACCAGGCACCAGGTGCCTTCCAAAATGACAAAAGGCATGTATTTGATGAGCACGGATGCATAGCAGGACAGCCCGGCTCCAATTATATTAAGAAAAATATATATTTTATTTTCCTGTGACCATATACCAAACAGGTTCAGGAAAAAAGCGATCAGTAGCAGGCTGACACCGGCAGAGCCGGCCATGGTTGACAGTTCCATAATATTACATTTTGCGGGGGCCGGGCATACAGGGGCTATCCGGGTTCAAAAAAATAGGCCAGCAGGGAGAACCACCACTTTTTGTTGGGTTCTGTAAAGTGGACATCCTCCCGGATCTTAGCGGCACTGTGCACATGGCGGCCGGCTACCAGTTCCTGGCCTTCCATGGATATCATGTCTTCTATGATCCGGGGTGTAACCTCCGGGTGAAATTGTAAAGCAAGTATTTGCTTATTAATTATATATGCCTGATTAAGGCAAGCCCCGGAGGAAGCCAGCAGTTGTGCGCCTGCCGGCAGGTCAAATGTGTCACCATGCCAGTGGAATACGGTGGCCTCTTCCGGCAGAAAGTCCAGTCCGGGAAGCTGCCCGGGCGGAGCAATGAACCGGACAGGCATGAACCCGATCTCTTTTTCCCGGTTGGGGTAAACCCGGCTGCCCAGTGCGGCTGCAATCAGCTGGGCCCCCAGGCAGATGCCCAGGATTTTTTTGCCCTCCCCAATGGCCTGCTTCAGGAATTCCTTTTCGGCCTGTAACCAGGGAAAACGGTCTTCATCCTGCACGCTCATGGGGCCTCCCATGATGATGATGGCATCCAGGTCCCTGAGGGAGGGAAGGGGCTCCTGCAGGTAGAGTCTGGTAAATCCCAGTTGTCCTCCGATGGAATGGATCCATTCCTCCATATTACCGGGAGGTTCAAAGGGAACATGCTGAAGGCAGTGAAAATGCATCATGGGATGGTGTTGGCCGGATGAATTTACAACATAGTGGCCACTGTTTTATGGGCAATGATATGATAGATTTTGATGGTCAGGGCATGGA
The DNA here is from genome assembly GCA_903906365.1 of uncultured Bacteroidota bacterium. Lineage (GTDB taxonomy): Bacteria > Bacteroidota > Bacteroidia > Chitinophagales > Chitinophagaceae > Puia. The sequence goes on along the minus strand of CAIVKC010000046.1, from coordinate 5,498 downwards.
AAAGCATTTTGGCGTTGGCGTTTCGTTCTATGAAATAGGTGGCCCTGTCGATTTCACGAATGATCTCCTGCTGTTCGGCGATGCCCGTGAGGCGGTTCAGCCTGAGGGTAAATTCCTTTTCTTTTTCTGTCATGGGCACCGGCAATCCATCCAGGACGCTGAGCCGTATGGCCTGTTCCAGGATATGGTTAAAGTAGCGCAGGAACTGTTTTTGCCTTTCCCGTCCCATTTTGGAAACCTCCTCGATCCATTTGACCTGGGCCGAGGGGCCGGTCTTGAGGATGGCATTGAGCCATTCCCGGAGCAGGCCGAACCAGTCTTCGTCCGCGTGCTGGAGCAGCTGGAGGGCTTCATGGTAATTGCCTTCCGAGATGGATGCCACCTGGCCTGCCTGCTCCGGGGAAATCCCGTTTCGCTGGATAAGGGCACCGGAGATATCAGGGGTTTCCAGCGCCGGTATTTTCACCAGCTGGGTCCTGGAGAGGATGGTCTGCAGGATCAGGGATTCGTTTTCCGCCACCAGGATGAAAAGCGTGTTGGGGGGTGGCTCCTCGATGAGCTTCAGCAGTTTGTTGCCTTCATTACCCAGGTACTCGGGCATCCACATGATCAGCAGCTTGTATTCGCTCTCAAAACTTTTCAGACTCAGTTTGTGAATGATGTCATTGCATTCATGGGCGGTGATATTGCCCTGTTTGTTCTCTGCCCCGATGAACTGAAGCCAGTCATATACATTGCCATAGGGGTGCTTGGACACAAATTCCCTCCACTCAGCGATGAAGTCGGTACTCAGGGGTTTGTCACCGGTTTTTTTGGGGATGACCGGATAGGAGAAATGGATGTCCGGATGGACCATCTGCCTGGCTTTGGTACAGGCCGGACAGAGGCCGCAGGCGTCTTCCCATTTCTCAGGCAGTTCCTGTTTGCCAGGCGCCGGTTCCCCGAATAGGCCGGGCGCGGCGGGTTTTGAGCCGGCGCCATGGACTTTTTCACAAACCATATATTGGGCAAAGGCCAAAGCCAGGGCTAATGCCCCGCTGCCTTCCGGCCCCAGGAAAAGCAGGGCATGGCTCAGCCGGTTTTGCTGCACCAGTTCGGTGAGCTGGCTTTTCACAGCGCCCTGTCCGATAATCTCTTTGAATGCCATGGGAGCAAAGATAATCGGAAAGGGGCCTTCTTGGACCCGGCCGCGCATAAAAAAAGCCCGGGCCAGAGGCCCGGGCGCAATGCAGTGTATGGAGCAGGAGGACTGGATGTCATGCCATGCAAATTGAAACAGCGCAGGATCAGTTCAGATACTTGGTGATCTCTTCACTCATCGGGGTAACCTTGCTGGGAAATACCGCGATCAGTTTACCGTTTTCATCCACCAGGAATTTGGTAAAATTCCATTTGATGACGGGATCGGGGGTGCCTAATTTTTTAGCCTCTTCGGTCAGGTATTTGAAAAGGGGATGGGTATTGTCTCCAACCACATCGACTTTTTCTGCCATGGGAAAACTCACCCCGTAATTCTTGCTGCAGAATTCCTTAATGTCACCGTTGGTGCCTGGTTCCTGCTGGCCGAAATTGTTGGCCGGAAAACCGATGATCACCAGTTTGCTTTTGTATTTTTCATATAGTTTTTCGAGGTCTGCATACTGGGGGGTATAGCCGCATTTGGAGGCAGTATTGACAATAAGGATTTTTTTACCCTTGTACTTGGACAGGTCAATGGTATTGCCATCAAGACCCGGAACTTTGAAATCATATACACTCATGGTGCCAATTAATAAAATGGAAAGAATAGCTAAACGTATCATGTTTGGTGGTTTTAATAATTCAACAATCAACCCGTAAGTTAGTTTGAATTACCAATATTATTCTGAATTTGTGTAAAGGCCCCGGAGAGGTAAATATATTAAGGAATGTTTTCATAACATCCCCTGTCCGTCCTTCCCCCGGTCACCCGGGGAAGGCCATCCAAATCGGTCGCAATACCGGCCGTGACCATCCCGCTTCCAATGGCCGGGGATTGGCTGCGGAGGTGAAAATCATAGTATCGGCGAAGGTTGTTGACGCTGTCAAACATCGGATCGGTATTGACCAGCATCCCTGAGGTATCGGCTCCCTGCGGGCTGTTTTTCACTTTCCACAGGCAGCCGGAGAATTGAACGGAGGGCGCCGGGAGTCCGGGCTGCAGGGAAACGGTGACTTCGTCATCCACCAGTCCGTTTCCTCCCCAGAAAATACAGTTCAAAAAAGAGGCATTCAGGCCGGATACCAGGTAGCCGGCTCCCTGCTGCAGGTAGTTGCTGACCTGCAGTACGGGTGCATTGTGGGAAATATAGTCATTGGAATAGCTCGCCACCGTGCAGTAGGTAAACTGGTAATGGCCGCCGCCGGTGAGGGCCAGGTTCTTCCCGCAATTACTCAGCAGGCAGTTGGTGGCGGAGATATTGCTCTGGACGGCGTAGATTCCCGCATCATAACTGTTGTCCACGATGCACTGGTTCAGCGCGAGTTGCCAGTCCCCCGGCTGCATGGACGGCGGGGTAACGATGGCCTGGTAGGCGTTTTTGATTACGCAATAGGTAAGCTGGTTGCCGGTACTGCTTCCGCGAAATACAATGCCGGGCCAGCTGCCCGGGTAACTGTTATAGGGCATATCCAGGCGGTCCCCCGTAAATAAAATCCTGGCATTGCTGTCTCCCTGGGCCTGCAGGGAACCGTCCACCAGCAGGGGTGCATCTGCGTGGAGGTATATGCGGCATCCGCTGTTGATGGTCAGTGTAGCCCCGGGGGCAACCTGCAGCCCGCCGGTGATCACATAAGGCAGGTCATTGGTGAAGGTAACCTGTCCGGTCAGGGTCCTGTTTTTGAGGAAGTGCGCATTTTGTCCCCAGGCCTGCAGCTGGATATACTGATGATTGCCGTTGAAAGAAACCTCTATGCTGTCGCGGAGGATAAAAGGGAGGTTGGGGGCAGCGGGGTTGATGAATACGGAAACGAACAGGTACACGCTGTCATTGGCCCCTATTTCCAGGTTGTCGGTCTCGCTAACCGCTGAGCCGTCTATATTGATTTTGAAAACAGAGGAGGCTCCTCCCATGAGCCTGATCGCACTGATTTTAATTTTCTGGGCATTCTGGTTGATAATTTTCACCTGCTGGGTCACAGATCCCGTTGTTACAAATACGGTGTCAAAAAAAAGGGTATCACTTGACAGGCCAATGAGGGCATCGGGGGAAGTGATAAAGCTGTCCTTTTTACATCCACCGACCAGCATCACCAGTAAAAAAAATATCAGCGGGAAAACTTTGTTCATCTTTTTGGTTAAAAAGGAGGGCATCCTCCCGGGCTATATAACGGAATAGTTGCGCTAAAGTTGTTTTGGCAGCCAGTTTCACCCCCTGTTGGGCGGCCTGCCGGCTTATCAGGAAAAAAGATACCTGTATACTTCATCGACCCTTCCCATGCTCAGCACTTCTATATTGAATTTTTGGTTCTTCAGTCCCTTCTGGTTGTACTTGGAAACCAGTATTTTTTCAAAGCCCAGTTTTTCTGCCTCGGCAATGCGTTGTTCTATGCGGTTGACGGCCCTGATTTCGCCACTCAGTCCCACTTCGCCGGCAAAGCAGGTATGCTGGGGCAGCGAGATGTCCTCATAGGAACTCAGCAGGGCACATAATACCGCCAGGTCAATGGAAGGATCTTCCACCTTAAGCCCGCCGGCGATGTTGAGGAATACATCCTTTACCCCAAAATGAAATCCGCCCCTTTTTTCCAGTACGGCCAGCAGCAGTTGCAGGCGTCGCAGATCAAAGCCGCTCACCGTCCGCTGCGGGGTGCCATAGACGGACTGGGTGACCAGGGCCTGCACTTCAATCAGCATGGGCCTCATGCCCTCGATGGTGGCCGCTATGGCCACACCGCTCAGCTGGTCCTCCTTTTGGGTGATCAGAATTTCGCTGGGATTGCTCACGGCCCGCATGCCTTCATCACTCATTTCATAGATGCCCAGTTCGGAGGCGCTTCCAAAGCGGTTCTTCAGTGTCCTGAGGATCCGGTAAGCATAGTGACGGTCCCCTTCAAATTGCAGAACCGTGTCCACCATATGCTCCAGGATTTTTGGCCCGGCGATATTGCCGTCCTTGGTTATATGACCAATCAGGAATACGGGCGTATTGGTCTCTTTGGCATAACGCTGAAATTCTGCAGCACATTCCCGGATCTGGGAAACACTTCCCTGCGAAGATTCAATATAGGGGGACTGCAGGGTCTGTATGGAATCCACAATGACCAGCTGGGGCTTTAGTTTTTTGATCTCCTGGAAAATGACCTGCGTGGAAGTTTCCGTGAGCAGGTAGAACTTGTCGTTTTGGATTTTAAGCCGGTCCGCCCGCATTTTTATCTGCTGCTCACTTTCCTCCCCGCTGATATAAAGTGTGATAATGTCTTTAAGCATTAAACCGTTCTGCAGAAAAAGGGTGCTCTTGCCAATACCCGGCTCACCGGCCACCAGCACCAGGCTGCCGGCCACAATGCCTCCCCCCAGAACCCTGTTCAGCTCAGCATCGGCGCTTACAATTCTCTTTTCTTCCCCGCTTACCACTTCACTGATCGAAATGGTCTTGATGTCTTTTTTATCCGACGCGAATTTCTTCCAGTCCATGTCGGCGGATTTGTTATCCTTTGTAATGAGTTCTTCCACGAAAGTATTCCACTGCTCGCAGCCCGGGCATTTCCCCAACCACTTGGCAGACTCATATCCGCAGTTACTGCAAAAAAAAGCTGTCTTGATCTTACTCATAACCGTAAAGGTAGAAGTTATTGGAGTGGTGAAAAATTTCAGGTCTGCTTACAGGGGACCTGATCGATTGCTTTATCTGCCCAATGTCTTACGATTCCGCAAAGGACGATTCGCTCCGCTCTGCATGTTGTAGGTGTTCACTGCTGTTAATAGTGTAGAAAATTTTTCCCGTTTGCACACCGGATGTAAGTGAAGTCATGCAAAGGTATTGCTGAGGGAACCTGCCGTGGACGCAGACCGGACTAAAAAGTAAAAGGGTCAGCGACTCGGCTGACCCCTTACTTACTAACCCATTAAATTCTTGCACTAAATTACAAATTAGCACCACATAACAAAATTAATTTTTGGGGGTGTGAATAACTTTTGGCCAGGGATTCAGCGGCTGGGAAGAGCCGGCTTTCCCGGTAGTTTGGCTATAAAGTGTTGTAATACAGTTATTTGTAAATATTGTCGCAGGGGCGCGCTTCATGGGCCATTGCGTGGAATCAGTCTAAATCAGCCCAGGCGCTTCCTAATTACAGGTTTTAGAGCGCGGGCGGGCAGCCCTCAATAGATAAAGGATATATAAAATGCCCCAAAAAGCGGGAAAAACAAATATATAAAAATAATAATGTAAATAAATTACTTGTAAAGTCTATTATTATTCAGCCACATGATTAAGTATAATATATATTATATAAATATATATATTTTTATAATTATTTTT